>PATE01000146.1 GCA_002712305.1 Gemmatimonadota bacterium | reverse complement strand
CCCACGACGCAGCACGTCGTGGGATGACGTGCTCGGCAACCGAACCGAGAAGAAACCGCTTGAGACCGGAATAGCCGCGGGTGCCGATCACGACGAGGTCCGCCTTCAGCTTGCGGGCCTGACGCACAATCTCGTCCCCAGGGAGACCCGGCAGGATCTGTGTTTGTACTTTCGCCTTCGCCTTTTTCGTGTGTTTACCCACGAATTCGGCCATCATCCCCGTCGCTGCCTCTTCAATGTTTCGAAACAGCTTCTTGCCAAGCTTTCGAGATGAGTAGAATCCCGGATCTTCGGCGGGCACGTGCAGTACGTGGAGGAGAGTCACCACCGAGTCAAGAGCTTCAGCCAGGACCAGAGCCTGGCGCACGGCGGTGATGGAGGCGTCAGAGAAATCGACAGCAACGAGAATCTTCTTCATCGGACAGGCTCCGCATTGGGAAGCAGCAGAGAGATCGTCGCGCAGGTAGCTATAGAATGAGAATGTAGCGCAATCCCGCTGAGGTTTGGAACCCCCAGAAGGTTAGTTCTCGAAAGCCTCTCGCAAAGCGGCGGTGGCGGCGCGAGTCCCCTCGGTAACGGCATCGACGGGCTCTTGGGTAGCCATGTTGAAGAAGGCGTGAATCATGCCGTCGTAGCGACGGGTCGTCGAGGTGACGCCAGCCAACCTCAATGCCTCACCGTAGGCTTCGGCTTCATCACGTAATGGATCCAGCTCGGCCGTGATGATCCATGCGGGGGCCACACCAGACAGGTCGCTGGCGTGGATGGGTGCGACACGCGGATCCGTGCGTTGGGTGAGGTTCGGTACATAGGCATCCCAGTAGAAGCGCATCGCCTCGCGCGTCAGCAAGAAACCTTCGGCATTGTCGACGTAGGAGGGGCGCTCGAAATCAGCGTCTATGACGGGATAGACCAACAACTGCAGCACGAGAGGCAATCCAAGCGCCTTGGCGCTGTACGCCACACACGCTGCCAGATTGCCACCGGCGCTGTCACCGGCGACAGCGATCCGTTGAGGATCTACACGCAACTCGTCGGCATGGGCGTGAATCCAGGCTGTGGCTGCCAGGCAGTCTTCGATGGCTGCAGGAAAGGGATGCTCCGGCGCCAGGCGGTAGTCGACGGAGACCACGACACAGTCCGCATCATTGGCCAGTTGCCTGCAGTTCACCTCGGACAGGTCAAGACTTCCCAGAACCCAGCCACCACCGTGATACCACACGAGCACGGGCATGGTTTCTGACGTCTCGCGTGGGCGGAAGATGCGCACCGGAATATCTCCCGCTGGACCCGGCACCGGTCGGTCTTCGGTCTGATAGATCGGTGGTCGATCCTGTTCCGGCGGCACCCAGCTTTCAAGAAACTCCCGCGCCGCTTCGGCGCCCGCCGAGTGTAGATCGGCCCACCCGCGCTCACGCAGATCGGCGTCGACGAGATCGATGATTTTGCGCATTTCGGGATGCAACTGGCTCATGACGTTGTCCTTGATGAAACTCGGGGCTCGCTACAAAGCGATCGCGAAACAGGTTCGGACACGCTCAGGGCCGCTCGGTGTTGAGCGCGTCGGACCAGTATTTCCAGAGATTCTCGGAAACGTCATAGCGTATCAGATCGCGCCCCGGATGCCCGAGTGGCAGAAAACCGGTCCCCTGATTGTCGTCGTCTTGGGTTCCCGGTGGTGGTTTCCACGGCGTCCCGTCCTTGTCGGGGAACATGACCATCGGTGCCTGCTCCCTCATTTCCCGGTGAGAGAATCGGGCGAACTGTGCCACGCGAGGCTGCTGAGATCCCGCCGCATTCACCGATCCAATGTGTGTCGTGAGGCCGTGGACCATGATCGCATCCCCGGCGTTCCCGGTCATGCAGACCACGTCCCCCACGCTGGGGTCATCGTCCAACAGGGCTCGATGTCCACCGCTTTTCACAGGCTCGGTGAAGAGGTAGGACCCATCAAACTGGTCGGGATGCTTCAAGAAGTGTCGGTGATTCGCAAGATGGGACCGCGGCCAGTAGGCGGTCCCCCCGCCGGTCGGACTGCTGACGTCCCAAAGCAGGACCGCGAAAAACACCATGAAGCCACCACCCCAACCGGTGGCATACCCATCGAGATGCCCATCAAGAGGGGCGGTCCATTCGGTGCCAGGCTCGCTCGGCAGGATTACGCGGGTCATGGGCACCTGCGGCGACCATGGGTGACCTGCTGGGTGCGATGACGCGAAGGCGCCACCGCCGATCTGTTCGACGATGGACTGCAGATTGAGCACGTCGTACTGATTTGGATTGAGCTCGGGCCAACCACCTTCTGGTGCGTAGCGTCCAGCGGGCCAGGTACTCGGCTTGTCGAGATCGACTCCGCCGGTGCAAACGGCGCGCAATTGGTCCTGCCAGTCATCGATTACGTCGGCAGGAATCAAACCCCGTATCTGAAGCGCTCCCTCGGCCTTGAACTCATCCAGCTGTGACGGTGACAGCAGCATACCGGTCATAGGATCTGTCCGAAAGTCTGGGGTGCATTCACGACGTTCACGTCCATCTCTCCTCCTGCCATGGTGCCTCAGGGCTTGTCCCTCAAGCTGCGAGTGCCGGAATCTATGACCACACCGCACAGCAGGGCCAACCGAGGCAATGGCCCGGTATCAGGTGCGCGTGAATTTCTGTACACGGTCTGCGTGATGGGGCACCTCCGTCACGTAGATGTCCCCTCTCGAGTCGACGCTGATTCCGTGGACGGGATCGATGAACTGACCGGGGCCTTCCCCTTCCTCCCCCCACCGCGCCACCAGTTGGCCGTCGAGATTGAACATGCTCACACGCTGCGGCGCCTCGGCGACGTACACGATCTCGCTCTCATCGATGTGGATGTTGTTCGGCGCCATGATGTCCGTCCACTGCTCAAGAAAACGGCCGTCCCGGTCGAATATCTGGATGCGGTTGTTCGTCCGATCCGAGACGAGCACCCGATTGCGAGAGTCGATGCACACATCATGCGGGAGAGCGAACTGGCCTGGACCGGTTCCCTCTTCACCCCAGGAGAGTTCGAGTTCGCCATCAGCGCTGAAACGGTGAACACGATGCTGACCATACCCGTCGGAGACAAAGACCTCTCCTGTGGCCGAGGCCATCGCTTTGGTGGGCATGTTGAAGGGGTGATCCGAAGCGCCCACCCTGTTCGGCGTGCCCCACGTGTGCAGAAGCTCTCCTGATGTATCGAAGATCCGAATTGTGTGATCGTCGACATCGGCGCAGAAGAGGCGGTCCGATGGATCGATCCAGATGTTGTGCGGATTGCTGATGATCCCCTCTCCCAGGGTGCTGAGGAACCTGCCCTCCCGATCGTAGACGAGGATGGCCGGTGGATCGCGGCGTGTCAGATAAACGTGGTCCTTCGAATCGATGGCTGCGTCCGGAACGACGCCTCCCATCGGCTGGCCGCCAGAAGAAAATCCCCATCCTTCGACGGGACGATAACGATAAGCATCCGCCATTTGGCCTCTGCACTCGAGTGAATGATTCCGATGCACGCGTGAACGAGATTCAAACGATTCTGCATTGCGTATGGTATGACATCCCTCGTGTCGTGTCTCCAATAGCAACGACACCGATGTCCAGCAAGTGGGTTCGTCTTCCCGCCTCGACGGGCCACCTGAAGGAGGAAAGCCGTGGCAAGCAGGTCACGCAACGCGAGATCGATCTCGCTATCGAGACCGTCGTTCGTGGATACGGCTTCCAGCGCAGTTTCACCCATCCCTATCTGTTTGAGAAAGTGGATGGGCTGTGGCGCATGTATGACGAACCCCGAAAGAAGGGTGGTGAGCGACGTGAAGAGTTCATCTCCCACCGCATGGATCCAACCGACGTTCATGCCGTGGCCCGCAAACACGCACGTGGTCACTACTGTCTGTGCCCCATTCATGGCCCTGATGACGATGCGGACCTGATACGTGACACCTACAAGGACCTCGGCTACCGTCTCAATCACACAGAGTTTTTCATGATCCACTCCCTGTCGAGGATTCCCCGCGTGGTTTCGCCGGTGACCCTGAAGCGAGTGACCACCATGGAAATGGCCGAACGTCTCGCCAAGACGGCGGCCCGTCGCCAGATCCTGCCCGAGCACGTCGATGCCGAAGACCCGCCCATGCGTGTCTATGTGGCTCTTGTGAAAGACGACATCGTGGGCTGGGTGAACAGTGTGGTTGCCGACAAGGCGACGTACTGTGGCGGGATGTACGTGCAACCCGAGTGTCGGCGCCAGGGCATCGCCCGCGCCCTGCTGGCCAAGATGCTGCGCGACGATCGCAAAGGTGGTGCGCGGCAGGCGTCGCTGTTGGCCAGTCATGCTGGCGCCAAGCTCTACCCTGTCGTGGGCTACTCTGAGGTGGGCACGATGATGGTTCTTACCCCGAAGAAGAAGTGATCCTTCGTCTACACTTCAGCTCTTGGTCGGTCTGCCTGGTTCTGTCCGCCGTAGCGGAATCCGGGAACGTTGTTCGCGCAATGCACGCCGCGAAACAAGGTCTGTCGTTTCGGGGGCATTTTCTCGATCAATGCTTCCGGTGGTTGCCAGTCACCCCAACTGGAACCGACACTGTTGTACAGGTTGAAGATTCCAACACGTGCATTCTCGGTGTTCGTCCATGGACAGGTGCTGTGTGCGAGCGCTTCGGTGAAGAACAGCACAGAACCCGCAGGGCATGCGTACGTATCCCACACTTCAGATTGCGGATCCTGGATCGACTCCGGGGCGGTATAGGCGGCCTTGTGACTGCCCGTCGCCAGAAGGGTGCCGCCCTGCATGTGCTTCACGGGGGCCAACTCCCACACGACGCGCGTCAGACCGCTGAAGGCCTTGCCGGGGACGCACTGGTAGTGGTGAGAGTCGACGGCGAAGCGAAAGAAGCCACTGCCGTTGTGGGGGCTGAACTTGCCCTGTTTGTCGGGCTCTGCGGACGGCGACCGGAGACCGGAACTTTCCATGCGGAAGCCATAGCAATAGGGGCTCGATAGATGGGGGTGGTTGAGAAACTCATTGAGGAAACCAACGACGACTGGATGATCGGTGAGTTTGCCGAGGGGACCCGAGATGTAGTTTCGCTCGTGCTCGGGCAGTGATTCAGGCTCATCTCTTACGGCTTCTGCGTGTTGCCTCATCGCTTCGACTTCGTCCGGATCGATCGCGCCCGGCACCAGCAGCCAGCCACGTGCGTCGAACAGATATTTCTGCTCTTGTGTCAATTCGACGACAGGCTCGCCGTCTGCATTGGTCTTGGGCAGATCATCTGGGCCGAGCTGTAGCTTCTTCCCCAGATTCTTGTCGACGACGAAGGGCTCGTTGTCTGTCATGCGCGCTGGTTCCTCTCTTGATTCCAATCCTGGCTGAGTCCATCAAGCTGCGGTAAATGGTAAACCATGCCCGGTTTTCACCATAGTGCGATGCTCTCGGCCAGAGCCACGCCAACACGTCGAAGTGGGCACGATGATGGTGTTCACGCCGCCGAAGCGGAAGTAGTCGTCAGTCGGCGCTTACGGCCTGGACGACGGTGTCACGAAAGAACGTCCGTCCTTCTGAGCAGACTAGGGCGACGCCGCCACCTCTTAGAGAGATATCATCGATGACGAACAACTCACGCCCGTCGACGGCGGCTCGAAGCTTTTTCCCCCGCACGGTGACTTGCAGGTCGAACCACTCACCAGATTGCCAGTTCAGATCTGCTTCCTGGACGATGGGATCGCCGTCCACACACGCCACGAGTCGAACCTTGCCCTGTGGGCAGAGAAGCAGCCCAACCCAACGCTGCATCCCACCCACGCGTACCGCGATTCCGGCTTCGGCCGCCATGTGGGGCGACACACTCGTCGTAAATCGGTAGTCGGCCCATTGGCGGCTGCCGTTGATCAACAGGCCCCGCCCTTCGTTGTGGATGAGCGTCAGCTGCTCGCCGCCCTCGCCGAGAAGGACCCGATCGACACCATCGGTCCAACCAACAGGAGCACCGCGTTCGGCGAGCCCGGATCCCAGCAGCCGGCAGGACGGGGCGCCATCCCAGGTCAGCGTGTCGAGATACACGGTGCCAAAGCCCCCTGCATCGCAGTGAATCTCGAGCCCGACTCGCAGAACGGGCAGACCACCGGTGAACGGAATCGTCCAGTGCAACTGCGTTCGATCACCGGCGACGAGCATCGTCACCTCCCCACTGCAGCGTCGCGGTTCAGCACCCGATTTGTGCGGATACACCTCAACAAACAACGCGACGCCGACCTGCGAACCGACGCCGGTGTCGAGCTCGACCTCGGCGTGGATCGTGTGGCCCTCGTAGAGACTGGAGGACAGAGTCATGTGGTAACCGGGCTGCTCCAGATCCTCGAGCAGGGCGAAGACGTACACACCGGCACGGACAGGCCCGTCCATATCGGCTCCGAAGGGGATAGCGAGAGACCGAGAACCATGGGCGCTGTGCCCGGAAACGTTGGTCAGCGTTCGTGGCACCGTGTCCGGGCTGCCGGTATCCGGGTCCTGGCTGCCGCCAGCATCTAAGGCAAACCCCTGCACCGACCCCGGCAATTCGAAATGGTAACGCGTGGAACGGGGCACTTCTGCGTCGGTTCTCAGCAACGACCTGCCCATCGCCACCAGTCGACCTGTCTCCTGCACAGCATCCGTCACGGCATCACCGCCGTCTGCCGAGATCTTGTACAGGCGGTCTGCCACAGGGCCACGCCAATCCACGTCTCCCCCATCGATGGCGGCCAATCCGCCCCGCAGTCCGAGCAGGCAGCCCACATTGCCAGAGTTGCAGTCCGTGTCCCAGCCCGCCGTGTTGGCCACCATCAGGGATCGGCCGAAGTCACCTTCGCCGTACAGCAGGGCCAGGATGATGACGGCGTGGTTGGGAATCATGTGGCAGCCGCCACCATATCGATCGTACCCGTAGGTGGCTTCGATCCGTTCGAACGTCGTGCGCCAGTCGCCATCGAGGCTGTGCCACTCACGGATGTCGTGAATCAGTTGCGCAATGAGAGACTCGTCAGGGATGTGCCGCAGCCCCTCGTCGATCAAGGTGTCCATATCGGCTTCGAAGAAGGCGGCCGACTCCATGGCGGCAACAACCTGGGCGCCGTAGATCGCTTCACCATCGTGTGACACAGAGGCCGCTGCTCGTGCAAGGCGCGCCGCCAGTTCTGGTTCGCCGGGGGCGATCATAGCCCAGCTGTCGATAAAGATTTGCGAACCGATCTGCTCGGCCACGACGTGGCCATTTGTCTCGATCGATCCGGAGTCGGGCGCCGATATGCCGTGTTTGAGCCGCAGAAAGGCCGTGTGTTCGGTGGATGTACCCATGCCACCCCACCAGAGAATCGTGCGCTCTTCGATCAGATAATTGAGCCACGTGCGGCCGATCTGCTCGGCCAACAGATCGGGAGAGACGCCGTGATCTTCGAGAGCGCGTGCGAAGGTGAACGTGCCGGAGATGTCGTCATCGGCGACCACGAGGGGTTTGCCAAGGCGCTCGTGCACATACCCCTCGATGGGGCCCAGGTCGGCCTCGATGCGACGGTGCGACCAGCCCTCGAAGGGCCGTCCCAGATAGACGCCAATGATCTTGCCAAGCACGCCGGCGTAGACGCGCTCCTCGTAGTCAGGGGGAATGGGCATGCGCCTTATGATCATTCCATTGCGGCCCGACCACAAGATGGGCGACCATGAACCCACCACTGCGTTGAGCGTCAAGGTGCTTTCCTTGGCGGGAGAATTCTCGACATTCAGTCCACAACCCTGCGAAGGGTCTCTGACAGATGTGCGAGCCGTGTCTGCGGCCAACCACGCGACAGACCAAGGAGACAGTGATCGTGAGAGTCGTTTCTCAGCGAGCGCGACAGTTCCATCAGAATCATCCCATTTGCGACATGCTCGGTCTCAACCTCAATCATCCGCGCTTCGTCCTGGATGACACGGATCTGACGCAGCGGGCAGAGGATCACTTCCGCGGCGACTTTCCAAAGTTTGGAGACTGGGGCATGAACCTTGTCGTCGCCAAAGGAGGCGTTACCCTGCTCACCGACGAGTACCGGGCCCTGTGGAATCTGCAACCCGAGCGTCGCGCCAAGCGTGATGGAGAATCGCTCTTCCTGACGCTGGCCGTACCCAATGCCACTCAGACTGTGCTCGCCGAGTTGGATCGGTTCCTCCTCAACGTGGAGAAGGCGCCGGACAGCGTTCACCTGGTACGCACCGTCTCTGACCTGGACGGATCACGCGAAGCCGGCAAGGTCGCGCTACTGATGGCGGCCAACCGGGCCGACTGGTTTGGCGACAGCCCCGGTGTACTGCGACAGTTTTCGCGCCTTGGGCTGCGCATGATCACCATCGGCCAGGCCACCCGAGAGTTGGGTTGGGATCCGTCCAGTGAAACTCGCTCAGGCGGCCGTCTGACCGAGCTCGGTGTGCGCATGATCGCCGAGATGAATCAGTGCGGCATCCTGATTGACCTGGCGCACTCGAACGACCCCTGTGCCCTCGATGTGATCGAGATCTCCGAAACGCCAGTCGTTGACACCCACTCCTGCCCGCGTGCGCTGAGCCCTGGTGAGAACCGTGCCATCCCGGATGAGGTGATGCGAGCCATATCGAAGCGCGGCGGCGTGCTCGGCATCATGCCACCCATCTCCCGCCAACCCGGTGAGGCACCCTTTGAAACCATCGACCCAGACGAGATGGCCAGCACGCTGGAGCAGATTCGTTATGCGGTGGATGTGATGGGGGTCGAGGCCGTCGGCATCGGTACCCATTTCACCACGGCCCTCATGCCAGCGCTTACCGATGCCCTGCTCGATGACGGATTTACCGAGGCCGATACGGCTGCGATCATGGGAGGCAATTTCCTGCGCGTGCTGCGTCATGTTCTGCCAGAGAGCTGAGTCGTTTCGCTCGACTGACTTCCTGTTCAGACTACAGAGAGCCCAATCGCGGCGTCCTCGTCCTCAGGCAGGAAGCGAGACCACTCGTCGGTTTCGTTGACGCGGGTCCAAAGCATCTCGAAGACCATCTCCCAGCAGGGCGCAGCCGAGCATGGTAAGGGCGATCGCGAGCGTTGGAAAAAGTGCCAGATGCCAGTAGACCCGCACGTAGGCATTGCTCACACCCACCATCTTTCCCCAACTGGCCAGTGGATCATTGATCCCGAGACCGAGAAAACTCAACCCCGCCTCGGCGAAAATCGTGGCGGGGATGCCAAAGCTGACGGCGATGACGATGGGGGTCAGGGCGTTGGGCAACACGTGACGGATCGCAATCCGCCAGGTTGGCACACCCAGGGCGTGGGCGGACAACACGAAGTCACGCTCACGCAGGGCGAGAAACTGCGCCCTTGTGAGTCGGGCGATGAGGATCCACCCCGTCACGCTGAGTGCCAGTACGACCGAGTACAGACCTCCGCCGAGGACGGAGATGAGCAGGATGGCGAACAGCAGACTGGGAAAGGCCGTCATCACATCGATCAAGCGAGACACGACGAATCCGATGTGCCCACCGAAGTATCCCGCCATGGCACCCACGGGCACACCGATCAACACGGCCAGCCCCTGCACCAGCAAGCTCACGGTCAGCGATGTGCGGGCCCCGTAGATCAGTCGGCTGAGATAGTCGCGTCCCACTTCATCGGTCCCCAGAAGGTGATCGGGGTGCTCGAGGGGCATCAGCAAAACGCGGTCGAAACGAGCGAAATCATAGGGATGGGGCGCCAGCCATTGTGCGAAGAGGGCCAGGAAGATGACAGCCCCGACCAGGATCAGACCGAGCAGAGCCAATCGATTGAGCAGCAGGCGACGCAGTGCCTGCAGGTCTGGGGACGGCTGAGCGTCGCTGACGTCGACACTCATCGTGGGCTGCTGGTTCATCGTTGGCTCCGCTGGCCGAGCTGAATCCGCGGATCCAATACGGTATAGGCAATATCCGTGAGCATGTAGGTCACCCCCCACAGCAGTGCGATCAACAGGAAGGTGGCCATGATCATGGGGTAGTCGCGATTGAGGGCACTGGTGACGAAGTATTTCCCCAGGCCATTGATCCGAAAGATCGTCTCGATGAAGATGGACCCCGTGATCAGATTGGGAATCTCCGTGCCCAGCGCGGTGACCATGGGGATCTGCGCATTTGGAAGAACGTGCCGACGCATCAGGGTCACTTCGCTGAGTCCTTTGGCTCGCGCCGTGCGCACGAAGTCCTCCTGCACCACTTCCACGACGCATGACCGGGTATAGCGGGCGATGATGGCCATGGGCGCCAGGGCGTAGGCGACGACGGGCAGTATCCAGTCCGTACAGAAATAGCGACCGAAGAGGCAGACGTCGGACGTCCCCCACCCGCCCAGAGGAAGCCAGGCCCGGGCGACGGCAAAACTCAGTATCAGCCACATGGCGATGACGAAGTTGGGCACCGTGACGCCGAGGGTTGTGACGAAGGTGACCAGATGATCCAGCCAGGAGTTCTGGTGATAGGCGGCATACAGACCTGCACAGATGCCGACACTGAAGGCGACGAAAATCGTCATCAATCCTACCTGCAGGGTGACAATCCAGGTCTTGCCGATCAGGGCGGCCACCGTGGTCTGTGGCTGTTGATAGGGGACCCCGAAATCGAAACGTAGAGCGTGCCTCATGTAGCTGACGTATTGCTGCCACACCGGCTCGTGGAGACCGTATTTGGCTTCGAGATTCGCACGTGTGGCGGATGTTAGCCGCCCCTGTTGGGTGTCAAAGGGGCCACCCGGTACCGAATGCATGAGCCAGAAGACGATGACGGAGACTCCCAGCATCACGAAACCGAGGGACAGCAGTCGTCGCAGAATATAGACGATCAACGGGTCCTACTGGCCGCGGCCGATGTAGATATCGCCCCAGATACTGTCATCACCCCACCGCCGCCCCGCGATGCCTCGCGAGTCAGGCGTACGGAAACTGGCTCCACGCACGTGGGGTTGGAACAAATCGCCGGCCCATCGGTGGGCGATGAAAACACCACCTACATCTTCGACGAGAATCCGCTCGGCTTCACGGAACATGCGATCCCGTTGCGCCGGCTCCCCCATTATCGCTCCCGCGTCGGTCACGAGACGGTCAAAATGCTCGTTGCGCCATGCGTGCCGGCCCCCAGACATCCAGATGCCGAGCAGATTTGCCGGATCGAGGAAATCCATGCCGTAAGAGACTGCACCGAGCCGCAGTCGAGTTGGCTCAGCATGGAGGGCCTCCATGAAAACACGGCTGTCCTTGTTCGACACCTGAATGCGGATTCCCAGACACTGCGAGATCGAGGCTGCACTCGCCTGGTATACAGCGGCCGTAGCCGGCGACTCTCCCCGCAGCCACATCTCCTGAGGAGGGAATCCGGCGCCACCCGGATATCCAGCCGTCGCCAGATACTGTCGTGCGAGACCGCAGTCAAAGCGCTGCAGATCCGTGAGGTCGCCGTTGCTGTCGGCAGAGGGAAACCCCGGCATCAGCATGGAGTGCGCGGGAACCGCCTTGATCGGACTGTACACGCCAGCAACGATCGCCTCCCTATCGACGGCGTGGGCGAAAGCACGGCGCACATTCAGATCGTTGAAGGGCGGTGTGTGGGTGTCGAAGAGGATGTAGTCCGTGCGAAAATCGCCGTAGTGACGTAGATAGTTGCTGCTGAGTTGTGGATCGGTCTCGATCGTGGCGAAATCAGCAGGCGTCAGTTCCTCGTGCCCCACCAGATCGACTTCTCCACGCTGAAAGGCGAGGAAGTAGGTCGCCGGTGACATGTAGATGCCTTCGATCCGGGACAGCAGTGGCGGCCGGTAGCCGCGATAGTCGGGGTTGGCACTGACGACGATGCGATAGCCGGGATCGAATTCGGTGAGCATGAAGGGTCCCGACGAAACGGAGGTGGCGGGATCGTTGTTGTAGTAAGGGCCGTGTTCCTCCAATGCCCGTTTCTGCAGTGTGTATCCAAATTTCATCGCCGAGGGCATGGCTGGAAAGGGACCTTCCGTCACCAACTGCAGCGTGAGATCGTCGATGGCGGTCACACCCAGCGAGTCGGGTGGCAACTCACCGGCCACGATCCGATCCCAGTTGTGCAGCCCTCCCTCACCGAGGAACGAGTAAAACCAGGCGAAGTCCCAGGCGTGCTCGGGGCTGGCACACAATTGAAACGTGGCGACGTAGTCGTGGGCGGTCAGTTGGGTCCCGTCGTTCCACATCTGCCCCGGTCTCAAGCGAAAAGTCCAGGTCACACCGTCCTCTGCCACCGACCAACTCTCGGCGGCAGCAGGCTCGGGGTGATACTCCGGATCGAGATCGACCAGTGTATCTGAGAAGAAATCCTGCACGCAGCCGTATCGCTGATACACACTGATGGGATGATCGAAGGTGACTTCATTGCGCGAGTTGTTGCAGGGGACTCGCAGCACCTGTTGGGCATAGGGGACCGCGTCGGCGGGCAGGGCCTGACCGAGGATCGTCGTCTGCTGAGGGTTGGCAACGGCGAGGGTGCCCCAGAGCACCAGACCACCCAGGACGGCGAAGGAACGAAAGGGAGTGCGGGAAATGCGATTCGGCATCTGTTTGGTTTCTCTCGCCCCGCTCTAGCTCATGGACTTGAGTTGCAGCAAGGCATCGCCCACGGCGGCCTCCACGCCCTGGGCGAAAGGAGCGAGTTGATGAAAACGCTTCCATGCTCCGGTTTCATAGCCTCCCTCGACCAGGGCCTGATCCGTGGGCACGTAGCTCTGACACCCGTGCGTGTATCCAAGGGCGATGGTCTGCGGACCGAAGATCTCTTCCGCCCGCATGCCATATTCGAGGAAGAACTCACCCGACATGCCCACCAGTTGTACCGAACCGATGCGGAGAGACGAAAACCGGAAAGTCATGGCCGTTGGCGGTTGAGCCCGGGCGGCCTCCACGGATTGCGCCCACTGCCGCAGACCCTGGTGCTGGTGATGAGCGACTGCCGACAGGCCGGCCGCGTCATCCCACTGGGTCGACAGGATCTCGTCGATCTCTGTCTCCGTGGGCAGTGAGTCCAGGGGCAGGTCGTGAAGTAGCCGTCGCGCCAGAACCGTGCCCCCCTCGACATCTTCGGTGTACACGAGACCCTCGTTCACGCCGATCTGCAATTGGCGCGCACAGTCGGCAGCATCTTCTGGGATACACGTTCGGAAGGCGCCCCGGTCGTCGACCAGATGCGGCCGAACATTGCCGAAGGTGCCCGGCAGAAACAGGGCGACCCCACCGTGTTCTTCCTCGAGAGCCAACGATGCCTGGCCCGGGTAGTCGCCAGAAATCTGCGGGCCGAGCAGAATCGTCGGATGACAGCAGTAGCTGTAGCAAAGGCCGATCAGCGAGTTGTCCTCACTTCGACAGGCAAGCACGGGCACGCGTTTGTCGCAGACCCCCTCCTCGTTCGGCAACATGCTGCAGCCATCCGGCCCCACGAGCCTTCGGTTGACGTTGAAGCCACAGGTGCCGATTCCGTGCTCGAAGTGCACCGGCTGCAGACGACGGCCGAGGGTTTGCACCGACGAGATGATTCGATCACACACCGCCGACCACCAGGGCCCCAGTCCGGTGTAGTCATCGATGGCACCAACGATGGGCGCCGAGTGACTGTGGCTGACCATGATCCACACCGCTTCGGAGGGTAGACCGGTTACGTGACACAGTGCACTTTCGAGGCGCTGCATTTCCGGCAGGCCCACGTTGAGCACGTCGAGACTGACCAGCAGAGCCCCTCCCTGCCCTTGAGCGTCGATCAGAAGGAAGCGGGCGTGGATGTCATCCAACACGCCGCTCTTCAGATCAATGAAGGCGTCAGGCCAGGTCCTATCGAGGGGCGGGGTGATCACTACCTTGTCAAAAGCAGCCAGCATATGACCTCAGCTTTTCTGGGGCGGAATCGAGGGGCACAAACGTAGGGGCTGGACCCCGTTTAGGCATTTTTTGAAGCCCCATGGAACGTATCACGGGTGGCCCGGGGCTTTGTAGTATGCACCTGGTCCCTTCAACCCTGAGATGCCGGAATGACTCCATCCACCACCGATCTGGGCGGCCAACCGTCAGCGCCACCTGCCGAGCTCGTCCGAGGCGCCCGTGAAGGCGATTCGACGGCGTTCACGGCCCTGGTCAGACAATTCCAGGATATGGCGGTCGGCTACGCCTGGTCTCTGCTGGGAGATTTCCATCTGGCGGAGGATGCCGCGCAGGATGCCTTCATACAGGTCCTCGGCGATCTGGACAGCCTGCGGGAGCCGGCGGCCTTGGGGGGCTGGTTGCGCCGCATCGTGCACAAGCATTGTGATCGGCGCACCAGGCGGGTTGGCATTCCGACCGTACCGCTGGAGGGTGTTGTGGCTCAGGTGACGGCCGATGTGGGACAGACGTCGGCCCTGGATACCATCGAGCGCGCCGAGACGGCTGCCGTCGTCCGCCAAGCGATAGCGGCTCTACCAGAGGCTCAGCGCGAGACGGTCACCTTGTTCTACATGGGTGAGCGCTCGTAGGCCCAGGTCGCCGCATTTCTCGATATCACCGAAGGCACGGTGCGCAAGCGCCTCCACGATGCCCGAAAAGCCCTGAAGGAAAGGATGATCGACATGGTTGAACAGACCCTGCACGACGACGCCCCATCGCGGAACGACCGCTTCGAGACGCATGTTCTGCTGGGTGCCGCCTGTGAGCACGGTGACATCGAAGAGGTACGCCGCATTCTCGCAGACGCACCCGAGCTTGCCCGCCAGGACGCACTGGCCAATAACGAACATCAGGCCCTTCACTACGCCGTCTATGGCAATCAGCTCGACATCGTGCAGCTTCTGTTGAAATCAGGTGCCGATCCTCTCAAGGGGATCTATCCCCATCGCGAGGCGACGTCGCCGCGTGCGATCGCCTTTGACCGGGGACACACCGCGATTGTCGAAGCCATCGATGCACACCTTGAAACCAGCCTCGGTGCCAGCGACGCCGGTCGGGATTTGTGTGAAGCGGCGGGGCGCAGCGACATCGACCAGGTGACGGCCATGTTGGACGCAGACGCTGCGCTGATTGGAGCGCGCGACAACCGGGGCCGTACACCTCTACATCGTGCCGTCGAACGGGCCGATCTCGACTTGGCCACTCTCCTGCTCGACCGCGACGCCGACATCGAAGCACAGGACTCAGACGGGCAGACCCCGCTGCACCGAGCCCTCGATCACGGCTGGAAGGTACCCGACGAGGACTACCCTGCGTATACGGCCATGGCGAGGCTGCTCGTCGGTCGCGGTGCCCGCGTCGACCTGTGGTCCGCCGCAGGTCTGGGCGACAAGGCGGGTGTTCGCCAGAGGCTCGATGCAGGTACCGATCCGATCAACGGCAGCGGCAAAGCAGCGCCCCTCACGATCGCGGCATTTCGCGGTCACGCAGACATCGTCCGCATGCTCCTGGAAGCCGGTGCCGATCCTGACGCGACTTACTCCATCGAAGTCGCCGGTGAGACCATTGAACAGAAGGGCGGCCCCCTGTGGCTGGCGGCCAACCGTGGCCACCTGGAGGTTGTGAGCGCCCTGCTGGCGGGTGGCGCAAAGGCCGCCATCGAGATCTACGCCTCGGGCAGCGCCATCGAGCAGTCCATGCTGCATGGCCATACGCAGGTCGCCAATCTGCTGTTTCTCCACGGTGCAGTCGGTCATCCGTTGACGTACTGCGTCACCAACGACGTGGCAGCGCTGGCCGAGCACCTGCGAGCCAACCCGGACGCCCGCGAGCGACTCATGTGGAGTGCCATTCTGGCGGGCAACGAGACCATCGTCGAACACGAACTGGCTTACGGCCCTGCCATTCCGGAGAAGGAGCAGTTCAACCTGTTAGAGCAGACGATTCGCGGCTGGCGGCTCGGAAACCTCAAGATTGCCAACGAGGGCTGGGACCGACGCAGCTATGTGCGCAACCTCAAGCGCCTGATCGATGCGGGCTTCGATCCCACGCAGCGCAACCACCGAAGTGGGCGAGCTAATTTCACCATCCTCCATCACCTGGCGGCACGGTCCTGCAACCCCAGCATGTATGGCCACACGACAGACGAGGTGGTCGACTTCGCCCGCATCTTCGTCGAGGGTGGCGTCGAGATAGACGCCATCGAGTCACAGATGCACAGCACACCTCTGGGATGGGCGGCGCGCTATGGTCAGAAGGAACTATGCAACTTCCTGCTTGAGCGCGGTGCCGATCCGAATGGTGGCGATACAGAGTGGGCCCGGCCGGTGGCATGGGCAGAACGCTACGGGCACGAAGAGATCGTGGCCCTACTGAAGGGAAAGGGCGCCGAGTGACGGCGGCCTGAACGACGTTACCTATTGCAGGGCCATTTTAGGATGGCTAGTGGCCGAGTCCGATACCCTTGAAATTGTAGGAGAGGATCGTGGTGAAGGTGGAGCCCTTGCCCTCCTCACTTTCCACGTTGATCTGCCCTCTGTGGTCGTTGACAATTTGATGGCAGATCGATAGGCCGAGGTCCGTGCCAACACAGACCCCCTTGGTCGTGTACCCGGGCTGTCTCTTTACCTGGCCCGTCACTGTTCCCCTCGTGATCGCGATCGTGGACACATAGCCCGCTCGTACGCCGGCAATGTGCTGGAGCAGCGCCCATTTCGGAGCCGATTCCGTGCCTGCAATGATTCTCGAACAGCGACGAATCTATGCCGAACCGCCGGGCTCGTTCTCGAGCCGACCCATCCAGTAGCTTACATCGAACTTTTCGTTCCCCGTTAGATGGCGCCACTGGCGAATGCGGTTGACCACCTCGATGCGGGACTCGTTGCCATACCACTCGTGGTTCTTGCCAAGAAGGCCGCCGATCTCGGGGGCTTCGAGATCGTCCGTGTTCCACAGCTGTTCCTGCTTCTCGGTGGGATTGAGCCGCAGTTTGAACATGTAGCGCGTGTCTTCGGTGAGATTCGGCTGCGCACAGTGCCAGATCCCGTGATGGCAGACCATGACAGTTCCCGCCTTGCACACCATCGGCAGCTGACCGAGGAAATTCTGGTAACGACCGATATCGGACTCAGAGACGCGACGATACTGTGAGCCGGGCAGGATCATGGTGCCGCCCATCTCTCGCGGCGTATCGTGGCAGAAGTAGAAGAATTGGATATCGAAGTCGAGGCGCAGGTCGATGATCGCATCGGCGTGCCACACCTGGCCCTGTTTGTGCGTGGGCGGAACGATGTGGACCGCGTGGTGATCGTACAGAGGATCAGGCCCCACGAGACTGGCCATGATGCCCTGGATCTGTGGTAGACGGATGATCTGTCCAATGGCCGAATCGGGCCACATGCCTGCCAATTTCGTGCCCGAGCCAGGTCGTTCGATGTCGCCGGTTTCCATCTGTGCATAGGCTGCCTTGTTGAGTTCGTCGGGAACGATCTCATCGAAACGCAGGTAACCGTCGGCGACAAATTGCGCCATCTGTTTGCTGTCGAGCAGGTGTTCACGTGCGACCATCAGTCGATCTCCTCGAGCTGTTCCAGGATATACTCGTAACGCAGATAGGATGTGTGGTATTCCATGCCGGGATGGGCCATCGATTGTTGCGGAAACTGAATCACCCGCCAACCATCTTCCATGGCCGCCACGACGCTGCCATAGGGCGGTTTGTCCTCATCTCCCGACCCGGGAGAACTCCTTCCCGTGCCGTCGTAGGTGGCCCAACTGACGACGCGACTCTTGAGATCGGGTGAGTGGGCATACAAAACGAGAAGCTTCTGTCGCAGGGGCATGGAGGTGAATGGCCTGTAGGATGTGGGGTGCAGTGATTTCGCGTATGCCAATATGATCGTGCCAATATACCGAGCAACGCGGCTGCTGACACCCCTGGCAACGTCTCGATCAGCGCAGCAGGAGCCGTTTCCCACTGCGAATCATGCCGAGTGCCTCCAACCGGTAGAGATACACCCCTGTTGATAGAGGCCGTCCGTCGTCGGTGCGTGCGTTCCAACGATAGGTGTGGTGGCCGGCGTCGAGGGGCCGATCGATGAGTTGGGCCACCTGCTGGCCGGCAAGATTGGAGACGGCCAACCTGGCTTCGCCCGCGTCTGGCAGATCGAAGGAGATGATCGTCTCGGCGTTGAACGGGTTCGGCGCATTCGCATGCAGCTGCAGTTCCGTGGGCAACACGGCGGACGAACTCTCGTCGATGGCGGTCTGGGCACTGCCGACGACGACGGACACATCATCGATCAGGAAGGCACCGTTGAGTCGTTCGTCAAAGTGTAGGGCTTCCAGATAGGCGGGCGAAACGATCTGCCCTGTGGGATGGGGCTCGGTCTCGTCGTAGTAGATTCGGAAAATGGCGCTGTATGCACCCCACTGACCCCACCCAAAGGACAGGCATTCCTGATCCCCGGATGTGAACTCGAAAAGGTTCTCACCTGCGATCAGATCTTCGAGAGGCAAAGGCACGGAGGTCCAGGCGAAATACTGATAACACTCGGGAAATGGAAAAGCTGAACTCCCCCGACCTGAGGGGATCGCTTGTGGGTGTTCGACGGGGATCCACGCCGAACCGTTCATGCGAATCGCTGTGTCCGTCGTGCCCGAGTGGCCCCCCACTGTTCGATATGAAACTCGGCGACAATCGCGCGATCGAGGTCTTCGATGGTGATGCGGTTTCGTCTGTTGGGCAGGAATTGTCTGGCACCGGCGGCGGCGGCGTTGGGATCGGTGACCCGTTGCCATGTGGAGGCATTGTAGTACGGTCCCCGCCACACGTATTCAGCGTAGATGTCGCCCGGCTTCGGTTCAGCCGAGACGCCGGTGACCGAGACCGCTATCAGAACGGCGACAGAGAGCAGGATCGATCTCACAGACACGTCATCTCGTTACGAGTCAGCATCGACAGGGCGATGATTCACGCCCTGAGCGTGGAGACGAGTCATCTGTCGGGGTAGTCGCTGGACGAAGTGTTCCCAGTCCTTGTCTCCAGCTGCCGTCCAGGCGGTCTCTGCCATCGCCAACAGACGCGGAAACAACATGTATTCCAGCTGCGCCCGGCCTTTGACCAATTCGCCCCATAGAGCTGCCTGCACCCCGATCATTTGGGCTGCCCCCTCTTCGGTGAGCTCTGGTGTTCCAGGTTCATAGCCGTAACACTGGGCCAAATCGTTCGTGCCTGCCCAGTAATACCCGGGCTCGTAGGCATTGGCATCCCATGCCAGGTCGAGATAGGCGAAAGGTGCCGCACAGGCGACAACGCCATACCCCGCATTGGCGAGCTCGGTACCGATGGGAATGCCCCCCCAGGCATTGACCGTGGCCGAGTGATCGAGCTTGTCACCGTGGACCGCTTCTTCCCACCCCATCAGCTTCTTGCCCTTTTTCGCCAGATGCTCCTGCAGATCACGTAGCAGATGTCCCTGCAACTCGTGCGCATTCTCGTAACCATGTTCGGCCATGAAATCACGGCAGGCGGGAGACTGTTCCCAGACCCCAGGTGGAACTTCGTCGGCACCCACATGAACATACTCGCCCGGAAACAGATCACACACTTCGTCGAGAACGGTGTGCAGGAACTGGTACGTTCCAGGTAGGGCTGGGTTCAGCACATTGTCCGTGTAGAGTTGAGCACCACAGTAGTGGGAATCGTCGGCCTCTTCCACGAGCAATTCAGGACAGGACTTGATGGCCGCCCGTGAATGTCCGGGAATGTCGATCTCAGGGATCACCTGAATCTGTCGCACTGCTGCGTAGTCGATGACATCCTGTACGTCCTGGCGACTGTAGAATCCTCCGTAGCGATTCGGACCTGTGCCAAACTGGGCTTCCAGCACTTCGCCTTCGCCGCGCCATGCTCCTCGTTCGGTCAGTTCGGGGAAAGCCTGAATCTCAATGCGCCAGCCTTCGTCATCCGTCAGATGCCAGTGAAAGCGGTTGAGCTTGAACTGTGCCATCAGATCGAGGGTGCGAAGGACCGTTTCCTTGTCGTGGAAGTGGCGCGCACAGTCGAGCATGAGCCCGCGAAAAGCAAAGCGGGGTGTGTCTTCGATGACCCCGCAGGGCCACAGGATTCTCCCATCGCCGGAGCGCTCAGCCAGTTGAAGAACAGATGCGGTTCCGTTGAAGAAGCCCGCCGCGTCGGCGCCTTGAATTGTGATACCTGCTGGATCGATGGTGAGTCGATACGACTCGTGAGAAAGGTCTGTATCGACGACGAATCGCAACTGTGCGCCCGCTTGGTCGGCGGCTGTCATCTGCAGAGACAGGCTTCCTCCGAGCCAGTCGATGGCACACGCCGCCTCGGATGGGCCGAAGCAGTCAATGGACGTGTCGCGAGAGAAGCTCCCATCCGTCACCTGCAGTTGGGAGGGACGTGGCACGATGCCATACCGAGGATCGGCCATCGTTGAACCGGATGGAATGGCAGCCTGCCTCGCACCAGCGCCTGCACCAACGCTGCCGACCTGACCACGGGCCGCAGAAACGGCTGCATCGT
>PATE01000145.1 GCA_002712305.1 Gemmatimonadota bacterium | reverse complement strand
CAAGGTGCGCGTCGCCATGCATGGCAACGACCCGCCCGTACCCAAGCTGTTTGGTGTCTCCCAGATCCTGTACGACTTTGACTGTTTTGACAGGCTCTTCGCCGCTGTGCCCTCTGACTACCACGGCATGACCTTTTGCGTGGGCACACGATACGAATCGGGCCAGGATGTGTTTGAAGGCATTCGTCGTTTCGGCGAACAGGGGAAGATCTTCCACGTGCACTTTCGCAATGTGCACGGGCGGATCCCCATCGACGGTTGGTACGAGGAGCGCGCACCAGACGAAGGAGACCTGTCGATGACCCAGGTCGCCGGCGCCCTGCAGGACGTGGGATATACAGCGGCCATCGATTACGACCATGTCATGCGACTGGTCGGAGACGAACAAGGCAAGGCTTACATCGCGTTCTGCGTGGGTCACGCCCGGGGGATCTTAGAAGGCCTTGCCGCAGGTGAGACCAGAAGGGAAGGAATGTGATGACGGGGCAAACCGAACCTGTTCGCATCGCGCTGAACAAGCCACGAATCGGTACCGGCCTTTCGGTGGAACAGGCATTGGCCAAACGCAGGTCGTCACGGACGTTCTTTGAACGGACGGTCCAGCTAGATGAGGTGGGTCAACTGTTGTGGGCGGCTCAGGGCATCACCGGCCACTTTGACAAACGCACGGCACCTTCTGCCGGTGTCCTGCATCAGATGATGCTCACCGTCGTTGCCGCCGGCGTCGACGGTCTGCCAGCCGGACTGTATCGGTATCACGCAGAGTCTCACGATCTGGCCTTGTTGAGCGACGGTGGCCATCGCGAACAACTCCGCAGTGCGGCCAATCAGCAGGAAGCCATCGGTCTGTCTACGGCATCGATGGCCGCCTTTGATGACGAACAGATGGCGGCCGCCGCCCACCTCGACGCGGGTCACCATGCCCTCTATATGATGCCCGTCGGTTACGCCTGAGCCTCCGCTGGTGATCAACCGCCTTCGAAGGATGGCCCGTCGTCATACGCAGCGGGTCCTGATTTCATGTAGCCTTGTTGCCTGCCCGGCGCTGGGACAGTCGACGGCGCTCAGCGAACCGGACACGACCCAGGTGAGGGTCGTGCCCCGGGTGGCCGAACCCGAGCGCCTGGTCCGCCCGCTCACACGCAGGCATCGCATCGTCTCGGTCCGTTATCCGCAGGCACAGGAAGGTGTTGATCGATTTCGCGCCAGCATTCCAGAATTGGTGGACTTCGCCAATGAGGAAACGCAGCTGGAAGACATCGTCTTTGTCGGCGAGGAACTGCGTCTTGCCGACCCGCAGATCGGTACTCCGCTGATGCTGTTCTTGACCGGAAATCTGGCGCCCTTGCCGTTCACTTCTGAAGAAAAGATCTGGTTGGGGACGTATCTGCGGGGTGGCGGCCTGCTCTACGCCGAGGACGTGCGGGCCCGCAGGATCTTGGGCAGCGATGTTGCCCAGAGTGGTACCCCCTTCGATGTTCGTGTGAAGGCGTTGTTGGCCGATAGCCGAGTTCTGGGTGAGCAGGCCCAGCTGTGGCAGAGGATCACCCACGAGCACCCGATCTATCACACCTTCTTCGAGTTTCTCGCTGGACCTCCACTGAGCAATACCAGTGGGCGAACCCGCGGTGCCAACCGTGTCACGGAACTGGAGATTCTGCAACTTCGTGAGCGAACGGTCGCCATCTTCTCCGATCTCAATATCTCCTATGGATGGGCGTCGTTGGACGCCTCTGGTCGCCGACGAGCACTGCAGTTCGGTACCAATCTGCTGATCTTCGCCCTCGCTGAGCATCGCGCCGGCCCAACCCGCTAAGGACGCTTGTATGCCATCCTCGTTTCGTGTTGCCCTCGTCGGTACCGGCCGCGTCGGTTACCAGTTCAGTTTTTCGGACGTGCCTGACAATCACGCAGAAGCGATCGTCGCCAATCCGCGAACCGACTTGGTGGCGGGTGTCAATCGAAGTCGTGAGAAACTCGACGCCTTCGGGGAACGGTTTGGTATCGATGCCCTCTTCCACGACATGGGGCAGATGCTGCGCGACGTGAAACCCGACATCTGCATCATCGCCACGCACCCGGAGCTGCATGCGCAGATGGTGTCCGAATGCGCCGCTGCGGCGACGGTCAAGGCCATCATCTGCGAAAAGCCGATGGCCCTGTCTCTGGCTGAGTGCGACGTCATGATCGATGCCTGCAAACGACACGACGTGTTGCTGCAGGTCAATCACAACCGGCGTTGGCATGCAGAGTGGCAGTTGGCCCACAAGTTGATTCAGGAGGGGGCCATCGGCGACCTGAATCACATCTATTGCTACATGGATGGTTGCAAACCGCACCCGTCGTGGCGCTGCGAGAACGAGGGGCCTCTGCTGCACGACTACACCCATTACTTTGATCTGATGGATCTGTATGCGGGTGAAGTGGAGTGGATGTGCGGTACAGCGCAGCAACGGATGCGACCCTGGGCCGTGGAGGATTTTGCCAGTGCCATGATGGGCTTCACCTCGGGCGTGACCGGCCTCATCTGCGGGACGGAGATGACCGTCTATAGCGATCACGCGTTCGAAATGCGTGGCACGACGGGGGTGATCCGCATGTCGGCGGAGCAGGTACACCTCCACCAGGCACACCAGGATTGGCACGAACCGGATTCTGGCTTTCGATGGAGCGCTCTACAGCCGACATCCGTGGAACGTCCGGCTCCGGTCAGCACCTACGTGGAGGCCCTGTCAGAGCTGATCGCCGCCCTCGACGGCCACCGATCTCTACGCTCCGATGGAGCGGTGGGGCGGCGGTCGATGGAGATGGTCAGTGCTGTTTACCAGTCACAGGCCACTGGCAACGTGCCGGTGCGCTTTCCCGTTACCGAAACCGAGAATGGCATCGAGACCCTGCGCCGCCTCGGACAGTTTGTCGAACGTGAGGAGTCCTGAATCGTGGCCAGCAAGAAGACAGTGAAAGTTGCCATCATCGGCGCCGGCGGTCGTGCGGCCAGCACTCACTATCCGTGTCTGGCCCAATTGCCCGACTGTGACCTGGTGGCCGCGTGCGATCTGAGCGAGGAACGTGTGGCTGGCGTGTGTGAGAAGTTCGACATCGCCGGACGGTATACGAACTATCAGCAGATGATCGAGAAAGAGACGCCCGACATCGTCTACGCCATCATGCCGCCCCACCACCTGTATGATGTCACGGCAAATATCATCGACATGGGCTGTCACGTAGTGATCGAGAAACCACCGGCCGTGACTTCAGAGCAAGTTCGGCAGATGGCGAATCTCGCCCGTCGCAAGAACGTACTGGCAGGCGTGACCTTCCAACGACGCTTCTCTCCTCTGCTGCGACAGGGCAAGAGTTGGTGTGAGGAACGCGGCGGCAACGTACACACTGCACATTCCACGTTCTACAAAAACTGGGCCGGTGGAGCTGCCTACTACAAGGGTGCCATGGATATGCTCACCTGCGACGGCATCCATGCTGTCGATACGCTGCGCTGGTTGTGTGAAGGCGAGGTAGAGAGTGTGGCAGCCGACTCGCGCCGGCTGGATGCCGAACACTGGAATGTGCATTTGGCGCTGGTGCGCTTCTCATCGGGTGCCACGGGCTTGTTGCTCAACAACTTCATGGCGGGACGACGCATCTTCTCCGTCGAGATTCACAGTCCGGGGGTGACATTCTTTGGCGACCCGGAAGAAGGGGGCCGGTTGTTCGCTGACAACCAGCTGGACCCGGTGGAGACATTGGATCCCTTCGTCATGGCCGACTCGCAGGAGCCCCACCGCGCCTTCGGCCCCTGGGAGATGAATGCCCACTTCATGGACTGTGTCCGGGAGAACCGGCAGCCCGAGACCTGTTTCGACGATGCGCTGAAAACGATGGAGCTCGTGGACGCGGTCTATGGGGGCCAGATTTAGCCGATCACTCGTGGTGCCGACGGCGTCGCACGACGCGATCGGATTCGACACCCGCCTCGTCGATGGCGGTGAACTGAGCTGAGTCGGCGGCGGCATCGATATCGACGCGCCAGAAGTGACCGCGTCGTTCGATCCTGTCCACATACCAGCGTCTGCCCAAATGAGTCTGGCGGGGCCCTGCCACCCGTTTGGGTGGTCTCCCGAAAGCGCCATCGCCCAAGTACAGAACGCCGTCGGACGCCTCGCGTTGCCCACGGGTGAGGACGGACCGCTTGAAGATGTGGTCGTGATGCTCGAAGGCGGTCGTCAGGGCAAATTCCTCGAACAGCGGTTGCCAGACGCGGCGACCCTCTCGTGACATGGCTGTGCCGGGCTGGCGGAATCCGGGGAACAGCGGCACGTGGTAGACGGCAAGGCTGATGTGACGGTCTTCGTGCCGCACCAGTGCCTGCTGCAACCAGGCGGCTCTCCATCGTGCGAGGCCAGATGACCCGAGTCGAGCACCAGCAGGGCCACATGAGGACCCAGCTGGCGATCGTAGAAGGTCTTGGAACTCTGTGGCAGATAACGCAGATACAGACCGGCGTCCTGCTCGGTGCCCGCGTAGCCCCCCCGCACTTCGTGATTGCCGATGGCGGAGACGATGGGAATCTGGTCCCCCGTCGAGGTGACCATAAGCGAGTCCCAATGGTCGAGCCACCGGTCCCATCGGTCGGCATGATCCCAGTTTCCATTCGAGTAGGCCAGATCACCCCCCAATAGAGCAACCTGCGGGTCCTGCGCAGCCGCCACAGACTGCAACTGCCGCGCATGCTCGTCGATGCCCATATCCCCGTTTACGATGAATCGCAAGGGGGAGGGTTCGTCGGGCATCGTACGGAAGTGATAGACTGTCGATGCGGCGTCCTGGGAACTCAGAACGCGGTAGTAGTGCCGGGTTCCGGGCTGCAACTGATCCAGCAGCACACTGTGAACCGTGCGCCCGGGGAGCGCTTCGATGGGGTCTATGTGGGTGCTGGTAGACGCCCAGCGATACTGACCGGGCGCCCCCGCCCGAACCGTGTCGTACACGACATGGATCTGTGGGGCTAACTGACCGGGTGTGGTCATCGTGTGCACGTTGATGCGGACCGACGAGGCCGGATCGCCGGACCACGTCAGATAGATGTGGCGAACCGCCGCTTCTGCCGGCATCGGAGCCAAGTTGAGGAAGGCACCGATCCACATCATCAACAACACATGTCTTCGCGTCAGATTCATAAGAAATACACTCGTCGGCATGGGCCGTGAGGTCAACGTCCAGCGTTTGACCGCAGGGGGAACCAGACTATCTTCGCCGCTTCCTCCGAACCTCTCTGCTGGAGTTTTTTGCTATGGCCGACCGCCTGCGTGTCGCCGCCATTATCACCATCTACCACCCCAAGTCTCACGCCGATGTGATCGTGACGAAGTTCCTCAAGGGAGCGTCGATCGATGAGGGACGGTATGTGTTCGACGACGTCGAGATCGTCTCCATCTATCTCGATCACGCCCTGGAAAACGACATCGGTTTGGGAATTGCCGAGCAATTCGACGTGCCCGTCTACCCGAGTATTCGACGTGCCTTGCACGCCGGGAGCAACGAGCTGAACGTCGATGCGGTCCTGCTGGTCGGTGAACACGGCGACTATCCGTGGAACGAACGCGGCCGACACATGTATCCCCGCCGATACTTCTTTGAGCAGATTGCCGGGGTCTTTTCCGAGAGTGGTCGCAGTGTCCCCGTCTTCAACGACAAACATCTTGCCTACAGCTTCTCCGATGCGCAGTGGATGTGGAATCGCGCCGACGAGTTGAACATTCCCATCATGGCCGGCTCGTCCCTGCCACTGTGTTGGCGGCACCCCTGGCTCGAATACGAGAAGGATACGGTCGAACTCGACGAGGCGTTCGCCATCAGTTACGGCAGCATCGAGGCCTATGGTTACCACGCCCTGGAGACGATGCAGTGTATGGTCGAGCGACGTTTGGGTGGCGAGACGGGGGTGCTCTCTGTCCAGTGCCTGGAGGGGGACGAAGTATGGCGTTCCCGTGATCGTGGAGAGTGGCCAGGCGATCTGGCCGATGCGGCGTTGGCCGTGTCCGAACACAAGACCTCCGACAACCCGGAGGACTGCGATAATCCCGCCGTATTCTTGATCCGCTACACAGATGGATTGAGAGGTACGATTCTCCACCTGTCTGGGATCGTGCAGGAATTCGCTTATGCTGCGCGTCGCAAAGATGGACAGGTCGATGCTGTCGAGTTCTATCTGCAGAATGAAGGTCCCTTCGCACACTTCGGTTATCTGTGCCGCAATGTAGAGTCCTTCTTCAAGACTGGCATCGCTCCCTATCCGCCTCAGCGAACGTTGCTGACCACGGGGATCATCGATGCGGTCATGAACTCCCGTCATGAAGATCACCGTGTCGTGGACACGTCTCAGGATCTTCAGATCAGCTACTCGTCTTATGATCAGATGCCATTTCGGCCGGTTGGCGAACGACCTACGGGCGCCAGTGTTGATCCGTCCGCACCTGACATTATCTGACTGCCCGCCGCAGGGAGAACGGATGAGACTCTCCGATGGCATGAGTGTGGAACGGATCGTTGATCTGAAGGCCACCAGCAAAGACGAGGCGATCGCCGAACTCATCGATCTTGCCGTGACGGCGAGCGCCGTCGACGAGTTCTCAGAGCAGCTACTCGGCCGCGTGCTCGAACGCGAAGCGCTCACGTCCACCGCCGTCGATCGGGGCGTTGCGATTCCCCACGCACGATCTGAACAGGTGAAAGGTGTGGTCGTGAGTTTGGGCATTCACCGGTCTGGATTGGACTTCGGCAGTCCGAATGGCGATCCCGTTCACCTCGTGTTCCTCGTGTTGTCCGCACCCACCGCGACGCCGGCATATCTGAGTATTCTGGGCCGCACAGCACGAATCTTCCGGAGTGAGCAAATGCTGCAAAGTGTGTTGGGTGCCACCGGCGCCGAGCAGATCGTGAAGATCATCGCCGCGCACGAGCCGTCGTGATGAGAATCGTTTGAGACTTCTTCTTCTTTTCATTCACCGGCAGGATCTCATCGATGAAGCGCTAGAGGCGCTCGTCGAGATGGAGATTACCGATGCGACCGTCTTCGAAGGCACGCCGATGGAACGCATTCTCGCTGACGAGGTGCCGATTTTCGCCGGTCTCTGGCAAAGCCACGGTGAAGCTGAAGGCCAGACGCGTCTCGTGATGGCGACGGTGGCCGAGACGGCGTTGGAGGGCCTGGTTTCCCTGTTGGGTGATGTCGGCGTCGATCTGGGCAACAGCGACATCGCCCGGCTTCTTACCATCCCCATCGATTGCCACCGGCCGGCCGGCAACTGAGGGCTGCCCCCTCCCCTCCTCTTGAAGATTGTCCTCGCTGCGATTCTGTTGACTGCGTTGGTCGTTATCGGCTCGCGTATCAGCGTCATCCATCTCATCCTTGCTCGAATCGAACGAGTCCCGGGTGTTCGGCATTTGCTGCTGACGGGAACCGAATTCGTCCTGGTGGGTCTGCTGCTGGGTACCCACGTTGGCTTCGGCGTGCTCGACGGGGCGACGCTGAGTGGACTGGCTCCCGCCTTCGGTCTCGGCCTGGCATGGATCGGCTTGTTGTTTGGGATCCAATGGGATCTGCGTCGCTTGCCACCCACGACGCGTGCCCTGATCCCTGCCTCCATCGCACAAGCCGCAGGCACAGGCATCTTCGTGGCCGTGGGTACAAAGGCCCTGCTTCTGACGCTGGGATGGTCAGCGGCATCCAGCTGGCTGGGCGCGTTGAGTCTGGGCGCGGCAGCTGCGGGAACAGCGGGCATTCCCGACTCGATTCGCACCGATGCCGGTCTTCAGCGCCTGCTGCGCACAGTGGCCGATGTGGATGGGGTCGTTCCGATCCTGACGTTCGGCCTGGTGTGCTGCATGCCCCTTCTACACGGAGGGGACCCCCAATGGTGGGTGTGGCTCGCTTTCAGTGTGGGACTGGGACTTGCAGTAGGACTCGTCGTGATCGTTCTGGGTACCTACCGACTCAGTGAGGACGATCTGCTCGTGGTCCTGTTTGGCGCCGTGCTGCTGAGTGGAGGAACCGCTCTGCAGTTGTCCCTGTCGCCACTGCTGGTCAATGCCATCGCCGGGGTCCTGATCGCCAATGTCGCCCGGCCACGAACATGCGCCGCCATTCGCCGGCTGCTGCTGGAAGGCGATCGCGCTGTCTACATCCTCTTCCTGCTGCTGGCGGGCGCTCTCTGGAATCCGACACCGGACTCCTCACTGGCCCTGGCGCTGCTCTACGTGGTGGTGCGCATTGTGGGCAAGTGGCTGTCGGCGCACTGGGCTCTGCGCAACTGGCTGCCCAAAGAGCAGTTGCGCCGCGTAGGACTCGGTTTGGTTTCCCATGATGGGCTCGCCGTCGCCATCGCCGTGAATCTGCGTTTGCTGACCGATTCACCCATGGCAGATCTGGTCACGACCGTCGTTCTGGTGGGAGTCATGATCAACGAGTTGCTGGCGCCGTTGATGGCGGCCACGGCCGTCACGGCCGCCGGCGAGGGGGAGGTGACGGCGTGAAGCGAATCCTCGTCGCCGGCGTCCTGGTCGGCATCATCCTGCTTACCCAGTATTTCACGACGAACGTGTCGCCGACCGCAGAGGCGACCTTCATCGCCGGGCTGATCCTGCTCGGTGGCCACATTGCCGGCCATCTTCTGAGTCGGATCGGTCTGCCGCGGATCACGGGATATCTGGGACTCGGCATTCTGCTGGGACCCCAGTCTCTGGCCGTTATCGATCCAGAGACCGCCACGCGACTGGGTTTCCTAAAGGAGCTGGCCGTCGCCTTCATCGCCCTGGCGGCGGGGGCCGAGTTGAGGCTGCAGCAACTGCGGGAACGGATCGGCACCATCCTGAGCCTGACTCTGTCCATGGCGGGTTTCGTCAGCGTAAGTGTGTTTTCCTTCTTCTTCCTGGTGGGTTCGCACTTTCTGCCCGCCTCCACGCACATGGGTGAGATGGAGAAGGCTGCTGTTGCGGTGCTTCTCGGAATTCTGGCGGTGGCACGATCCCCGTCGAGTGCGCTTGCCGTCATCCGTGAGTGCCGAGCTCGAGGGCAATTCCCGGAGACGGTGTTGGGGGTGACGGTCGCTCTGGATGTGCTCAGCATCGTTCTGTTTGCCCTGGGGCTCAGCGTCTGTCAGGCCCTGGTCTCCTCGACCGTCGACCTGCGGTTCGCCCTCACCGTCGGTGCTGAATTGATTGGAGGCGTTGCGATGGGTCTGCTGCTGGGGGCTGCGCTGGCCTTCTACATCGGCAAGGTCCCGGGGCATCTCCCGCTTCTGTTGCTGGGTACGGCCCTGGTCGTGACCCATGTCGCGCATGGAATTGCGGACTACGTGCGTGACACGCATGAGCTGCCCCTACACCTGGAGCCTCTGTTGATCTGTGTCACCGCCGGTTTCACCGTGCGCAATCTGTCCGCCGGTGGAGACCGATTCGCCGAAGCCATCCACTCGGTGTCGCTACCGGTCTTCGTGCTGTTCTTCTGTCTGGCCGGTGCCTCTCTCGATCTACAGAGTCTGCGTACGACGTGGGCAGCTGCCTTGTTGTATGTGGTCGTGCGTGGCGCGAGTCTGTTCGGCAGCTGTTGGTTTGCCGCTCGTCACGACGAGGACGGAGCCTGGTATGGAATCAGTTTTCTGACTCAGGCCGGTGTCAGCCTTGGATTGGCGCTCGAAGTCGTGCGTCGATTTCCGGATTGGGGAGCGGTCTTTGCGACCATCGCTGTGGCAGCGATTTCCATCAATCAACTGATCGGGCCCGTGGCCATGAAGTTGGCCCTCCAGAGTGCGCACACGAGCCAAACGCGAAGCTGAACCTGCGTCACCAGATCCTGCGCCAGCAGATTCTGCACGAAGCAGAGCTACACCCATGGGCGGTTCACACCAGCCTGTTGTCTGTAGTTACTGCAGAACCTGCGGGTGACGCTTCTGGAGCTGGATCAGCATCGATGAAATGGCCAGACCAAGCTTCGGCCCCACGATCTCAGACCTGCCGGCTAACGTGGCCAGATCGATTTCTGACTTGGTCAATCCGAAGGCCACACAATTGAGTTTGCCCGCAATGGGCAGCCGCAGCAGATGGTCGAAGGTATAGTCGAGTCGGCGGCTCAGGCGTTGTTCCTGCTCGGGTCGTACGCCGAACCAGAGATTGTAGATCGCCACACCTCCCCCTCGCATTGCCTTCCGGCATGATTGGGGAAAGGATTCTGCATCGACGATCGGGGCCATGCCGTTGGCATTGTGGAGATCGACGAAGATCAGATCGTATGTCGAAGCCGCAACACTTTCGAGGAACTCGAGACCATCGGTCAGGTGCAGGCAGAAGCGGTCGTTGGGCTCGGGTAGGCCAAAGAACCGATTCGCCACCTCTGCAATCGCAGGCCGGATCTCTACGACATCGACCTGGCACTGCGGATAGTGGTGGAGGAGAAACTTCGGCAGCGATCCCCCACCCAACCCCAAGACCAAAACGCGCGTGGGCTGGTGAGGAAGAAACACGAGCCCTGACGCCATCGTGCGGGTGTATTCGAGGGCCAATTCGGTGGGCCGGGCCGTAAACATCGTGCTCTGGCGCGCCGTCGAGCCAAAACGAAGGGAGCGGAGCTTACCCTCCGCCTCTTCGACGATCTCGATGGGGCCGTGCTCGTCATGCTGAACGTGGACAGTGAGCACGGAGGGTCTTAGCTACCTTGCCAGTCGCCCATGCGTGCCGCGGCCGCGTCTCGCCAGCGAGAGTAGTTGGGCGACAAACGCAGGGCTCCCTCGGGTTGTGGCACCAGTTGACCACCCTGCCCGCGGGGGTCACCGCGTTCTTCATTGACCTGGGCCAGACGTTTGCGCCACACGTCGATGCGTTCGGCCGCTCGGGGATCACGCGTCAGATCATGACACTCGTGCGGATCGGTTCGCAGGTCGAAAAACTGCTCTTCGCCGGTGTGGTGGAACCAGATGTACTTCTCATCGCCATCGGTGACATACTGCATGCCGTGTTCATGATCATAACACTGCGTGTGTTCGCCCTGAACGAACGGCCTCCAGTCGGATGCAGTGCCGTTGCACAGGGACAACAGACTCTCGCCGTCAACCGAGTCGGGTGCGTCGAGGCCGGCCGCGTCGAGGAAGGTTGGCATGATGTCGCGCAGCTCGATCGGTTCGTTGAGAACCTGGCCGCGGGGTACATCCTCTCCCCATGCGGTGGGCCATTGCACGACGAAGGGGATCCGTGCCGATCCCTCATACGGGTAGGTTTTCCGCCAGTGGTGGTGATCCCCCATCATGTCACCGTGATCGGACGTAAACACGATCAGCGTGTTGGCCAGACCCTCCGGGTCACGCTTGCCATACTCGTACAGAACACGACCAATCTGGTGGTCGATGAAGCTGATGTTGCCATAGTAGCCGGCTCGGCCCCGGTGGATCTCACGGTCACTTCGTCGGGTGCGCGGGGCGTTTACATCGGCCACAGGTCGATCGTAACGCGCCGCCCAATCACCTACATGGGCGGCGGGAATGTGGGGATGGTCCACATACATGTCCCAGTAGGCCTGCGGTGGATCGTAGGGCGAGTGGGGCCGTGCGAAGGACATCCACAGGAACAGGGGTCGCGTGGGGTCACGCGTCTCCACAGCACGAATCGCTTCCGATGCGGTCCAATAGGTCGGGTGGAGATGCTCGGGAAGATGTGAGGGTCTCGCCATCCAGCTGTTCCATTCGATGCTGTGATCACGATAGCCGTACTCCCCCTCCTTGGCGCGGTCGAAGTGGGCGTGATAGTCAGAGATGAAGCCCGCATCACGGCGTCCCGACTCGTCCAGACACGTATCGTGAAATCCCTGCAATGTGCGCTGCGGCGCATGGTGCGCCTTGCCTACCAGCCGGGTGTGGTAGCCTGCGTCGGACAGTTCACCAGGCAGCGTCGCCGGATAGTCGAGCGGATCGTTGCCGGTCATGGTCAGCCGGCCATGATTCCACGGGTCCATACCCGTAATGATGCCCGCGCGGGCGGGTGTGCAGGAGGGTACGGACGTGTAGGCGTGGCGGAAGCGCGCACCCTTCTCGGCGATCTGATCGACGTAGGGTGTCTCGACAGCGGGATGGCCCTCGCAGCCGAGGCAGTCACCGCGCTGTTGGTCAGTCGTAATCAGCAGCAGGTGGGGCTTGCGATAGCGGGCCATCGATCACCTAAACCGGTTTAGGCATCCTTCGCCCAGCGAGTCGCCAGGAAGGCGTCGACGAAGATCTGCCCGAGATGAGATGTAATGCAGGGGATGGCGACCAGTCCCTTGGTCTGGGGAGACAGCGCCTCGTCTGGAATCAGAGCCAGAACCGTGAGCGCCACGGGGAGTGTCTTCTGGCTGGCCATCAAGATCACAGCCTTGCGAAGGGGCAAGGCGAAACCAAACAGCCTTGTCGCGGTGCCATTGAGGATCAGATAGAGAACGTGGATCACAAGGCCGGCTGCAATCAGGATCAGCAGTTCACCGGCAGCCACGGCAGCGAGACGATCTGAGCTCTGCGAGAACTTCATCCACGGCACGCTGATCAGTGCCAGATTGCTGACCACGGTGATGCTGCTGCGGCGTGCATCGGCCCAGTCGCCCAAACGAAGACGCAGTAACCGACCAGCCATGAGGGGAACAAGAATGGTGAGGCAGAGCTTCACCAGCAGCCCCTGTGCAGACAAATCGACTGCACCGACGGCCCCAAGGACGATGGCCAGCACAAACGGGATGGTGAACACGCCCAGCAGATTCGTCGTCACCGTCAGCAACAAGGCCAGCGCTGTATTGCCTCGCGCCTGCTGTGTGAGGGCGATCCCCGACGACAACGTCGTCGGCATGCAACAGAACAAGGCCAGACCAAGCCGAAAACTGTCGTCCAACGGAGCCATGAGGGCCACAGCGGCGCCCAACACTGGCGTCAGGAAGAGGATCGCCAGGATCCCCCACAGGGTTGCGGGCCAGGCGGACAGAGCGGCACGAATCTCATCTGTCCGCAGCAGCAGTCCTGAGCACAGGAAGATGATGCTCACCGCCACATACTGGGTGGGCAGTTCGGCCATCATGCGACCCGGTGAGGGCCACAGCAGCCCGATGAGGGCGACGGCGATCAAGCCAACAGGGAGCATCTGCCGCCGCAGAAAGGCGGCCAGTCCTGTCATGGAAGGGACTGTCGGGCGGTGTGGTGGGTCCATCCGTTGATGGATGGATTGTTCATCCTTCTTGTAGCGCCTTCAATGCGGGCTGTACGAAGCAGATCTCCTCACAAAGCAGACAGTTGGCCACATCCTTTTTGCATTCGAGATCTCGCTCTTCCAGAGCTTCGCGGAATGCGGCAAGGAAGCCGATGGCCACGGCGTCCTCGGAAAACAGAAACCGCAAGAAACCAACCAGACGACCGCGTGCTTCGGAGCTGAGCAGGTGCTCTACCTTGCACGCATCGATCTCCGCATCGTCATCGTCCATTCCCAACGCCTGGCTGAGAAACTTCTGCATCACCACACGTGTCGACTCGGTCTCCCAGACTACGCGCAGGCCCCTGGCAGTCAGTTCCAGAAACTTGTTGTGGTCTTCCTGGACGTAGCCGCGTTCGCGCAGATGTTTCATCGCCGTCGACACGCTGCCCTTGGTAATACGCAGATGTTTGGCGATGTCGGAGACACGGGCGTAGCCGTGCTCCTGACGCAACTCATGCACCGCCATCAGATGATGGGCCGCCGAGTGCGTCAGTTCGTTCTCTTCGAAGTTCTTCCAGACCTGTTGGAACATGATGTCCCCTGCTTACGCGTCCGCGTCGTGCGCCAAGCGGAAACCGATGGTCTCACGCGAGTGTGTCTCGGGCGATGAATTGCGATGCGTCGTTCGGACGTTGTCGCGTGTTTCGCCGAAGAATCCACCCCGGATCACTCGCTCTTGCCCGCCTTCCGGCCCCTTGGGATTGGTCGACGGAGAATACTGGTAGTAACTCTCATCCCAGAAATCTTCGCACCACTCATACGCGTTGCCTGACATGTCCCAGATGTTGTAGGGACTGCGCCCGAGGGCGAATTCATCTACGGGCAGTGTGGTTCCGCTGGCATCCCCGGCGTTGCAGCGGTCTTCGGCGAATCGATTGCCCCATGGGTACAGACGTTCATCGTTGCCACGGGAGGCCTTCTCCCACTCGGCTTCGGTCGGCAGACGTGCACCCATCCATTCGGCGTACGCCTTGGCGTCCTGCCAGGAAACGTTGACCACGGGGTGCTGTACCAAACCCATCGGTGGATTCCCTCGCTGCCAATGAATTGGAGCCTTGTAACCGACGCACTTCACAAACTCTTGATAGTCCTGATTCGTCACCGGATAGGCGTCGATGTAGAAGGAGGGCAGATGGACCGGATGTGCGGGACGTTCAGAATCGGGGCTGGCTTCTTCGTCACTGCCCATAGTGAACTGCCCCGCCTCGATGAAGATCATCCGTTGCTTGTTGCCGTCGGGGAGCAGAACCTTGCGGCGCTGCTCCAGATCCTCCATCTGCAGGTCGATGTCCTCAGAGCGACTCTTGATCTGGACGATGTTGTCCTCGAGCGTGGTCAGGCGCAGCTCTATCTCACGACGACGTTGCTCCTGCGAGTCGATCTGGTCCATCAGCTTCTTGGAAGGTTTGTTGAAATCCAACAGAATCATGACGAAGTAGAGACTGATTCCACAGGTCATGATCCACCACGTCCAATCATCCATGGCTCCTCCTTTCCCTCAGTCGCTCGAAAACGAACCGACGTCCGCCATCGTGCTTGCCGCGGGGCCAGCGCTCACCGGTCTATGGAAGTGATGAGCGCCTGGTCTCGCGACCGATGCTGCCAAACGTATCCGTCGACCCCTATCCCGCAAGCCGCGGAATCAGGTCAACGCAGCGATTGGCGTAACCCCATTCATTGTCATACCACCCCAGCACTTTGACCATATTGCCCCCGACGACATTGGTCGAGTCTGCATCAAAGATACAAGAAGCTGGGTTGCCGATGATGTCGGTGAGCACCAGGGGTGCCTCAGAGTACTCGAGAATGCCCTTCAGATCTTGATCGGCGGCCTTCTTGAAAGCCGCGTTGACCTGCTGCTTGGTTGCATCCTTGGCCAGTTCGACCGTGAAGTCGGTAAGTGAACCGTCTGGAGTGGGGACGCGGATCGACAAGCCGTCGAGTTTGCCATTCAGATCAGGAAGCACGATCCCCACCGCCGCGGCGGCCCCGGTGGTCGTAGGGATCATGTTCACCGCTGCCGCACGGGCGCGACGAAGATCGCTGTGCGGCAGATCGAGGATTCTCTGATCGTTCGTGTAGGAGTGGATCGTATTCATCATCCCCTTCACGATGCCGAAATTCTCGTGCAGGACCTTTGCCATGGGAGCCAGACAGTTCGTCGTGCAGGAGGCGTTGGAAACGATGGTATCTGAGTCCTTCATCGTTTCGTCGTTGACACCCAGTACAATCGTGGCCAGGTCACCCTTGGCGGGGGCGGAGATCAGGACCTTGCCGGCCCCAGCCTGAAGATGAGCTTCAGCCTTCTCCTTTTGCGTGAACAAACCCGTCGACTCGACCACGACGTCGACGCCGGCGTCCTTCCAGGGGAGGGCGGCCGGATCACGCTCGGCCAGTACCTGAATCCGCTTGCCATTCACGACGATGGCGTCTCCGTCGGCGGCGACGTCAGCGTCGAAAATTCCGTGGGTTGAATCGTGCTTCAGCAGATGGGCAAGGGTCGCCGCATCTGTGAGATCGTTGATCGCTTTGATGTCGATGCCACCGGCGGCGGTGGCGGCGCGAAAAACGAGTCGACCGATTCGGCCGAAGCCGTTGATCCCAATGGGGATATCAGCCATGTCAGTGCTCTGCCTCTCTTACGTAGGGGCCCTGTCTCTGAGGTGGACGTCACTTCTTCAGTCGTCCTGCGACCTCATGACGCCGCACCGGGGGTGATACCGGGAAATCGACGATGGGGGAGGCGCTACCGCGGGAAGACGCCGACACCGCGAGTCAGGAGGCGCGGTGTGTGATCGTGGTGGGTCTTTCTATCGTTGGGTCGCTGATTGTGCATTCTGCCGTTAAGCTAGCCAATACAATAGGTTAACCAAAGGTGGACCACCCGGCAAGGTGTGGCGGTGCCGCATACTAGCACCGGTTGGCTATCTGCCTTCATCATTTGTATCTTGCCGGGTCCTGCATGACCATTTGCGCACACCTCTTCCAGATCAAACCATGGTTGACCATCACGACATTTCCGCATTTCACCAGAGGGGATACTGCGTCGTTCCCGACCTGTTCGATCCGGTGGAAATCCTCGCTTTGCAGGAGGAGGTCTCGCGATTCGAGGCGGAGGGGTTGGTTCGAAATGTGAGAACACAGGGCGACGGGGAAACGCCCGACCAGGTGCAGGCGAATCTTCAGCTGATCCCGTTGTTCGACAAGTCCGATCTGCTTCGCGCCTTGCCTTTCGATGACCGCGTGGTCAATATTGTATCTTCCTTGATCGGGGATCCTTATCTCCTTCACCTTGACCAGCTCTTCATGAAACCGGCGCACCACGGTACTGGCACCAGCTGGCACCAGGACAACGCCTACTTCAAGATCTCAGATCCTCTGCGAGGAACGGCGATGTGGCTGGCCATCGACGACGCCAACGAGCGCAATGGGACGCTGCGCCTGGTGCCTGGCAGTCATCTGACCCCGTTTGAGCACGAGAGAGACCCCTACAGCAATCACCACATTCGTTGTTATCCGCCCGAGCAAACAGCAGAGACGATCGAGGTTGCAGCTGGGGGAGCGGCTTTCTTCTGCTACGGCACCGCCCACTGCACGGGTGACAACCACTCAGACCAGGTCCGCACGGGAGTGGCCTTCCACTTCCTCCACGGTGACCATGCCTCTGAGGATCTGGTCGCGTCGGATCGTGATCGCCGACCGTGGATCACAGGTGATTCCGCCCGGGGTGGGCTTGAGGAATACGGTGTAGATGTGCGGGGTCAGTTCCTTCGATTAGCACGATCCGCTTGAGAAAGCTGTTGTGTCGCTTATGAGACGCTTTTCGGAAGACGCTGTTCGTCGTGTTGGACGTTTGATGTTCGAGGCAGCTGGCTGTTCACCGGCCGATGCCCTTACCGTTGTAGACCATCTTGTGGAATCGTGCCTGTTCGGACACGATTCCCACGGTTCGCTGCGAGTCTATGAGTATATCGACCAGATTCTTGCGGGCACATTTGACCCCAAGGGCATTCCACGACTTGAGCGTCAGAAAGGTGTGACCGCCTGCATCGACGGCGACAGTGCCCTGGGCCAGGTGGCCGGCAGGCTGGCCGTCGAAACGGGGGTTTCACTGGCCCGCACGCATGGCGTCGGGGTGGTCACCGTCAGGAACTGCTCACATCTAGGACGAATCGGGGCCTACCCCCTCAGCGTGGCTCGTCAGGGCCTGATCGGACTTGCTTTCGTGAATGCAGGACGATTGGGCCGCCAGATCCCACCCTTTGGGGGCATCGACGGTCGAATATCCACAAACCCCATTGCCTTCAGCGCGCCGCGCCCAGGCCAGGATCCTATCCTCGTCGATATGACCACCTCCGTTGTGGCGGAGGGGAAGATTCGTGTCGCCCACAATCGCGCAGAGCAGGTTCCGGCTGGATGGATCACCGATTCTGAGGGACACCCGACGCGTGATCCAGGCGCCTTCGTTGGACCCCCAGCCGGCGCCATTCTGCCTCTCGGAGGTGTGGTTGGCTACAAGGGGTATTGCCTCGGCATGGTGGTGGAAATCCTCGGCGGCATTCTCTCAGGGGAAGGGGCCGCGAACGGGGACCAGATCATGCGGAGCAATGGCATGTTGTTGACGGTCTACGATCCGGGTTTCTTCTGTGAGACCGACAACTACGAAACCGAGGTAGAGGGCCTAGTCCAGCACGTGATGTCGAGTCGCGTAGACCCGCAGGTCGGTCAGATCCAGTTGCCTGGAGGCCCTGAGTTCAGTACCTGTCGCGATCGTCAGGAGCACGGGATCCCCATCGATGACACGACGTGGAACCGGATCCTTGAGCGAGCCCAGGCACTCGGTCTCGATACAGCAGGCTGGTCCGAACAAGCACTCGCGCAGTAGCCCCTCGGGGTTTCTGATCCCCCTGTCCGGACCTCATATAGAGTCCTCACCTCGATATCCAAGCTCTCGGCAGTTTCCCTTCTCGGAGACCTGCTCCAGGGCATGATATTGACCTTGTAGTCAATATATTCCGAGAAAGACAGCGACCTCTGGTGGTTGCCCGGGTTGTACAACATGAGGGTTCCGGACGTTGTTATGGACCCGCAGGCACGGAGGGTGGCCACTGATCGCTCCCCCGGAAGGACATGTGTTCGCCCGACTGGTAGGTAGGCCAGGGTAGGTAGTCATTCACCGAATCGACGGCGCTGCCGCGTAGGAGAAAGGCACTTGGCCACTGACCATCGGTCAGTATTCGGGTGGTGGCCGGGATGTAGCGGATGGTAAGTCCACATCGGCGCCGCTGAGACGTGTTGGCAGTGGAACCGTGGATGATGTTTGGATGGTGCACCGATACGTCTCCAGCAGCCAATACAATGTCGACGGCAGCCGATTCGTCCAGGTATTGAGGATCGATGGACGATCCGAGCACATTGTCGACCTCTTGATTCTGCTGCATTTCCTGCAGTTCCGTGGACTGGGTACCCGGGATCACCCGCATGCACCCGTTGTCCACATCGGAATCGTCCACCGCTAGCCACAGCGTGACTACGTCCATTGGTTCCAATGGCCAGTACGACCCGTCCTGGTGCCAGAGCACGGGTTGTCCATCTCCGGATGGTTTGCAGATGTAGTGGGAAGCAAACAGAGCGATATCCGGCCCCACGTACTGCTGAGCCACATCCAACAGGCGGTCGTCTGCGACCAGCCTCACCCAGAACGGATCGTTCGTCATCAGGTTGTTGTGCAACTGCTCGGGGCGAATGCCGGGGTTGTTCGCCAGAAGCCAATCGACGTGGTCGCTGGCTTCTCGGATCAGATCGGCATCGATGACCTGGCGATAGATGGAATACCCATCGTCGTCATACTGGTCACGTTCTCGAGTCTGGGTGCTCATGAGCTTACCTGCCCCCTGTCGAATTCGCTCAGACCTGCGTGTCTAGCCGGCTGCTTCGGCCGCATCCAAACCGGGGTCGGCACCGGTGATGCTTGCGATCTGTTCGAGCTTGTCTGCCAGTTGGCCGCAGCCTTTTTCCAGCGACATGCGCCGGCGATCTGCCCGCATCAGCGCCTCGCCGATCTGCGCCACCATGAGTTCCACCTCGTCACGGCGCTCGGCCAGTCGCTTTTCCTCCGAGTTCAGGGCCAGAAGATCTGATCGCGGACGATGAGATTCAGAATAATGAGGGCCACACCCCCGATGAGGAGTCCTTCAAGCATGCGTGTCAGACGGTGGAGTGTGGATGGTGCTGATTCTATTTCTCTTTTGCCGGTTTCGCCCCGCGACGAATCTTGGTCTCGAGCAAAGAAAGTGTGCGCCGGACCACATCGAGGTCACGCTGCAGACTCGTGCGGTGCCCATCGACTTCCGCACGTTGAAAGTCTCTGGCCTGTCGCAACAGATCTTCTGGTGTCGCCTCGTCATCATCGACCTTGCCCGCGTCCGGATCCCGATCCTGGATCAGTTCTTCGTCGTTCTCTTTTTCGACGGGCGCATTGGGGTCGTATCCATCACCGAAACCTCTGCCTCCAACGTCTCTATTCCCGTGCGCAGTTGCTCACTTCGATGCGCATGCCGCTGAAGTTTCTTCAGTCAGATACTCGAGTTGATCGGCCGCCGTCCCTTCGACACCGCTCACCGCCTCTTCCATGGCCAGGGAGTGAGCGCGGATCCGACGACGAAGTGGCTCTTGTTTTGAGCGCAGGTCGTGGGCTCGCTTCTGATAACTGAGCAGCAGTTCCGCCAGCACAGCGATCAGTCCTACGACAACAACGGCAAGAACCCATATCAACTAAAAAAGGGGCTCCAAAAATGCGCGAAGGGCGTGACAGGACTTTAGCGCGCCTACGGTAACGGCGATACCGGGAGCAGTCAAGGTGACCTCACAGTGGACGAATGGCGGGAACGTGTGGCTACCCAACTATGCTCTAACTCCGTGTCTGCCAATGCGTGTGGTTACATTTCTCAAACTGTACCCCCAACCGTACCCACGTTTTAACTCGTCACTGCAAAGAAAAAACGCCCGCTTCGAGCCGGCCTGGCGAGCTATCTTCGTGCGGGAGAGACAACCAAAAAGCAAAGCACCTACAACTGCATCGTCCTCGATGGTCTCAGTCGGACCCATTACCGGTCCATCCCCGCATGTGCGGGGCTTACTCGATCCGCTCGCCCTCATGTGCCCGCCATAGCGGTCCATCCCCGCATGCGCGGGGCTTGCGTATCGGCCAGGCGATGACCGAGCGCGGCTCGGTGAGGGCCGCCACAATCTTCATGTGGCCGCCGCAGGTCGGACAAACCGTCACGTCGTACTGAAACACTCTGGCCAGCAGCTTGGCCCATGCGACACGATGACATCGGCGCTCACCTGCACCCCCGTGCTGACAACCCTCAACTTGCGTCAACTCGCTACGGCCGAGCACGATCTGCGAGCGATCCGGGCAGGCGGGCGCCAATACCCCGTGGTAACGCACCAGATTGAGTCGCGGCGGCGGCACGAGGGCGGCCAGTTTTTCCAGCAACTCTTGCGGTGAGAGGATCAGTTGCCACGTCCCGTCGGCCCACGGCGTCTTGAGGCTGAACACCAGCGTGTGCCGCGGACGCCGGAGGTGTCACCATCGGCAAGGCGCGGCACGCGCGTT
>PATE01000144.1 GCA_002712305.1 Gemmatimonadota bacterium | reverse complement strand
CCAATGGCATTTTCGAAAGAGCGTTGGCCATCAACTCGACGCGCTCCAACAGGGGCAGGTTCCGATCGATCAGGATGAGATCTCGGCCTCCCACACGGCAAAGGCCTCCACGTGGACCTGCCAGGGGCTCGTGGCGTACCTCGATGGCCAATTGCTCGGCCAGCGATTCGAGCTCCTGCAGCATCATCGCGTGTTCCAAAATCGGGCAAGCTCCACCTGCTCGTATACCTATCGGCGCACGTTTCGCTAAGATAGCCAGATCGGTGGTTGGTGAACAGCTAAATAATGGATAATATACCCGCCGGTGCACCCCCCTCGACGTGACGGGAAACACTCTTTGAACACAGCGGTCCATCTGCCGGAACATCCTCGGGGAGAGTGGGTTCTGGTCACCAATGACGACGGAGTCGACTCTCCTGCGCTGCGTCCACTGTTGACGGAGATCTCCGAGTTGTGTCCCGTGGTGGGCATCGCTCCAGCACAGGAATTCAGCTGGACCTCAAAGACACTCAGTCGCTTTGCCCGTCCAAGGCTTGAACGCCAGGACGAGGATCTGCCCTGTCCGCTGTTTTCTCTGGATGGATCTCCCGCCGATTGCGCAAACGTCGGCGTCCATTGTCTCTACTCAAACCCTCCGTCTCTGGTCGTGTCAGGAATGAATGTTGGGGCCAATGCAGGTCTCGCGTTCCTGCTCAGCTCGGGTACGGTCGGTGCCGCCGTTGAGGGAATGCTGTCGGGTGTTCCCTCTATCGCATTCTCCGTGCAGCTGCGGGCTCAGGATTATGCTCGCTGGCGAACAGAACGAGAGGATTTCCTCGAGTCGACCTGGAAGAATGGGGCTGCCGTCAGCGGGCAGATCACGGCAGAGGTCCTGACCCATGGCCTGCCGGCGGGTTCTTCCGTCTTGAGTGTGAACATGCCCCCGGATATCCAGATCTCCACACCCCGTTGTCTCACGCGGGTTACCCCAACCAGTTATGGTTCATTCTTCCGACAGTGCGATGACGGATCCTTCGAACATCACTACAACGGCTATCGCCGCGTCGGATCTGGCGAAGATGGCGATATCGAAGTGCTGGAAAGGGGTCAGGTGGCCATGACGCCCCTACGCTTCGATCTGACGGCCCCCATCGATTCTGCCGACCAGGCGCGTTTCGAAACGGGCAGTGGTCGGTGAGCCCTGACTGCGCATTTCGCCCCGCGCGTCGCTGGCTGTGTTATGCGGGTGGCGCATTGGTCTATGCCATGCTGCCCGGAATGGTCAGTGCGCAGCAGTCAGCGGCCGACAGCACGGCGGCGACGCCAGACAGTCTCACGCAGCCTCGACGCCAACGACTGATCGGAGGCACCACCCGGCCAACCGTCGGCGCCGTTCGCTGGATGGCCAAGCGGCGACAGGTACGACTGCGGGGACGCGATTACGGTGCAACGGGACTGCCCATCATCTACTACAGCCCCTCCTCTGGCTGGAACAGAGGCGCTCGCCTACAGGTCGCGGATTACTCGCGCAGACCCTACCGGTACAAGTTCACCTTCCATTCGGTGAACTCCACCAAGGGCAAGCGGACGAACTACATCCGTCTGAAGGTTCCTCACATCTCTGGGACGGGATGGGGAATCCAGCTGCGGCTCAGTTCGCATCGGGATATCCGCGCACGTTACTACGGACTGTCCAATGACAGTGATCGCAACGAGGATCTGATCGACGTCAACCACGTGGATTTCCTGGATGAGAAGTATTACTTCTACATCCTGGAGCAGCCGAGTGTTTTGCTGAGGCTGGTTCGAGCGATCTATGGCCCCGTTTCACTCTCGATGGGTCTGGGGCTGGAGCGCAACGACGTGAGTCCCTCCGGTGACGTCTCCTTCTATGTTCAGGAGGGCACGCCCGATGGCGTGGTGGATGGTGTCTCCGGCTTTGTCAGTTTTACCCTCGTGTGGGACACGAGAGACGACCCCAGCATCCCACGAGAAGGCCTGTTTCAGGAGTGGTCGTACGAAACATCCCGGAACTCACTGCTGGGGCTCTTCTTCGAGGAGATCGACTTCCAGCGATACACAGTCACCGATGCCAGATACTGGCCCGTCGGGGAACGGTTGAACATCGCCCACCGAACGATCTTCGAAGCCCTGAAAGGCGCGGTGCCCCTGTTCGCCTACGGCGAATTCGGTGGCAGTCTTCGGGTAAAGGGGCTCGGCGGCTCAGACACTCTGCGTGGCTTCGATCGTCAGCGGTTCACCGACAACATTCGGCTCGCGACCAACACCGAGGCCCGCTACCATCTGGGTAGCAGGCGTTTCTTGAAGCAATACTTCGAACTTCACGGCATCGGTTTCTTCGATACAGGCCAGGTGTCACCTGGGGTCAGCGGTCTGAGTCTGGGGGGTACCCACGTCACCACTGGTGTAGGCCTGCGTACCTACTGGAATGCTGACTTTGTTTTGCGCGTAGAGGTGGGTGTGTCTGCAGAGCAGGCGTTCATGGCCTTCAAATACCGTAACATCTTCTAGGCGGCCTTCCGCTGGCCCTCAGTCACGGTGTCGTTACCGACGCGGCAGAGCGGTCCCCAATCGACGACCTGCCCAGGCGGCACCCAATCCCACAACGAGGTCCTTCGGAAGTGGCGCCAGGCCAAGATGAAAGATGCTCACTGCGTCGAGTCCGCTGGCCAGGACGTAGCGAAGGTTGAGGAAGAGTCCCGCAACGCCGACAGCGTAAATGATGAGCAGCCCCACACCCACAGCCAGGCAGGCCCGCAGGAAGCTGGGGGAGTGTCCGGCCACGACGCCGACCCCCAGCGCGCCGGGTACAAATCCCACCAGATAACCGAAGGAGGGTTCCAGGACATACTGAGGGCCGCCGCCCTTGGCAAACACGGGGAATCCGACGAGTCCGACCAGCAGGTACACGATCTGACTCATCGAGCCTGCTCGAGGGCCCAGCCACAAGCCCGCCAGGCAGACGACGCCGGTCTGTAGGGTGAGGGGGACATAGGGAAGGGGAATGCGCAGATGAGCGCCTACCGCGGTCAAGGCGGCAACCAGCGCAATACGGGTCAGCAGTCCGGGTGTGATCGTTGGGCCTGTTCAGGATTCGGTGGTGCCTCTGCATGCGGCCATTGCGTCCTGGGCCGGGGCCATCAGGGCGATGAGTCGCGACAGGGTCGTGGCCAACTCGTTTCGTGCGACGACGCAGTCGACGAAGCCATGTTCCTGGACATTCTCCGCAATCTGGAATCCCTCGGGCAACTCATCAATCCCCATGAACTGCTTGATCACGGATTGGCCTGCAAAACCGATCCGGGCACCTGGCTCGGCAATGATCAGGTCACCAAGCATGGCGAAGCTCGCCGTCACGCCGCCGTAGGTAGGATCTGTCAGGAGGCACACATACAGCAATCCATGATTGGATAGGCGACGCAGTCGAGCACTGATCTTCGCCATCTGCATCAGGGAGAATGTGCTCTCCTGCATGCGAGCCCCGCCCGACTGGCATACGAGCAAGAGTGTCCGGCGATCTTCGATGGCGCGATCGATCAGGCGCGAGATCTTTTCGCCCGTCGCACCTCCCATGCTGCCGAGGATATACCGGGTGTCCATCACGCCGAGGGCGACCGGTTGTCCGCCGATCGTACAAACCCCCGTGGCAATCGCCTCATTCATCGAAGCACTGCGACGCGCTTCCCGAATCCGTTCACCATACCGCCGATGGTCACGGAATTTCAATGGATCTGCAGTGGCCAGCTGTGGGTTGATCTCCGTAAAACTGTCGTTGTCAGCGAGCAGATCCACGTAGCGCCCGTGGCCGATCGGGAAGTGGTTGGAGCAGTGAGGACAGATCCATGAATTGCGTTCCAGAGCCGCCTGATAGGTGGTCTCACCGCACCGTTTGCAGTTGGTCCAGATCCCTTCGGGCAAATCACGTTTAATTCGTGTGAGAATGCCCGACTTCATGCGTTCGATCCAATTCACGGTTACCTACACCAACCCACGGCGGCGCAGACCGACAAAGGCCACTCCCGCAGTCAGCAACAGTCCTACCGAAGCCAGCACCGCCGTCGGCACGCGCGAGTTTGACGGCGACGTCGCGGCTGCCACCTCACCGGTGTCCGCCGTCGCGAGTGCCAATACGTGTTCGGCACAAACGTCGGGGTTCGGTATCGACGGTGGTTGCAGGGCTGAGTGGGCCAGGTCTTCTGTCATTCGCAACCGCTGAACCTGCACGCAAATGCCGGGGTCGAGGGCAATCTCAGCAGCCATGTCCTCGCGGGATCTATCATCCAACTCGCCATCGATGAAAGCCGAAAGCCGTTCATCTGGGCCACCGCCGGAGCCGAGTCGCCAACCGAACCACACACGCATCCGAGACCACATACTCACACCAATCCTCTACGCTGAAGGTCATCTGCCAATTTGCGGCGAGCCCCATGAATCCGCGAACAGACGGTACCCACGGGTACCTGCAGGATACGAGCGACGTCATCGTATCCGAGTTCCTCGAATCCATGAAGAACCAGAGCCTGTCGCAGCGGCTCTGGCAGCCGGTCGATAGCTTCCAGGACCTTCTCCTTCGTGTCTTGCGCCTGATAGGCCCTGTCAGGATGCTCCGCAGAACGGCTCCGAACCATCTCCACATCCGCCTCGGCGTCGCCATCGAGGCCCAAGCGCGACCAGGCCGAGCGTGACCGGTCCCGCTGGCGATTCAGACTCAGACGCCAGACGATGCGTAAGATCCAGGTCTTGAGGGAAGCTTCTCCGCGAAACTCAGCCAGCGCGCCGTGAACCTTGATGAAGGCATCCTGCACGATCTCTTCGGCGTCGCCCGCATTGCGTAGAACCTTGTAGGACACGTGATAACAAAGGCCATGGTACTGACGAACCAGATCACCAAAGGCACGCTGGTCGCCTGCCAGCACACGCTCAACACGCGCGGCGTCGTCGGCGTACTCGGCCGTGCGGATCCACAACTTGGGTGGAGACGTCTGCCCGTTGGGAGCGTTCATGTCCTGTGTAGACACCGTGATCACCGCCCATCTTCGGGGAAATTTGATCGACTGGTCCGGTCGCCTGAGCGTACAACCCTTGCTCTGTGACCTAACTGTTACCACTGGAACTGGTTACGCCGACAGAGATATGAAGATCGGGGTGAGAAAAGAGATCTGTCAAACGATCGGATATAGGTGCGGGAGACCACCTGCCGGTCATCGACACATCTGTCGAACGAAGAGGAGGAGAAGGCCGATCCCATGGAACGTCACTCAACGGCGACCTCTCCGGTTGCCGCCGGCCCTGAGTGAGGTATATTTACGCGTCTGTCGCGGAACGATTTGCGTGTCTCAGGGCCACGAGCGTCTGCGACCAGACGCAGGAAAGGACCATGCGAATTCTTTTTGTCCGTCACTATATCCTCGCTGCCGCCGCGATGGCCCTCTTGCTGTCGTCAGCAGTCGAGGCACAGGAAGAGGCTGTGGTCAAGGCCGATTCCGTCCGCAAGTACCGATTTCTCGGCAAGACATCGCGAGACAAAAAAGATCACCAAGCTGTTGTCGATTACTACACTGAGCTGCTGAAGTATCAGGAACCGGATCGGCGGACACTCTACTACATAGGGCGCGCTCACCTTGCCCTCGGTGCCCAAGCTGGGGCCAAGGGTGCCTTTCTCGAGGCGGCCGCGCTCGATTCTGCGCATGCCAACACGGCTCTGTCTCTCTATCAGATCTTTTCCTCTGAATCAAAGCCCGACAGCGGTTGGGTTTTCCTCAAGCGATTGCTGGAAAAAAAGCCGAACGACACCCGCCTTCTCGGCTTCCGCCGAGCCCTCGGCGACCAACATCGGCGTCGCGCGAACGCCGAAGCCGCCCTCTTTCACTATGAGGAGCTGGCCGACCATCGCGCTATCGCAGCCGAGCTGCGCGCTGAATTAACGGAGCTGATCGCCGTGATCTACAGTGATCTTGGTGACGCTGAGGCGGCGCTCGCTTGGCGCCAGCGACTTCTCGGAGAGACGGGCACCCATCAGATCGAAACCCTCCGAAAAATGGTCGATCTGCAGTTAGAAACGGGTGACTTCGACGCCGCTTTCGCCACGTTGCGGGAACTCACCATCAGCGACTCAGCCGGACGCTATTCTCACTATCTGAGGCTGGCCGAACTCGGCGAACGGCGCGGCGACGAGGACATCCGGCTCGTTGGACTCGAAGGAATGGCTCAGGTCCAGCCCGATGATCTGGAGAACGTGGCGACGCTGGTCCAATTCCATATCCAAGCCGGAGACACTGACGCCGCGATGCAATGGATCGGCAAAGGGCTCGGTCGCCAGTCGGGTCACGCGCATCTGCTGATTCTTCGAGGTGACCTGCTGTGGGAGGCGGGCAAGGCCGAGGATGCGGTGGCCAGCTTCGAATCTGCCTTAGCCGATCCGAATTGGGAGGCCGTCGCACAACAGAGAATCTGGCAGATCCACCCTCCCGAGACCGAGGAAGAGAAACTGCGCCGCCAATTCTTCGGCAGTGACTCCTCGGGAGATGATGATCGCTGATTCACACGATGATGATGATTCTGTTCACAACGCACTGAGAGGGTACGATGCTTCAACTCTTCAACGACGGTGGCTGGGCGATGTATCCGCTGGCCTTCCTGCTGATCTTCGGCGTCGCGATCGCCATCGAGCGCCTGATCAATCTGTCTAAGGCAGCGATCGACGCGGAGTCTTTCTTCCAGCAGTTGGAGGAGGCAATGCGGTCCGGTGGAGGCGCCAAAGCCGCTGCACAACTGTGCTCCGAAACGCGCGGCCCCGTCGCTTCCGTCATCCACGCCGGTCTGTTGCGGTTGCATCGTGGTGTCGACAATGTGGAAAAGGCCATCGAGAATGCAGGTGCCGTGGAGATGGCCTTTCTCGAGCGTGGCATGGTATGGCTCTCTACTGTCGCAAATCTGGCACCCATGGTTGGATTCCTCGGCACCGTTTCGGGTATGATTAACGCTTTCCAAGCGATCAAGATCGCCGGTGACGTCGATCCGTCGATGGTCGCCGGAGGTATCTCGGAGGCTCTGATTACGACGGCGGCGGGGCTGGTTGTCGGAATCCTGATCCAGTTCTGCTACAACTTCTTTGTCTCCCGGATCGACAAGATCATCGCCGACATGCAAGAGCACACGGCGGGTTTCATCGATGTGTTGACGGAGATCGAACTCAAGGGACAGGAGTCCTAAAGCGTGAACCTCCGCAAGCGCACAAATCGAGTGCCGCCGGAGATCCCGACCTCCTCGATGGCGGACATCGCCTTTCTTCTGATCGTTTTCTTCCTCGTGTCGACGACGATGAATCAGGACAAGGGGCTCTCTCTGCATCTGCCCCCGGTGGCCGAGACCAAAGAGGTTCGCCAGAAGAACATCTGTAACGTGTGGATCAACGATCAGGATCAGATCGCCTTCTTCGAGAGTGACCAGTTGACGGTGGTCGAGTTCGCCAACCTGCGCACCAACATTCAGCAGCGGCTGGCGGCGAACGAAAACCTGATAGTTTCGCTGAAAGCGGAGCGGGCCAGCACGTATCGAATGTTCGTCGACGTCCTTGACGAACTGAAGCTGGCTGGGGCGACACGAATCTCCATCGCTGAACCCGCAGAAGGATGACGACCAGAATGGGACGAACCAGATGAGATTTGCCAGGAAATCCCGCGTGGGAGCGATGGTTCCTACCGCATCGATGGCCGATATCGCCTTCCTGCTACTCGTATTCTTCATGGTGTCTACCGTCTTCGTCCGTTTCCGCGGCATCCCCGTGAAGCTGCCCGAGGCAGAGAAGATCGAGAAGCTCGAGATGAGGCGGCACGTGACCAGCATCTGGGTGGGTGCCAATGGAGCGATCAACATCGACGATCGAGTTGTTGGCCTCGATCAAGTGGGGGCCTTGATTCACGCCAAGATCACCGCCAATCCTCGACTGATCATCTCCATAAAGGGAGATGGGCGGGCTGAATTCGGCTTGGTGTCAGACGTCATCCAGGAGCTGCGCCGCGTAGAGGCGCTGAGAGTGAACTTTGCCACGGATCGCCAACGGGGAGGTGCCTGATGAACCGACCTGCAGACATGCCGCGGAAGAAGACGGCGGAGGCTGATCTGAGACGCAGCTACGGCAAGACCTTCTGGGCCTGCTTCGGCGGCTCGTTCGTCGCCCATCTGCTCGTGGTGGCCATCTTTCCGCATTTTGAGGCCGACGCCTACGACAAGTCGGAGCCGGTCATCATTCAGATCGAGAACGTTCCCGAGACTCGCCAAGAGCGCAGACCTCCACCACCGCCAAGGCCCGTGGTTCCTATCGCTTCTGACAGCGATGACATCCCCGAGGACGCGACGATTATGGAGACCGATCTCGACTTCGGTCTCGACGATCTGGCGCCTCCGCCGCCTTTGGAAGACCTCTACGAAGTGGAGTTGGAAGAGGAAGAGGAAGAAATCGTGGAGATCTGGCGAGTGGAGAAACAGCCAGATCCCAAGAAGGAGGTCGTACCCGTCTATCCCGAGATAGCCAGGAAGGCAGGGATTACCGGCACGGTTCAGGTTGAAGTGTTGGTCAACAAGCGAGGCCTGGTCGAGGCGATCGGGCGTGTGATCGGCAGCGAGGTCTTCCATGATGCGGCCAAGAAAGCGGCCGCCCAATGGACCTTCAGCCCTGCCATCCAGAACGACAAGCCGGTCAAGGTCTGGGTCATGTTGCCCTTCAGGTTCCAGCTCAACTAAGCCCAGAAATGGCTTCAGCGCGTGATCAAGTGCCAGCCGGCCCTCTTTCGGGAGTGCCGCTGGCGCTTGTTTCATCTCAGCGCCAACATTGCCATATCTAGCTGTTTTCACTAACTTAAGTCAGTTTCTGATGGATTCGCCGGCACGCGGGCCGACGAATCCGCTCCAGACGAGCTACCCCCCCTATGATCCGCGTGCACCTCCCTTGGACTTCTCCCTGACATCGAAGGCTGGTACCGTCCACTGCAGGGCGGACCTTCACCGGAGGTCGGGTACGACAAATGCGTTGCCCTTTCTGCAACCACCAAGACGATCGGGTCGTCGATTCACGATCCTGTCGAGACGGCCAGGCGATTCGCCGGCGTCGCGAGTGCACGAACTGTGACAATCGATTCACCACATACGAATACATCGAGCATGCGCCACTGACTGTCATCAAGCGCGATGGCAATCGGGAGCCCTTCGACCGCAGCAAACTGCAGAAGAAGATCGAACTGGCGTGTTATAAGACGACCGTATCGGCGGAGCGGATGGAGGAACTCATCGATCAGGTGGAGTCCGATCTGAGCAATCTGGCCGAACGGGAGGTGCCGAGTAAGCAGATCGGCGAGTTAGTGATGGAAGCGCTCAAAGAGCTCAACGACGTCGCCTACGTCCGTTACGCTTCGGTGTATCGACAGTTTAAGGATCGTAGCGACTTCATGCGTGAACTGGAGCAGATGGCCAACTAACCGCCGCCGGATCCAGGGCAACATCGGGCTTGGAAACGGGCCCTCCAGGCCACCTCTCAGGTGGCCTGGAGGGCCCGTTTTTTGTCTTGACCGGGTGCGATTTTCACCGGATTGTGACACAAACCACAAAAACCTTGACAGCGCCGAAAGCGGTCGTGTATATTGGCTCTGCGCTGAGCGAAAGCACAAGATCTTGTGGGTTGAAGGAGTCATAAGGCCTTAGATCCTGTGGAACGGTATCGCTACTGAATTGAGAGAAAGCGACAGTTGTGGAAGTGAGAGAAGGCGGTGGAATCGATCAGCGCGCAGTTTGCTCTCCCCCGTATTAACCCCATAAAATTCAATAACTTAGCCCGTAATCCACCCGCTATTTCTGATCATGGTGGCTTGCATTCACGGTTTGTGCTGAATCTCGTTTCGGGTCATTCGCGATGATTGGCCGACATGCACATCGTACCGTTAATGAGGGCGCTATTTTGCGCATCGCATCGTGCGAGGGAGGGTAACTGATGTCCGAGCATTCCGCAGGCCCACAAGCTACAGGCCCACAAGATTCCGAAGCACCCGAAAGTGTCCACCGTTTGGAGGATCTACTCGCTCAACTCGAGGGCCGTGGATACCGCCGGAATGGCCACGAAGAAGTGCTTGAACGCGCCGCCGACGCCCGCTCATACTATGGCGACAACGATCTGGCGATCGATGTCCTGAGAAGCAAGTATCTGGCGCCAGGCGAGACGGGGCCGTTGCAGATGTGGGACCGCATTGCTCGAGCCATGGCCTCGGTCGAGGAAGACGAGCAATACTGGTATGATCAGTTCTTCTCCCTCTTGATCGACTACAAGTTCATTCCCGGTGGCCGCGTCATGCACGGCGCGGGTCGTGAGGAAGCCAAACGTCGCCCCACCCTCTCCAATTGCTACGTGATTCCCATCGAAGAGGACAGTCTCGAGGGGATCTACACGTGCTTGAAGGAATCGGCCATGGTGTATCGAACCGGCGGCGGCGTCGGTACGGATCTGTCGATTCTGCGCCCCAAGGGGGCGCCGGTGAATGCCACCGTCGATCAGTCGCCTGGCTGCACGGCGTTCATGAATCTGCTGTCCGAGAGCACGAACGCTGTCTCTCAGGCCGGTCGCCGAGGCGCTCTGATGCTGACGCTGAGTGTCGATCATCCAGACATCGAAGATTTCATCACGATCAAGAATGACTCCAACCGGACCAAGGTGCAGTACGCCAACATCAGCGTCCTGATCACCCATGAGTTCATGGAGGCCGTCATCGGCGACACGGACTTCGATCTACGCTGGGGCGGTCAGATCTATCGCACGGTTCGGGCTCGCGACTTGTGGAATAAGGTGATCACGAATGCCCATTCCAGCGCTGAACCGGGCATCATCTTCTGGGACACCATGAAGGAGTATCACAACGTCGAGTACGCCAATCCGCTCACCAGTACCAATCCTTGCGGTGAGCAGCCTCTGGCATCGTACACGGCGTGCAACCTTGGCAACCTGAATCTGCTGAGTTTCGTGGATGACGAAGGCACGTTCGACTACGAGGATCTCGCCGAGGCGACCCGCGTATCGACCCGTTTCCTCGACAACGTCATCGACTACAACATGGACTCTCATGCGTTGCCCAAGATTCGTGACGCCGTCGAGTCTGATCGTCGCGTGGGACTCGGCATTACCGGCCTCGGAGATGCCCTGGTGAAGATGGGGCTGCGTTACGATAGCGATGAGGCCCTCGACGCGGTCGAGAAGATGATGCAGACCATCTGCTACTACTCCTATGAGACCTCCATTGATCTGGCTCAGGAGAAGGGGGCCTTCTCCCTGTTCGACTGGGAAGGTGTCTCGCAGAGTAAGTTTGTGCAGAGTCTTCCCAAGAGCATCCAGAACCGTATTCGCAAGCATGGCCTGCGCAATTCCACGCTGATCACCGTGCCGCCCGTGGGCACGGGCTCGATCGTGGCGCAGACCTCTTCGGGCGTGGAGCCGATCTTCTGCACCAGCTACAAGCGTCGGGTGAAGCAGGCGGACGGCGAGAGTTTTCGTGAATACAAAGTCTACCACCCCCTGGTCAAAGAGTTGTACGGAGGAGACGAGAACCTTCCCGAGCATGTGCGGACGGCGCACGATATCGATCCCTACTTCCGCGTGCGGATGCAGGGCGTCATTCAGCGATATACGGACAGTTCGATCTCGTCGACCATCAATCTGCCCGAGGAGACGACGGCGGAGACGGTTGCCGATATCTACATCACGGCCTACAAAGAGGGTCTCAAGGGCGTCACCGTCTATCGAGAAGGAAGCAGGGAAGGCATCCTGCAGACGGAAGACGAGGCGAAGAAGGCCGAAGAGGCAGAGGGTCTTGAGGATGCTGCTGGACGGCATATGCGACCCCGTCCTTCGGTGACGACGGGTGTCACTGAGCGGATCAACACCGGTGAAGGCAAGATCTACGTCACGATCAACGAGGACGAGCACGGATTGTGCGAAGTCTTCAGCACGATCGGCAAAGCCGGCGGGAATGCGGCTGCCCAATCCGAAGCGATCAGCCGTCTCATCTCTCTGGCGCTGCGTTCGGGGATCGATCCACAAGAGATCGTCGACATGCTTAAGGGAATCTCGGGACCGACACCCGTCTGGGAGGCTGGAGAGCTGATTCTTTCCACGCCCGATGCGATCGGCCGCGCCCTGGAGCGATATCTACAACGTCGGACGGCGGGCCAATTGCCTGCGCATGACCTGCACGACTCTGCTGTCGACCTCGCGTCCGAACCGGCTGCGGTGGCGGCCGATAGCGACGGCGGTGGGACAGGAGGTGGAGGATCACGCACCCTCGTGACCTGTCCGGAATGCGGATCGACGGTCGCCCACGAGGGCAGTTGTCTGACCTGCAAACACTGTGGATGGTCAAAGTGTTAGCCCCATCCTGACACTCGCCCCGGCAATTGATCAAAGAAAGTGCGCGCCTTCCTTCGGGAGGCGCGCACTTTCTTTTAGGGCGCGGGCGGCTCGTGCCTGACCATTCAGATATCGAGCGACTCAGACATCGAGAACGAGTCCGTCGTAGGCCAGCTCGATGTGCTCGGGCAAGTAGTCGTTGGTCTCTTCATGATCAAGGTCGTGGGCGATATGCGTGAAGTAGGCCTGGCGCGGGCGCAGCAGTTCCACCATCTCGATTGCCTGATCTACATTGAAATGGGTCGGGTGCTCTCGGTGTCGAAGCGCACCCAGCACGAGTGTGTCCAGACCCTGCAGTTTCTGCAGGGAGGCATCCGGAATGCTGCTGCAGTCGGTCACGTAGGCGAATCGACCCACGCGATAGGCCAGCACGGGCAGTCGGCCGTGTAGCACTTGCACAGGGCTTACATGCAGTCCAAACAACTCGAGATCACCGTCCACATAGTTGAGGGACAGGCGCGGAACAGCCTCGGCCCATGCCGAATCGAAGGCATAGTCGAAGACGTGGTGAATTCGTTCCAGCGTTTGGCGATCCCCGTAGACGGGGAGAGGTTCATCACGACCGAAGCAATAGGCCCGGACATCATCAAGTCCGTGCAGGTGATCGGCATGGGAATGGGTAAACAGTACCGCGTCCAGGCTACGAACATCATTGCGCAGAGCCTGAATCCGCAGATCGGGTGACGTATCGATGAGGACGGATCGGCCGAGGTGTTCGAGGAGAACGGAACATCGCAGCCGCTTGTTTCGCGGATTGCCCGACGTGCAGACTGGACAGTCGCAGCCGATCCGAGGCACACCCACCGAAGTGCCAGTTCCGAGTAGAGTGACCTTCACCGGATGTATGCTTCAGCCTGCTGCAGCAATCGTCGCCGTCCGCGGCTCCGTCAGCATCCGCGGCCCTTCTTTGGTGATCGCCACAGTGTGCTCGAAGTGAGCCGCAGCGCTGCCATCCTTCGTACGTGTGGTCCATCCGTCTTCGTCGACAACCACTTCGGGGGCTCCGAGACTGAAGATCGGCTCAATAGCGATGACCTGGCCAACTTGCAGACGGGGCCCCCGGCCCGGAGCTCCGTGATTGGGGATGTGGGGCTCTTCGTGCAATTCGCGCCCGATTCCGTGTCCGCCGTATTCCTGAATCACCGTGACTCCGGCCTCGTTGGCGATGGTCTCGACGGCATGGGAGATGTCCGACAGGTGTTTGTCTGCTACAGCCGCACGCACACCAGCGTCGAGGGCCTGCTGAGTGGCGCGTAGCAGGCCCTCAACATCAGCTGCCAGTTCACCAACGGCGAGTGTAAAGGCGCCATCGCCGAACCAACCGTTGAGGCGCACGCCCACGTCGACGCACAACACATCACCTTCCTGCAAAGGATCGGGTCGCGGGAAACCGTGAACGGCTTCATCGTTAACGGAGGCACAGATCGAAGCAGGGAATCCGTGATATCCCTTGAATGCCGGGTCTGCACCGTGAGATCGAATCGTCTCCTCTGCCAACTCGTCGAGAATAGCTGTCGATACTCCAGGCGCGATGCGTTCGGCCAGGGCTCCATGTACGCGGCTGACGATCTGACACGCGGCGCGTATCGCCTCGATCTCGTCGGGCGAGCGTCTTGCGATCAATGAATGTGCCTGTGAGTTGGGATGAAAACGGACCAACTTCCTCTACAAACTATGAAACGGACGGGTTCACAGAGTGTCAAGAAGTGCAGGCCATCGCGGGTCCCCTTATTCTTCTGTACGCCATGTCTTATATGCTTGCATCGGTAACCACTTGCGTGTGAAGGCACCCATGACGGACATCTGGGCCAACCGGGTCGACCCTCGGCTATGAGTATTTGACGATGAGTCGCCCCACCGGTCTGTTGACCTTGAACTCCGCATACGAAGCGGGAGTGGAGGCCTTCGTTCGTGATCTCCACAATGCCGAGCCCCTCTCCCGCCGGAGTCGTCAGGCCTATGCGGCGGATCTGCGGCAGCTGTGCCGCTTCCTCCACACGCGGATCGCGGGGCCCAGCATCGGTGTCGTGGACGGGGCGACGCTGGCGGAGTTTCTCCAACACTTGGTGGATGAGGGTTTTCGACCGCGGACGGTGGCAAGGAAACTGACGTCGATTCGGGCCCTCTACTCGTTTCTGCATCGCGTGGGCCTGGTCGACGGGTCGCAGATCCGAGGTCTCCACTCGCCCCCGGCGGCCTCGTCCGACAGTGGCCTGAATCCGACACAGATCAAGGCCCTTCTGCGAATGCCCTCTCGGACGTCCTTCACTGGGATTCGGGATCTCGCCCTAATGGAGATGTTATACGGGTGTGGCCTTCGACTTGAAGAGGTGCTGGCCCTGCGGGTTTCTCACATCGACTCAAGCCAGGCGCACCTCCATATTGAGGGTAGCCGCCGGCGCTCGATTCCTCTCGGGCCTCAGTCGGTGAGTGTGTTGTCAAAATACCTGACGGCACGGGCGGATACACTCAGCCAACAAGACATTCAGCGAATCGACGCCGGGCATCTGTTCGTAACAGCGCGAGGACGCCGGCTACGGACCCGTTCAGCACAACTCGTGTTCGAGGCATATCTGCGACGCCTGGAAGGTACACGCGGTCTGACTTCAGGAATCGATCGTCCACGCCGTGGAGCCACCGCGCTTCGCAAGGCCTTCGCCGAGCATTCGTTGTCGACAGGGACAGACGCGGCTGTTGTGGGGAAACTCATGGGCCGGTCAAAGGCACCGACACCCTCCACCGTCGATATGGAAGCAGTGCAGCGTCGCTACGATCAGGCTCATCCACGGGCGGGGGAAAACAGTGAGAGCTGACCCCAGCGCCTGCAGGCCCAGTGTGGTCAACCACGTGCTGCTCATGCTGCTTCTTGGCGCCTGTGCCAAAGTGTCTGCACCCACCGGTGGCCCCATCGATCAGACGCCTCCACGCATTGCCTCGACGCAGCCGGCAACAGATCAAACGTCGGTGGCAACAGACGCGGCCATCCAGATCGATTTTTCGGAGCCCATGGACCGACGCACGACCCAGGAAGCTATCTTCGTGGCACCTGCGACCGATTTTGAGATGGATTGGGAGGGGTCAGCGACGCTTCGGCTCAAGTTGGCTCAGGGGTTGGCCCAGGACCGTACCTACGTCATCACCATCGGCACCGACGCCAAGGATCGTCGCGGGAACCGATTGGAGGCATCGGAGCAGTTCGCTTTCTCAACCGGAGACGCCCTCGACACCGGTGTTTTGATGGGGCGCGTCGTCGATGAGGAGGGGCCACGTCACGGGATCTCCGTTCTGGCGTACGATCTCGAATACTTCAATGGCCGACTCGGTCATGATCCACCCGCCTACGCGACGCAGACCGGCAGCGATGGCGTTTTTCACTTCGAGCGTCTGGCCACTACGAAATACCGACTCCTGGCATTTGACGATCTGGACAAGGACCGGACCCTCGGGGATAGAGAACTCCGCGCCCTTGCCTCTGGTGATGTCACGATCGATGGCAGCGACTCAACCGCTGCCGGCGACCTGTATCTGACTCCACCGGTAGTGGCGCCCCTTCTGCAGCAATTGACGGCCCTGGACGAACACCGACTCTTGTTGGTCTTCGACACCGCATGCGATGCGGAGTCAGTAGAGGTCGAGATCGATGGGTTGGAGGTGCTGGGAATGCACAACGCGCCCACCGACCCAAACCGGATCTATGTGATAACGGGCCGGCAATCGTCCGACCTAACCTATCCCCTCCGCATCCGGGTGGGTAGTGTTTCTGTTTCCCTTGAGGGGGAGCCGGACGCAGAGATTCCTGGGGCGAGACGAGCGGATACGCGTCCGCCGAAGGTGGTCGACATTCGACCCGGGGAGTATGCCATCGAAGTGGAAGAGTTCGTCTTCACCTTCGATGAGATGATGTCACCACAGTTGCCGTCCCCCGGGCTATGGAAGACGAACGACTCTACGCGTGTGCCCCAGGGACGCTGGCGCTGGCGGGACGGCCTGCATCTGGCCTACGAACTGACGAAACCTCTGGTCGTCGGGTCTACGATCCTTGAGGGCGTGTGGACCGGCATTTCGGACCGAGCGGGGAATGAGTTGGTCGATTCGATACGCGTCGAAACCCTCGTTCTTCCCGAGATCGATCGCCCCATCCTCGAGGGTGCCATCTCCTCATCGTCCGACAGTGCGCGGTTTCGAATCGTCGCGTCCACGACAAAAGAGCGCTATTCTTTCCAGACCTCAGGGCCCGAGCTGAGGGTGACGAGGCTGGTGCCTGGTCAGTATGGAATCTTCGGGTTCATCGACGTGGATGGTGACGCCCAACACGATCCAGGCCAGGTGGAACCCTTTCGTCCAGCGGAGCCGTTTGGCTGGCTGGGATCCGTCGAGTTGAGACCGTCCACGACGACGAAAGCAGACCTGCACATCCATTGACGGGCAGATCGTCACTCAGGGAAGCAATCTACCCAGGGAAGCAATCTCTTGCGGCAAATCGTGGTGAGTGTCGAGATCGTCTTGCTTGTCCTGGCTTTGCTGGCACTCGGCATCGTCCACTTCTCGAAGATTACACCCGCCGGTCGCGCAGAGATTCAACTCGAAGCCGGATTGGAACAGCTCTACTACCTGCAAGCCACGCACTTCCGCCGTCACGGCAGCTACTTCGCCCTCGAGGATGAAACCTACCGCGACTATCTGCAGTGGCTCGATCTGTATCGGTGGGAAGCGCGCGTCGAGTCGGAAGGGTTTCGTGTGGTCGTCCACGCTGATCTGGATGCCGACGGTGAGTCGGGCAGTTGGGGGATCGATTCTTCGGCGCCCACCGTCCGGCGTATCGTGCAGGATTAAGCGGTCGCGCTCCTCGGTTGGAGCGGTCACGCTCTTCAGTGCTGGCGATGGTCTGCGTAACGGTTTAATTAGAATCTGAAGCTGTAGTTCGTCCGCAGGAAGTTGTCGTCTCACCCGTCTTGGAGTTCGTGCATGAAGGTTCTGCTCGTCGAGGATTCCACACCCCTGCGAGGCATCGTCAAACAGATGCTGACCGGATTGGGATATGAGGAGATCGTCGAGGCCGCTGACGGACTCGAAGCCTGGGATCACCTGGAGGAATCCAGCTTCGACCTGCTGTTGACGGACTGGAACATGCCGAATATGTCTGGCTTCGAGTTACTCCAACTTGTGCGTCAGACCCCCTCAACGGCCGACATGCCCGTTGTCATGCTGACGACGAGGAACAACAAGCAGAATTTGTGTGCGAGCGCGAAGCCCACACCACCTACTACCGCCACCGGTAACCGTCAGGATCTGGTCTGGATTCGCGGTTCGATGTCCTGGCCCATCGGATAGGAGCCAATCAGGTGGCAGGCCGCAGAGAAGGTATGGAGGCCTTCGATAGCTGCCTGTGTCTCTGTTTCGGATGTGGTGCCCGCGACCTCGAGGTAGACATCGTATGACCACGGCACGCCCGGGCGTTTGTGTGTCTCTACCTTCAGCACCTGAAGATCATGGTTCTGTAAATGCGTCATGACCGCAGCCATTCCTGCAGCGCTATCAGCCATCTGTAGAACGAGGGTTGTCTTGCGGCAGTCGCCCGGCTGGTCGGCGGCGACATCTCCGAGGAGGAGAAAACGCGTGAAGTTCTCTCCCTCCGACAGGTCGCGAGCGATGATGTGCATGTGGTGGTCGATGGCTGCCTGTGCTGAGGCGATGGCCGCGTCGTGGGGACCACCGGATTTGGCCAGCATCTGTACGGCGCCCGCCGTATCGTAGACCGCTTCGACTTCTACATCGGCAAGCTCGTGCAGAAATCTCTCACACTGAGCAAGGGCTTGAGGATGAGAGCGCACATGCCTGATTTGTCCAAGTTCGGTTCCGGGCAATCCAATCAGACAATGCGTGATCCGCAGTCGAAGTTCACCGAAAACAGGTAGGGGACGCTCGACCAACAGACGCCACACTTCGTGGATGCTGCCTGCCAGGGAGTTTTCAAGGGGAGCCATGGCCCCATCGGCCACGCCGTCATGGACAGCATCAAACAACTCGTCGAATGTGCGGCAGGGGACGATGGTTGGGGAGGATACGCGGTCAGAGAAAAACTCGCGCACGGCCAACTCACTGTTGCTACCCAATTCGCCCTGAATGGCGATGGCGAGACTCACAGCCTCAGACCGCAATCGCCATTTTGATGGTCGGATGGGGGCGATAGCCGACGAGCTTGAAGTCGTCGAAGTTGAAGCCGAACAGATCCTGACCGCGGTCGACGATCATCATGCGGGGCAACTCCCGAGGCTCGCGGGTCAGCTGTTGCTGAAGGGGGTCGATGTGATTGTTGTAGATGTGCACATCACCACCCGTCCACACGAATTCTCCGGGTTGAAGACCCGTGACCTGGGCGATCATCATCGTGAGCAGGCTGTAGCTGGCGATATTGAAGGGCACGCCGAGCCCGACATCGCAACTGCGCTGATAGAGCTGGCAGCTGAGCTTGCCGTCGCCGACGAAGAACTGAAACAGGCAGTGACAGGGTGGCAGCGCCATCTGTTCGATCTCTCCCACATTCCACGCTGAAACCAACAAGCGCCGACTGTCCGGATCGCTGCCAATTCGATCGAGAAGAGATTGAATCTGATCGATCGTCTGGCCGTCGGGCGTCCCCCACGAACGCCACTGGTGCCCGTAGATCGGTCCCAGGTTTCCATCTTCATCGGCCCACTCGTCCCAAATCTTGACGTCGTGCTGATGCAGATAGTCGACATTGGTGTCGCCTGCGAGAAACCACAATAGTTCGTGGATAATCGATCGCAGATGAAGCTTCTTCGTCGTCAGTACTGGGAAGCCGTCAGCCAGGTCAAAACGCATCTGATGACCAAAAACGGCACGTGTGCCCACGCCGGTGCGATCCGACTTGGCCACGCCATGATCAATGATTCGCTCGACAAGATCGAGATACTGCCGCATGGACGACTCAGTCCGGGGGGATTGTGGGTGTTTTTGTGCACGGCGCCTCGGGGAGAAAGCGAGGCGCACGGGTTCTGTACGTTTGGCGGTCAGAATATAGCAGAACCACCGAACCTCGAGTAGGGTGATTTTTGTGCTCTCACTCAACCGCGAAAAAGCGCGCAAGTGCCTGCATTGACAGCAGCTTGGCTGCTGGCTACTTTCTCGTCTTGCTTCTCGCGGCGGCGTGGCCAAGTGGTAAGGCAAGGGCCTGCAAAGCCCATATCCCCGGTTCGATTCCGGGCGCCGCCTCCAGTTTTCTAAACGGCTCCCTCGTCAACGGGCGAGAGGGGCCGTTTATGTTGTACTTTCTGCTTAGATCTGCCGGGGTGGCGGAATTGGTAGACGCAGCGGACTTAAAATCCGCTGGGCATATTTGCCCGTGCGGGTTCGAGCCCCGCCCTCGGTACCAGTCACTCACAGCGAGTTACGCGATTGAGCGTGGCTCCCTGTTTTTTCTGACGACGGATCAAGGCGAGGATCGCCTTGGGCCAGGCGTGCGTTCGTTGCACACCGAATAGGTCTGATGCCAGGGGCGCAGCTGCTCGAAGACCGCGCTGGCCGCCAGCACATCTGCATCGGCTCCGGGTCTGCCGATGATCTGCATGCCCACCGGCAGTCCATCCGGGCTCATTCCGGCAGGAATCGATGCGGATGGATGGCCGGTGAAGTTGGTGAAATACGTCATACACCAGCCGATCAATCGATTCACCGGCTCACCGTTGATGGATTCAGGCCCCAGCGTATTGCCGTCTGTAGCGTTCTCAACGGGCATGCAGGCCAGGGTTGGTGAGATCAGCAGGTCGTAGTCTTCGAACACATTCTGCACAGCGTCGAAAATCTCTGAACGGATGCCTTGATCCCGATAGAAATCGACGACACGCATGTCTATGCACTGTTCGACCCACGCCTGCAGTTCAGGGGGCAGGTCGTGACGATGATCGCCGAGGATGTCGATTCCCTGGGACTTGAAGACCTCGAATGTGGACAGGGAGGCGGGCATGATGAGGCGACACCACAGATCGGCCAACTCCATGTGGGATCGCTGAATGCCCAATTCGACGGGTTCCACATGGGCTCCTGCTTGCGAGAAGGCGCCTACCGCTTCCTCCACCACGTCGGCGACTGCAGATTCAACAGGGAACACATCGAGGGTTGCGCTATAGCCGATTCTCCAGCCATCGATGGGTCGTTTCGTCGCCGACGACAGGTCGACGTCTTCGGTCAGACTGTAAGGATCGCGCGGGTGATACCCCGACAAGGCTGTGACGGCCAATGCCGCATCATCCACGCTACGGGTGATCGGTCCTTCGAAGATGAAGGGGGCGTCTCCCATGAAAGCATTGGGCCGGACCAGTAAAGGAACACGGCCGAGGGAAGCCTTGTATCCAACGACGCCACACCAGGCTGCGGGAATGCGGATGGACCCGCCCCCGTCGGTGCCTTCGGCGATCGGCACCCACCCATCGGCCACTGCGGCGGCACTGCCACCGGAGGATCCACCCGTGTTCCTGGTCGTGTCGAAGGGATTGCGCGAAGGGCCAAACAAATAGTTGTCGCACGTGCCTCGATACCCAAGGACCGGACTGTTTGTCTTGCCCAATAGGATGGCGCCCGCGGCTTCCATGCGTTCCGCATAGGCACAGTAGAAGTCCGGCACGAAGTCGGCAAAGGCGCTCATGCCACCAAAGGTGGTAATCCAACCCGGCTTGAAATCGAACAGATCCTTCATCAGCGTCGGCACGCCGTGTAATGGCCCCAAGGCTTCCTTGGCCGCGACCGCTCGATCAGCCTCCACAGCCTGTTTTCTGGCATCGTCGTAGCCGCGAAATACGACGGCATTCAGGTCCGAATTGCGCGCATCGATTCGTTCGATCACGGCATCGACGACCTCGATGGGAGATAGGTCTCGATTCCGAATGCGCTGGGCCAGCTGTGTGGCTGACATGTAGGCCAGCTCGTCGCCCAAACTCATACGCTACCCATGTGTTTCGGTCCACTGACAGGCGTGTTCACGGTGAGGGTTTGAAGTCTACGGTGTCTGAGTTGTCTGCACGAGAGTCGATTCGCTGGTGCCATTCTGCGACGATCCCTTTCTTCTGCCTCGACAAACAGTATCGCCCTTCGGCAAACCGGTTCGTCTCATGTCTATGGCGCCCGCCTACCCGGCGGTTTCTACAAGGTTTGAGCAATGAAGAGTTATCTCGAAGCAAGTGGTGTTCCTACCGTGTCCATCGGTGCCGCACAGGTGCCTCGACTGGTCATGGGAATCCACCCCTATGATGGCTGTTCCTATCAGGACGCCGAACGCGACGCCGACAATCTGCGAAGGTTCGGCACCGTTGGTCAGGTCGTTGACGTGCTGCGTGTTGCCGTCGAAGAGTTCGGCGTGACCACGGCACAGGTGGACCACATGATTCCTCATCTCGATCGGCTCCATCTACAGGCGGTCTGGGAGACGGAGCGTCGAACAGATACGCAGATCGGCTTGCTGCCCTATATCCTGATCCCCGTCACGCTGGATGGAGAGATCGTCTCCTACGCCAAACAGGCGCATGCCACCTTCTATGCCCACGACGAGCGTGTCGGTGGCGACGCATTCCGGGAAAAGATCAAGCAGGATGAGATCCTTCGATACACGTTGGCGGGATCCATGGACAATCTGGTCACCCCCGATATCGTGGCACCCTACACCGAAGAAGAAGCGTCACGCTTTGAGATCGACTATGGCGTCCTGGAACAGTATCTCGGATTCTTCGCCGGATGTGAGATTCTCGTCGCCGACCCCGGTGCTGAGATCGATCTGCTGGCGATGACAGGGCGCTTCGATCTGATCCGGGAGTACATCGCCTTCCTGAGAGGTCGTTTCGATACGGTGATCACGAGTGTCCATCATGCGGGAGTGACGATCCCGCTGTTGGAGACCGAAGGCATTGATGTGGATGCCTATCTTACCCCCGTCAACCGACTGGGGCACTACATGTTCCCCACACGAGAGCTGGCCCTCGACGCGATTCGTCAGTCCCGAAAGCCTGTGATCGCCATCAAACCACTGGCCGGAGGGAGGGATCTGGGGACTCCCGCCTTCGATTATGTCTTCAACGACGTTGGAATTGCCTCTACACTGTATGGAATGGGTACCGTCGATCAGGTGCGGGAGACGACGGCCGCCGCCTGCACGGTCCTGGCAGCGTAGAGTGTGCCTCGGGCAGCGAACGACAATGTGACGTCCCATCTCCCACGGTGTAGCTTGTTGAGACCGTCACGCCCGGCGAGTACACGACATCCAGCATGGTGTCGTTGCGTTGGGCCCTGCAACACCACGCGTAAGATTGCCGAGCTCAGATGCTTTACAACTTTAAATACCTGACCATCAACCGGTTCTCTAAGAGCCTCGAGGACGACTACAAGGGCGCCTTCGGCGCACTCGAACCGATCTACGGGAACTACGTGAACTGGATCGGTCGTCTTGCCCTTGAGAACATTGCCAACTCGGACATGCTCTATCACGACATCGAACACACGATGCTCGTCACGACCGTGGGTCAGCAGATTCTGCTCGGCAAACACCTGGATGGGGGCGTCAGCCCTCGGGAATGGGCCCACTTCCTCACCGCTCTTCTGTGTCATGACATCGGCTATGTGCGCGGTGTCTGTCGTCTCGATGGCAACGGAGTTTGTGCGACCGGCGTAGGAACCGAAACGGTGGCTCTCGACCCAGAGAAAACGGACGCACAACTGACGCCGTACCACGTTGATCGAGGAAAACAGTTCGTGCAGGAGCGGTTCGGCAGCAACACGCTCGTGGATATCGACGCGGAGCTGGTTTGCGAATACATCGAAATGACTCGTTTCCCCGTGCCCGCCGATG
>PATE01000143.1 GCA_002712305.1 Gemmatimonadota bacterium | reverse complement strand
CCCGACGACAGTTCTGTCGTCCCCGCGGGGGACTACTTCATCTATGCTGTCATCACCGATGGAACGACCCTGTCGTTGACGCGAAGCGATACGACGTACCGGGTGCGACATTCACCCCTATTGGTGTTCGACGTGCGCCTGGACACGGTGATCGCCACAGGCGGAGCCATGCCGGCGAGGTTTCACACGATTACGTGGAATCAGGACGCTGGTCTCGACGGGGACTTCGATCGCGACGACACGGCGCTGATCGACCTGTACTACTCCGCCGATTCCACATTCGCCATTCCCAATGGGGTCAGTGCCATTGAGTCGGCGGCGGCGAATTCAGCACTCGATACGCACGAGATCGTCGATTCGCTCAGCGCCACGGATGGGGTTCAGGCAGACAACCAGTACGCCTGGGATCTGTGGGCCTATACAAACCCGGATGATGGGGGAGTTCCCCTGGAGAACACGCCCTACTACCTGTACGGCGTCATCACCGGCGGGGGGACAGAGAGACTCGTCCGCTGGGAAGACGGCACGGGGACCCTGCGAACCCTGTCCTTCGAACACGAACCTCATCTGACGATTCTTGCACCGATGGCACTGGTTGCCGTCGACGGCCGACGCAGCTTCGAAGTGTCCTGGGAAGCCAGGGACGTCGATGACGACGCCTTGATCTGGGTGGTGATGATCCCCGCCCTCACGGCCCAGGCCACCGCATCCGAACTGAGCTGGAGTCAACTGCAGGCTGCCGCGGGTGACAGTCTCTGGGTCCTGACCTCCACCGACGGGTCGTTGGCCTCGGGAGCACCTGTCAGCGAGAACACGACCGTGCGGTTCGACGCTCGACCCTCACGGATGATCCAGACCTTCGACGGCCAGGCGATTCCTCTGAGCGACGGCGAGTATCACGCCTACGTCGTGTTGGATCCTGGCGCTGGCACCGATGAACCCGGCCCATCCAGTCTCGTGCAGCGCGTTCCGGGCAGACTGACGGTGGACGGACTGCCCACGGGCGCCGTGGGGCTGGTGCGCTCAGCGATCGAAATCCTGCCAGCTCGACGGACGATGGAGGCCTGGCGTGACACGACTACCTTTGCCATCCATCCTCATACCGATGGGGAAACCGTCGACGTCGTGTCGGTGTTCATCAGCGTGGATACGCTGGTGACGACGGTGGTGGATCAGGATGCGACGACGGCGGGGGTACAGCCCTTCGCCGTGTCCTCTGCCCTTGCGGGTCAGACCCTCTACGACTCGGTGAAGGTCGCTACCGATTCATCGCTGGCGGGTCGGTGGGTGATGGACCTGGTGTATTTCGAACAGAGCGGGCGCACCTTTGACGGAACCGAGCCTCTGGCAACGATCACATTGGCTTCGCGCAATGTGGAAGGGACTGCGCAAGTTCGCGTTGACAATATTGAGCAGCGTCGTTCGGCGTTCTATCGCAATGGAATCGAAATGGGGTCTCTGGCCCCCGAGACCGGTGCGGTTGTCGACTTCCTGCCGCGCGGAACCCTCGCCGGACTGGTGCAACTTCAGGGTAGGACCAATCACGCGGAAGAAGTGACCCTCATGCTGCGCGAAAATAATGGGTTCACCACCGTCTCTGATTCACTGTTTGAAGCCGTCAACGACGTGAATAGCACTAAGGCCGGAATACAGGACTCCGTCGATGCTCAGGGCACCTTCACACTCACTAGCGTGCCCACGGGGAACTACCACCTTGCAGTCCACGTTGACCGGTACCTCGACGGCCACGTGCCGTCGGTGCAGGTAAACCCAGGTGATCAGATCACCGGTCTGCAACCCACGGTGCTCAGAGATGGGGTCTCACAGGCACAGTATCTACTCGGTGGCGATGTCACCGGTTGGGTAGATACGTCCAATACCTCGAGTCCTGACAATGAGATCGACCAGCTCGATGTCGATTTCGTGATCACGTACTTCGGCGTGACCACAAGTCCCGCACACGCTGGGGCTCTGGCCGATGTAGACGGCGACAGCCTCGTGTGGGTTGAAGATCTGAACATGGTGGCCGCCAATTTCGGTATCCGAGGTGTCGAGCCCTCCTACCGTCCGATCAATGATGTGCCTCCCGCAATCGACGTGCAGCGTCATGTGCAACCGAACGGCAATTTGCTGGTTCGCATAGGTGGTGAAGGCCTCGCCGATACCAGGGCCTACGGACTGCGACTGGCATTCGACCCTTCTCAATGGCGACTTCGGGGCCATGTGCCCGGCGAATGGGTGTCTCCTCTGGAGGCGATCCATGCCTTCCGTGAAGGGGAGGGTCTTGTCGATCTGGGCGCCGCTCACCGAGGCGATGCGGGACCGGTCAGTGATACGGGCGGTCTGGCCGAGTTGCTCTTCGAACCGATGGCCCCGTCGGCGGAGGCGCAGAGCGTGAGGCTCCTGCGGGCTGATCTGGTCGACCGCTCGCATCAAGGGCAGGCCGGCACGTGGGGTGTGCTGGCGACGCCTGAGCGATTCGCTCTTGGACAAAACTATCCCAATCCGTTCAACCCGCGGACGGCACTGCGACTCGAACTGCGCGCCCCCGATTCCATTCGCCTCACCGTCTACGATGCCACGGGGCAAGCGATCCGGACCCTGTTGCGTTCGAGTATGCCCGCCGGAATCCACACCGTCTACTGGGACGGGAGAGACGCCGCCGGCCGTCAGGTCGCTTCGGGAACCTACTTCGCGCGTCTCACGGGTCGTGGCTGGCAGGCTGAGCGCAAGATGCTCCTGCTCCGCTGACCAGAGTTCTGACCCGAGACCTGGGCCGATCTATCATGCACGGCCACCAAAATCCTCTCCTGACCAAGGTCACCCTTGCCCTGTTGCTGATGGTCTCGGCAACCTCGGGTCAGCACCTCTGGATCGAGTCCGCCTCAACAGATGCCCCTGCCCTTGGGGACACGGTCGATGTGACGATTCACGTCGATACCCAGGATCGACTGCTGACCTCGATTGGTCTGGCCCTCTTCTATGACCCGCGACGGCTGCGGGCATTGGATGGCGACGCAGACGAAGGAACTGAACCCTTTGCCATCGACCTGGCATTGTCGGTAGGGACCTACACGAACGATGTGGTGCAAGCATCGATATCCGATGCCCGCGCCAGGCTCGTAGTGGTTACGGCGCAGCAGTCGGGAAACCGTGACGTGATCGCTGGTCAGCACCTGCTGGCCCGCGCACGCTGGCAGGTGATCGGCGCCGCCAGTACCACTGGAATCAGTCTGGTGCCGGCTGGCCCGGATGGTCCGGTGTTCACCGAACAAGGGCACCCAGGCCGTCAGAATCGCTTTGCTCTCACCGGACAGCCCGTATCCCTGCACGTATCGGCAGAGGGATATGTGCCGCTCGCTGATCTGCATCTGAATAGCCAGCAGAGGTGGACGTGGGCCCTCGATCGTATTCACCCCTCTCAGGCACTCACTTGGCGACTCGACCACCAGGCAGATCATCTCGCACAGCTCAAGATCGTCGACGGCCACCTTCAGATTTGGGCTCGGCCTCGGACGGCCGGCTCCGCGCCTGTGGCTTATGTAGCAACCGATGAACACGGTGAGATCGTGCGAGGTGTGTTCAACCTGACAGTGGCGCCCGCCGAACCTTCTCTGGCGCTGAAACCCGTGGTCATGAGTGAAGATGTTGCGGTGAACCTGCCCAATCCCGTTCTACCCCATGTTTCCGCCGACACCTATCTGCTGGTGCAGGCCGGTACCGGTCTTCTCGTAAGCCGAGAGGGAGCGGACTGGCATCTGTCTTCTGAGCCTGACTGGGCCGGCGTCAGCAGTCTCACCCTGCGTCTGTTCGACGAGCACTCGGTCCTGGTTGATTCGCTCGTGGTGCCCGTAGCGGTACAGGCGATCGATGACGCCCCCCAGCTGCAGACGGACGTCGTCGAGGTGTTGGTGGCGATGGAGGGTGTAGACAGTTGGGGTCCCGAGTTGTCGGACTTGCTGCGGGACGTGGATGATGCGGTCACGAGCTTTCATGTCACGGTGGAGGGAGACTCGCTCGTTGCAGTTGAGATCGTGAACTCGAGACTCCGATTTCACGGTCTGGCTTCAGGTCTCGGTGCTGTGCGACTCCAGGCCATCGACGCACGGGGCGTGTCCTGGCAGTGGACTTTGCCGGTGCAGGTGACGGGGCAGAGCCAGGGCCCGCAGTTCCAGCCGTGGAAAACGCCGGTCTTGCATGTGGGCACGCCGACGTTCTGGTCCTGGGGCCAACTGTTGACGGATGACGGGGTTGTGGAAGGGCTCCAGATGGCGGCTCAGTCTTCGGCCAACGTCCAGGTGCAGGTGGAGGCGGATGGGCTACGGGTAGAGGCGACACAGGAGGGTGAGGGTTGGATCCGACTGCTTGCCACCGATGAGCAAGGCAATTCATCGTCGACGGTACTCTCGGTTCAGGTTGACGTGCCTGGTGCCGATGACCCTGGCGCTGGTGATCCTGCGGTTGAGGGTCCAGATGTTGAGGATCCAGCCAGCTTACCGATGGACGATCTCGTCGACGAGGCCGGGATCGAGGTCGGCCAGACACCTCAAGGCGAGCAGGATCCCATAGATGATCTTCTGAGTGATGTTCCAGGTGATGAGTCAGATGATCAGACGGGGGATGGTGGAACCCAGACCGTTGGCCCCGGTGAGAATCCAACGAATTCGCAGATCGACCTGTCGAGTATCGAAATCACCTTGCCGGAGCGGTTAGGCCTCATGGCCGGGAGTGCTCTCGAACTGCGTCTCGACGACTATCTGTCTGGTGTGCAGATGGAAGATGTCCTCTGGGTGGCCGACGATGGACTCCTGGTGAAGACCCGGGTGGAGGATGGACGCCTTTTCCTGGAAGCGCCCATTCAATCGGCCGGCACAGACCAGATTTCAGTCCACCTCTACGTCGAGCAGCGACGTATGACCATCACCATCGATGTCGAACTCGAAGCACCCGTCGCCCAACTGCACATCCGCGATATACCCCCTGTGCGTTTGACGCAGGGAGGTTCGATCAAGGTCGATCTGTCGGGTTTTGCAGTCGATGCAGTCGGGCCGGTGCAATGGCAAATCGGGACAGCCTCGCTGGTGACGGCGCGCATCGAGGGTGATGTCCTGCAGATCGAAGCCGGACAAGGACGGGTCGGTGAGGAAGCCCTGCGTCTGACGGTCATCGATGATTCCGGCGACGCTGAACGCCTGCTGCGTGTGATTGTCGAAACAGATGCGTCGATGCCCCTCCAGGTTGAGGTGCCCGATGAGATCACCATGGGATCGGGTGAATTTGCCGAGTTCGATCTTGCCTCTTGGGTCCTGGCAGGTGATGTGTCCCTGTGGCGCGTCCTGGCGCTGCCCGATGGGGTCACGGCGGTTCTGGACGATGGTTTCATCTACCTGACGGTGGCCGCAAGTGTGCCGGCCGGGGTGTTCGATGTGCAGTTGGAAGCGGTTACTCAGACGCAGACGATTGGCCTTGCCGTCCAGATTCATGTCGTGGAACCACCCACATTGGTGTTGGCGACACCCTCGGCGCAGCATGTGCACGCAGGGCGTCAGCAGGCCCTGCTCGACCTGGGAACTCTTGTTCTTCAGGCGGATGGTCCGGTCCGTTGGGAACTCGTCGATGCGGGGCACCTGGGGGCCTCCCTGGAACAGCAGATACTCATCGTCGACGCGAGAGCGTCCCTACCGGGTCGCCAGGTTGTGCGACTTCGTGCGATCACGGCAGCTCGGGTCCAGGATGTTGATCTCATCGTTCGTATCGACCCGCCATCCATCCAGGTGACTGCCTGGCAGGTCGAACTCGCCGCCGGGATCGCTGCACGCCTGTCTCTCGACGAACTGACATCCCAAGATCCGTCTGCCGAAGATTCGGAGATCACGTGGTTTGTCGCTGCTGCCGATACGGGGATCCACGCCGTGTGGGACGGTCTCGATCAGCGACTGACCGTGGTGGCAGACCTGCCGGGAGAACTGCTGCTGGAGGCGCGCCTCGCCAGCGGCCTTCAAGTTGCCTCCAGCCGCCTTGGCATCGCGTTGCTTGGGATCACATCGAACGATGTGCCCGATCCCCTCGAACACGCCTCTGCTGATCCACTCCCATCTGACGGTGTTATCTGGGGGCTGACGGTGCCTTCTGTCGATTCTCACTGGTCAGGTCAGACCATGACACTGTCTCTGTTCGACCTCGTCCATTTCACCGGCGGGGCTGAAGGATTGGACACCACCTGGGTTCAGTCGATGGCGTGGGAGGCCCGACTTCTGGGCGGCGGCGAGGGCGATGTATGGATCGAGGCAGGCGAGGTCCAGATTCAGCCGCTGACCACATCGACCCTTTGGATTCGAGCGACCGACCCAAATGGACAGGTGCAGAGCATCGTGATCCCACTGGCGATTCGCCCGATCCCCGATCCCACAATCCACGTGGAGGTGAGCGACAGTGGCCTCGATCTGTTCGTAGAGGCTGCCGATCCGGCTCATGTCTCCGTGACGGTCGATGCTCTGCCCGTGGTACTGATAGACGGGCACGTCCAATTGCGACTCGAACAGGGAATCCACCACAGCCTCGTGGCGGTCTCCGTGTCCATTGAAGATGTGCAAAAGGTTGTGCAGCAATCGATTGTGTCCCTTATCGGAGGTTCAGATGGAGGTCGATTCGACCTCCCAGATGCAGGGGCGAGGGTCGAGATTCCGGTGGGTTCCGGTGGGGGCCTCCTGATGCAGCGGGTAGAGGAAGGGGTGGAGTTGCTCCTGTCGCCACGACTTGCCGCCGACGGGGTCGGCCTTTTCCTGACCCACACGGCTGAGGGATCGAATCGGATCGCCGCAGGCCGGACAGGGCGGTCTGAAGTCGTGCCTGGTGCACGCTCATCTGGCGTCTCCGGCCTGGAGTGGTTGAGCCCTGATGGTTGGGTGACGGTGCCGTCGTGGCAGGTGTCGAATCCGCCGGGTGTCTACGGCACGGTGTTCGACAGCGGCGTCTACAGACTTGCCGAGACCCAGGGCGAGGCCAGCGCACTCACACCGGTGCACGCCTTTCCGAATCCCTTCAACGCCCAGGTGACCCTGCAGTTTGCGCCCACCTTGCCGGGCCTGGTCGAGCTGATCGTCTATGATCCCCTCGGCCAACCCGTCCGGCAGTGGAGGTTCGATCACCCAGGAGGCGTGGGATCGTTGATCTGGGATGGGTCGGATAGAGGGGGCCGACCGGTGGCAAGCGGCATGTATCTGCTGCAGGTAAAGACCCCCGGCGGAACTCACATGCACAAGCTGCTGCTGCTTCGATAGGGAGGTGGCCCGGGGTTTGCTCAAATGGAAGTTGATCAGAGTGACCACAGGTGCCGGCTCCGCTGGTACCCGTCGGCGTACCGGAAGAGGAATGCCTCTGGGGTCGTCCACTTGTGACGACCTGAATGGCGCGTTCTGAAGGCGCGGAAATGCTGCGTTCTCTGGGAAGAGCCTGAGCGGTCGGAAGAAAAATGTTTCCACCCGTCCTGACACAGACCATTGGCCGCCTTGTCGGCAAGGCTAGTCCAGCAAGACGGGTGTTCGCCGCCTTGACCGTTTTGTTCCTTGTCGCCATCGACGCAGGGGCACAGTCTGCTGCGCTCGAGCCGTCTGCTCTGTCTCGAGTGCCGATGGCGGACGCGGGGGATGGTCTGTACTGGCAGCAGTTGCGCATTACTCTCGGGCAGGCCGACGAGGCCTCGTCGGAAGCCATTCGCATCGATCTGCCCGCTTTGCTTGAACTCCACGATGGCGATGGGGATGGGGCCCTGTTCGATGAGGTGCGGATTGTCTACCGAGCCGTCGATGCCGAACTGCCCCGCTTCGAGACCTCTACAAAGACCACTGCTAAGACCATCGTGCTGTCATCTCGTGCGAGGGCCGCCGCGGGTGGACAGGTGTATGTCCAGTTCCCTTCCCGTTCGGCAGCGTCATCCTCGCTCTCGGCCACATCTACCGTCTATCAGGCCATCGAGTTTGCCGATCCGCTTGAGACGGATCTGACCGAACAACTGCCTAACATCAACTTCGTCGGTGCCACGGAGCTTGCGGCATCCGGCTCGATGGGAATCATCGATCTGGCCGCCCCTCTCGCCGGCGACACCGACACCCTGACCTCGGCCCGTGGCACGGTCTTTCCCGAACTGGCCACGATCCTGGTTCTGGATCTGCCCGATCTGGTTTTTGATGGAGGAGAGGCTGATCGAAACGACCGGACAGGGCTGGGTGATGGAAACGATGCCAACGACACACCCTATCGGTTCTACTTCGCCACCGAACCAGACCTGACTCAGATCGGCCCCGATGTGGCCACGCCCGTCCTGTTGTCCGGCGACGAGATGGCCTATGAGCAGACCGAAGGCGTCGGCAGCTCTGTCCAGCTTCTGGTGAGAGACCTGCCCGCCGATACGTACTGGTTGTACGTGGTTTCCGACGTCACTGGACGAACACCTCTGGGTCGCAGTCGAGCCATTCAGGTTCGCCATCAGCCCGTCGTGGAACAACTCGGCCCGTTGGTAGGTGGAACGACGGCTGAAGATGCCATCGTATTTGATTCTGGCGGTCTGCTGGATCTGTCCGGCGTCGCCAATGGGGAGGGACCTCGGCGCCTCGTCATCGATCTAAACGTGGTCGATCACGACGACAGCGCCAGGGCTCATCTGTTCTACAGCGCCGATCCAAACCTTGGGCCCTCCGATGTGTCTCTCGAAGGCGAGTTGGCACAACTGGCCGGTGCCACGGCGATCACGCCGACGGCGGGACTCCCTGAACTGACGCAGCGCTACGATTGGGGAACGATCTCACCCCTGGTCCCGGAAGGCGACTACTACATCTACCTCGTGGCCACGGGCGGATCACAGGCGAATATCGATCGCTCGGCCCATCCGGTCCTCGTCCGACACTCGCCGTTTCTGCGTCTGGATGATCTCGATGACGTGCTTGCAGGTGAACCCATCGTGACCGGTGCGTGGCGCCCACAGCGTTTTCTGACCCTGGGCTGGGGACAAAGCGGCATCGGTGGGGATCTCGACGCTGACGACGAGGCGACCATCTCACTGTATCTGAGTGCCGATCCTGACGTTGAAACGCCCGGCGGGGCAGGCGCGATCGCTCAGAGTGCCCATCTGATCGCCGCCGATCTGCAGGAAGAATCCGACGATCGACAGTCGAATCAGTTCGTCTGGGATCTGTGGGGGCTCGAGTCCGGCACGTTCGTCCCTGCCGCCGACCAGGACTACTACGTCTATGGCGTGATCGCGGATGGCAATCTCCAGCGCCTGACTCGGATGGGGGATTCGACGACGCCCACGGCGATTCGATTCGAACATCCCCCCGCAGTGCGTCCGTTGCAGCCCTCTACGGCGATCACAGTGGGGGCCGGCGAGAGCGCCCGGGTCAGCTGGCAGGACATGGATCTCGACGATGATGCCCGGCTCCGTATTATCCTCAGCGCCGTCGATCACGGCGACACGACGAACTACACCACCGTTGTGTCGGGTCAGGCATACGTCATCAATTCGACGGACGGGTTTGCACTGGCCAGAGTCGACGAAAACGCGGATCTGAGTGAAAACGACGATGCCGACGCCTTCGATCTGACCACCGGCCACCTGCAACGAGGCCCGAATACACCTGGAGCACCACAGCAGGGTACCTACCACGTCTATCTGGCGATCACCGACAGCGATTCCTTCGGCGCCGACACACGTGCATGGCGTGCACCCGGAACGTTGACTCTTGGTGCGCCGGCGACGATTCCCCAGCGCCGGGTGTTCAATCTCCTTCCCGAGAACTTCACCATTGGCACCGAAGGCAGCGTTCAGAAAGTCGACATCGTCGTCGACGCCCTGGAAGAGACTGCCGATCTGGTCCTGATCACCCTGCGTCTGGATGCGAACATTTTCGATGTCGTCGATCAAGATCTGGATCAAGAGGGAGTTCAGCCCTTCCTGATCCAGCCTGGTTTTGAGGCATCGAAGCTGGTGACCAATCGAGCCACCGAAACCGAGGGCAGCCTGCTTATGACGTGCGAGTACTTCGATCCGGCACCCGGTGGGATTCCCACACTGAGTGGAGATCGGGCACTCGTGGCGATGGAGGTGTTGGCCGCCCCTGGGGATGCCATTCACGACGATGGCGTCTCCGGCAGCAGTGACCTGCAAATCCTGAGCGATGCCGAAAACGATCAGCCATCGCAGTTGGAGCGTGACGGCCAGGTGGTCGTATTGGCCACGGCCGAGCCGCTGGCCACTGCCCGTTTGTTGCCCGGCCGTGCCACTGTGAATGGGATCATCGCCCTGGAAGGGCGTGTGGACCGCACGGCGAACGTCGATATCGCGTGGCGGCATTGGGGGGCATTCATCGACATCGAGGACAGTCTCTTCGCTGTCAGCAACGATGTGGATGAGGATCGTCCTGGCGTGCAGGTCAGCCTGCAGCCCGATGGCTCTTTCCTGCTGACTCAGACACCGGAAGGTCGTCTTGATCTGCACGTTCGTATCGACGGGTATCTCGAGGGTCACGTGCCCGGGCTGGAACTGCATCCTGGGGCTGCTCTCACAGACATCCGACCCACCACGACCGAGGGTGACACGCTCCTGCTCGGTGGCGATGTGGCCGGATACCTCGATGTCGACGGCGTGTCGCAGCCGGACAACGAAGTGACCCTCGCGGACTGGGATTTCCTCGCTTCCCTGTTTGGTCGCCAACTGGAGCCGGATGACGACAGCGTTCGGGCAGATATCACCGGTGACGGTCAGGTAGACATCCGGGATCTGATCCTCGTAGGTAACAATTTCCGCGTAAAAGGCCCTGTTCCCGTGTTTCGGACCGCTTCGGTGGCCAGGTCTCCCAGGATCATCCGATTCTCCTTCGACGAAAGATCGTATGCGGAGGGGGACACACTCGTCGCCTCACTGCAAGCCACCTCGTGGAGCGGAATTCGCGCTTTCGAGGCGGTTGTCGATTTCGACGAGAAGGACTGGCGGCTGATGGCCGTAGAAGGCAACGAATCCACGCTGCTCGCACAGCGGCTTGAGACGGATCACGGGCGCTGGGGACTGACTCGTATCGGCGCAGGAGATGTCGGCATCGACCCTCTGCGCTGGCGGCTGGTGGCGCGACATTCTGCCGCGATCGCACCGAGACTGACACAACTGCTGTTGTTGGATGCCGCCTATCGCGATGTCGACTTCCAGGCCGGTCCGCGCACCGGCATCGAGGACATTGCTGTGGCGCCGGCCCGATTCGGACTGCGTCCCAACTATCCCAACCCCTTCAATCCGGCCACGACCATCGAGTTTGATATCGATGCGGAAGTGGGTGAGTTCGTGCAGGTGGAGCTCGGGATCTACGATGTCCTCGGCCAGCGGCTGACGCAACTCGTGAGTCGTCCCCTTCACGCGGGACACCATCGGGTCAGCTGGAATGGGCGGGACAGCAAGGGTGAGCGAGTATCGAGTGGTGTCTACTTCGCACAATTGCGGGCGGGGTCGAATGTACAGACCCGGCCGATGCTGTTACTGAAATGATGACTCTTCGCGACAATTCACTCGCCCGTTTCCGGCTGCTTCTGGCAAGCCTGGTGCTTGCACTGCTTGTCGTTCAGGGGGCACAGGGCCAGACACAGGGAACCATCGATGGCCCTGCCGAAATCAGCCTGCGTCGTGCAGATGGTGAGCTGTCGGGCACCGTCGAAGTGGGCGAGAAACTGCAGGTGGAGGTCGTGATCACGCCTGGAACCGATCCGGTGACAGGATACGCCTTCTATCTCGCCTATGACGCGAATGTGTTTTCTCTCGATCCAGCAGCAGGAGAAGGCCTCGAAGCCAAACCCTTCCTCGATGGGGACCTGCTCGATGTGGAACTGCTAAATCGCTTCGATCTCGATGAAGACCAGGTCGTACTGAGCTTCGCTGAAGCGTCTGGGACGCAGCGACAGGTCGTCACCCAGGAAGGCGTGGCGGCGACGGTCGTGTTGGATGTGAACCACAGGCCTCTCGGGGACGAGACCGCCCTCGAACTGCTGGCCGTCGGCCGAGATCGAAAGTCCCACTACACATCATCGGTGGCTGCCGGCGTCGAACAGGACTTCGGGTCACCTCTTGGCTCGATGACGTTGCGCGTGACAGGATTTCAGATCCAACCCCTGCCCGATATGACGGTCGTGGAGGGCGCCGGGGATCAGACCATCTTCGAAGACATAGACCTGTTTCTCGACCAGATTGGAGCTCAGGTGATCTGGTCAGCGTCCTTCATCGATGGACTCAACACAACCATCGACGCGAATGGGCACGTCACCATGCGTCCGGAAGGCATTGTCGGCGAACGTCAGGTCGTGTTTACGGTCTTTGATGTTGCCGAGGGCAATGAGGATCTGGACACCGTATCGATCCGGGTCCTGTCGCCGCCGCGTATCGCCGGATTTCCACCGACGATTACGTTCGCCGAAGACTCTTTCAGTGGTTTCGTCCGACTCGACGACGTGGTGACCGATCTTGACCATCTGGACGGGGAACTGACCTGGCGAGCGACGAATGGCACCTTTGCCAAGGTCTCCATCGACGATGAGCGACGTGCTCTGTTCTCGGCCGAACCGGACAGCTTCGGTACCGCGCAGATTCAGCTGGTCGTGGCTGATGAAACCGGTCTGAGTGACACGGTGACGACGCAGATCATCGTCACTCCCGTAAACGATCCACCCATGGTCTTGAGAAGGGACCCCGTATACCCACGTCTGGGTGCGGGTGGCGAGGCACGGATTCCGCTCGACGAACTCATCGTCGATGCCGATGACTCGGTGGCGGATCTCAACATCGAACTCCTCGGAGAGGGAGGATTGACCGCCACCCTCAGCGAGGACGAGACCGAACTTGTCATTACGGGCAGTGTCTCTGGCCGAGGCGTCGTATCCATCGGTGTACGCGATGCCGACCACGAAGCCGCTGGGCGCCTTGTGGCGATCGTGTTGGAAGACGATCAGAATGTGGGACCGCAGATCGTCCCATTGAACCCCTTGCGTTTCCTGCAGGGTACCACAGGCACCCTCGACCTGACCAACAAGGCCACCGACGATTCTCCCGCCAGCTCGTTGAGCTGGACCGGCGTGGGGCCCCAGGAACTGCGTGGATCGGTGACCGGCAAGACCTTGTTGGTGCCCTCAGAACCCGACTTCGCCGGTCCCTCGGCCATCGTGCTGACCGTCACTGACCCTGACCTGCATCAGGACACTGCGTCGCTGCCTGTCATTGTTCTGCCCAACGACGAACCGGCAGCACCTTTTGTCCATGACATCCCCAAGGTCGGTCTGGTAAGTGGGGACGCGGGTGGAGGAGAGGTGGATTCGGTTGTGATCTCTCTGGATTCGGTCGTCGACGATCCCGATACGCCGGTCTCTCAACTGCAGTGGATGGTCACGGCCTCATCGGGACTGGAAGCACGACTGGATTCGACGAATCGGCAGGTTGTCCTCAAGGCGCAGACCGGTCTGGCCACGATAGGATCTCTGACACTGACCGCCTCCGATCCGCAAGACTTGCAGCACACACGATCGATTCCCGTTCTCGTGAGTGAGCCAGGTGGGAAGCCAATCCTGAATACACCCAGCTCGGTGGTTCTTGAGGATACGGGAGACATGGGACGGATCGACCTCGATGATCTGGTGTTTGATGACGAAGATTTCGACAGCGAGTTGCTCTGGTCCGTAGAGCCGGCCGAAGGCGTCGAGGCTGTTCTCGACCCGGTCAATCACGTATTGCGATTGCAACGCAGTGATGATTCGAACCTCGATCCACCCCCGAGCGAGGCGTTGCTTCTGTTGACGGTGGAGGATACGCGGGGACAACGGGAGAGCAAGATTCTCAATGTCATGCTTCCTCCCGTCTTCGACATTACCGCGCTCCCAGAGCTCACCATCTTTCCGGGGGGCACTGATTCGACGCTCGTTCTCAACGATTTCATTGAGTTCGAGGCCGATACTGTCGGTCTCGACTGGAAGGTTGAGGCGCCCGTAAAAGTGACGGCCCTCATCGATTCAGCAACGTCCCGTGTCTATCTGACCTCACTCGGTCCTGGCTTCATCGGTTCGGAGTTGCTGCGTTTCACCGCTTCGGATCCATCGGGTCGTACGCGATCGGCGTCGGCCCGTGTCAGCGTTCGCGGACGTGGCCTGGCACCGCAAATCCGTGCACTACCGAGCGTGTTGGTGCGTGCGGGAGAAGAGAATACGGATGTCGATCTGGACGACTTCGTAGTCGATGACGACGCAGACTCCAATCTGTCCTGGTCGGTCAGTCGGCCTGCTGACGTACTCGTCGAGGTCGATTCGCTGACACACATCGTCACCGTAACCCCTCTGGAGACCGCCAGTGGGCCCCGCACGGCGCAACTGTTGGTTCGAGACCCGGCTGGCAACACCGATCTGGCACTGCTGGAGATCACCGTGCTGCGAGGAGGTGAGCCACCGATCATCGCCGATTTGCCACAGTTGCTGCTGATCGCAGGTACTCCTGAGCAGTCTCTGAGTCTCGATCTGTTCGTCAGTGACGCGGATACACCCATCGAAGACCTGACCTGGCTCGCAAGTGCCGAACCCGGCATCGGGGCGCGCATCGATGGGCGTCGACTCCTGGTTTCAGTTCCAGCTGACCAGCAGGGCGTTCGCCGGGTTCTTCTCGCTTCCATCGATCCGCAGGGGAATCGCGATGAGGCTCCTCTGACGGTGCTGATTCAGCAGGATGACGAGGCACCGACTGTGTCGGTTCAGGCACGACGCAATCCCCTGACACCCGATGCCCTCGACATCGACTTTTCAACGGACGAAGAGCTCCGTGCGCCACCGGAAGTCCAGTTAAATGGCATCTCGGCAACGCCCCAACCCATAGGTCCCGGACGTTGGGTCGTGTCCTATCGGATCCCTGTCAGCGAAGATGATCAGCGTCTGACTGTCGGGGTCCGTGCAGCCGATGCTGCCGGCAACGAAGCGACCCGGGAAGTGGAGATCACCCTGCGTCGCGTCGGCAATGACGGCGGCAGCGCCTTGAGTGCTGACAATGCCGCCAACGTCAACGTGCCAGATGCTGCCGCACAGCCAGGTCGGATCGTCGTCCTGCGCCAGATGGCACCCGCCGATCTTCCCTCCGGTGCCGATGGCGGTGGCCCAGTCTACGAACTGGATATCGCCGCTGGCGATGAGATCAGCGAACCGGTCGTTCTCAGTCTGTATGCGGGAAGTTCCATTCTGGACCCGATGCAGGGGATGCAGCGATGGAATCCGATGAACGTCGATTGGGAAGACGTGCCGGCCGCAGTGGATACGGCCTCTGCCTGGATCTCGGCAGCTCTTCGTGAACCGGGGCTGTATCGTCGTGGAGAGGTGGATCCAGAGAACCGTCGACCTGCCAAACGACTCTCGAACCATCCGAACCCCTTTAACTCGATGACCCAGATCGAATACGAGGTCACTCGCGACGGCGCAGTGCGCGTAGAGATTTTCAACATTCTTGGCCAGCGCGTGCGCCTCCTCGTCGACGAATCACAGCAGCAGGATGGTCTGTGGGCCATCCAGTGGGATGGTCGCGACGATGACGGTCTGCGACTGGGATCCGGCGTCTACTACTACCAGGTGCAGGAACCGGGCGGTGCCCGCCTGCGCCCGATGCTACTGCTGCGTTAGAGTGTCTGCCATGTCACGAATCGAATCACGGATTGCCATGTCCCTCGACAAGACCAAAACCCTTGGCCGGCAACTGATCTGCCTGGCTCTGCTCGGCCTCAGTGTGACGGCTCAGGCGGGGGAGAATGGCTGGACCTCGACCGGTCCCGATGCCGTCGTCAATCTCGTCGTGCCAGATGAGTCTCAACAGCGGCTGTATGCCGGCAGCGATCGGGGGATCTTCACACGTGACATGAACGACTCGGTGTGGACGGTGCTTGCAGGCGGGGCATTGGCCGAGCACAACGTGCTGAGTTTTGCGGTCGATACAACCGACGCGCGCCTGTACGCCGGCACCGATCAGGGGCTGTTCGTGAGTGCCAATGCAGGAACGCTCTGGACACAAGCCACCGAACCTGGCTCGGGCATCATGAGTCTGGCTACAGGGTTGTCAGCGGGGCGGGTGTACGCCGGGACCTTCGGTCGTGGCGTCTATACCAGTGTCGATGGTGGCATTCAGTGGACGCAGGGGGATGCGGTGGATGCCATTGTCTATGACATCGCACCCGCCTTCGATGACCAGACCGTGTATGCGGCCACAGCCAGAGGCCTTCTGGTGAGTCGAGACGCAGGCACGACCTGGTCGACTCCCGGGGATCAGCTGAACACCACGAGTGTACGCGCCATCCACCTGCCCCCGGCCGTCGACGCTGGTGCCATGACGATTGCCACCTATGGGCGTGGTGTGCTGCAATCTCCTGATGGCGGTGTGACCTGGACCGAGCTCAATGGGAATACGGACAGGCCATTGACACCATTGCAGGTGCGGGCACTGGCCATCGATGAAACGAACCCCAAAGTCATGTATGTGGCGACCTCCACAGGCGGGTTTTTGCGAACCCTCGACGGAGGTGAGACCTGGTTGTCTGTCAATGTGGGGCTGACTCAACTGACGGGGCGGGATGTGGGATTGCCCTTCGCCGATCGCAATCGAGTCATCGGCTCGGGCACCGGACCCGGAGTCTGGGAAATCCGTTTCGCCGATACACCGCAGATCGATCTGACACCTGTCAGTATCGATTTTGGCCCGGTTCCGATCGGCAGCCGTCAGATGCAGACCATCGAAATCAAGAACAGCGGCACCGCAGATCTGGTCGTGACGCGTGTGCGTATGGGGGGAGCCTCGGGATTCACCGTTGGACTTCCTGGTGCAGATCCGGCGCTGCCAGACTCCTTCGTTATCGCAAAGGGGGGCAGCAGCTTCATTGAAGTTGTCTTCTCGCCCACGGTACGCGACATGTTTCTGCGGGATGAAGTACGGATCACGAGCAACGATCCCGACGAGCCAGAACGAACCATCTCGGTGGAAGGCCGTGGAACACAGGCCGTGCTCTCTGCCTATCCGAATCAGATCGATTTTGGCGCTGTGCGTACGCCATCGGCACAGGTGGCCGACACTATTCTGACGCTGACGAATACGGGATCGGCAGGCCTGAGGCTGTTGGGTGCCAGTTTCACCAACAGCCGTTTCCGGGTGCTCGATTTTGCACCACAAACCTTGCTGCCTGGTCAGGGTACGACTGTGCGGGTCTCCTTTGATCCACTGGTGCCGCGATCCGAGACAGGGACGCTGCTGCTGATCAGCGAATCGCTGGAATCAACCGACGCCGGTACGGACACGCTGCGCCTGTCGGCTACGGGGACGGGCACGGCCCCCGATATCGATGTGTCCACCGCCATTCTGGACTTCGGTCGGGTGGATGTTGGCCAGGAAGTGACGCGACCTCTTCAGGTGACCAACACAGGCACGGCGCCGCTGACCATCACTCGGCTCAACGCCCGGTCTGATCAGTTCCAAATCGATCGGACCCTTGGCGTGGCCCGGGATACGGTGTTCACCGTTCCGGCGCAGGATACGATCCTGGTCGTGGCCGGTGACGACACGACGATCGCCATCGACACGGGCGTGAGCACGATCGTCCAGGTGCATGGTGATACCACAAGTCTGGTCGCAGGTTCGGACACGACACGCATCGTCAGCGGAGCGGAGACAACCCTCATCGTCGTCGGGGGCACGCGTACCGTCATGGTCGCCGCCGAAGACAGTACGATTCTAGCGCCGAACAGCACCTTTGTCTTTCAGGTGACCTACAGACCGACTGTCTCCGGACTCCGTGTGGACACGCTCGATATCATGAGTGATGCCCCCTTGCGATTCGGGCAACTGAGCGTGCTGCTCAGAGGAGAGGGGAATGCTCTCTCCCTGGAACCATCGCCCACGATCCCGCTTGGCGTTCACCCCGTAGATCTCGTCGTGACCCAACTGGACGACGTAGACGGTGTTGACATTGCTGTCGTGGATAGTGCTACGGGACGACTTCATGTGTTGGCCAACGATGGGAGTGGAGAGTTCCCGGAGGTTGGTCGAACGATCCTACCTGACGATGGCGCTCCCTATCACGCCTGGTCGGAACCGGTCGCGATCGACGCAGGGCCGATTTTTAGTGCCACGGGCCCGGCAGATCTCGTGATTGGCGATCGCGTCGCTCGTTCACTGTCGGTGTTGGCCAACGACGGTCGGGGCGGGTTCAGTGGGCGCCGGCAGGACATCTTCATCGGTCACCACCTTGGGGATCTGGTCGTCGTCGATCTGGACGCCGATGCAGATCGAGACATTGTGGTCGCCAATGGACCGACGTCGGACTCCATCACCCTGCTGTTCAACGATGGCCAGGGAAACTTCAGCGCCAGAGCCGTTGTAGCGGCCCAGGCCGGTGCGGCCCAGGTCGCTGCGGGACATCTCGATGCCGATGGATATGTCGACCTGGTGGTCGCCAATCGGCTCGCCAACACGGTGAGTGTCTATCTGAACGACCGCAATGGCGGATTCTCAGCTGCTGTGCACTATCTGGTCGGGGTTGCCCCTGGAGAGATCTCGCTGGCCGATGTAGATGCCGATGGCCATGTGGACATTGCGGTGGCCACCAGCGGCTCACGCGCCGTCAGCATCCTGCGCAACACCGGTACGGGTTCCTTCACCTCCCTCACAGCCCCTTCGACGAGTCTGCGGCCGTCAGCGCTTGCCGCTGCTGGACTCACGGCTGACATCTTCGACGATCTGGTGGCGGGTGGACATGGCGACTTTCTCGTGTTCCTCGAGAACGAGGACGGCCAGACCTACCAACGGCAAGACATTGAGATCGGTTTCCCGATTCGACAGGTGCGAGTTGCAGATATCGATGCCAATGGCGTCGGCGACATCATCGCCGTCAGCGCTGACAGTGGGCGACTCCAGTTGCTGCGCAATCGCCTCGTGGGACGGCAGGTTCCGCCAAGGGCACCGGTGGCCGTACAGGCCGAGGACGTAACTCGGGACCTTGGAGGGCGGATTCGTGTCGCCTGGCAGGATGGCGACTACGGACTGCAGCCCCCGGCGCAACAGATCATACCCACCACCGGCTACACCGTGTTGCGTTCGGCGAGTCTCGACTTTGCCGTTGCCGAGACCCTGGCTGTGATTCCGGGAGGGACCTTTTCCTATGAAGACCCGGATGCTACGCCCTATTCCACGTTTTACTATCAGGTCGTGGCCGAGCGCGCGGGGCTCCAATCGGCGCCGTCAGCGCCGGCCAGTGCCACCAGTCTTCCTGCGCCACTGATCGATGTGAAGCTGTCGAACGCACCGCGGGTCAGCCGGGGTGACACGCTCGTGGCGCAAGTCTATCTCACGCCTGCACAGCACGACATCGCCGGTGTGTCGGTCTTTATGACGTACGAACCGACGGCCATGACGCTGATCCCATCCCCTTCGGACACTTTGCGGCCATTTCGCGTGTCGACGGACCTGGCAGCGTCCTTTACGTCTGCCATCAACGGTTACCACAGTGGGTCCTTTGATTCCACAGGAAAAGTGGATCTGACGCTCATCTCCACCGTGCCGGGTGGGACCACGCCCCTTACGGCATCTGTCGAACCCGTATTGCTGGCTGAACTGTGGTTCCTGGCCAGCAAGGAAGCATCCACCTTCCTGTCCATCGACGACGAGCCGACGACCAATCGCAGCAGTGCCGTCGTGGAAAAGGGCAGTGGTCTCTGGATCGAACCCGTACTGGGTGACACGACGAAGCTGTCCGTCCGTGACCTGTTCGTCAGTGGGCAGATTCAGGTACAGCAGCGGGGAACGACGGCCATCGATGGTGACCTTGCCACACTCCTGTTCGTCAGAACCACGAATGATACGCTGGTGTCAGCCATCAACGACGAAGATCGACTGAGGCCGGGGATCCAGGTGAGCCTCGACGATCAAGGTCGCTTCAACCTCGACAAGATCCCGGTTGGCACGTACCGCGTATTCGCCAAGGTCGCCACGCACCTACAGGGGATCGTCGTCGGTGATACGGTGTCCATCGACTCATCACGGAGACACCTCACCTTCCGATGGGTCGCGCCCGACACGAGTGCCCTGTCTCTGTTGCCTGCAGGTGATGGAAACAACGACAACCACGTGAATCTCGCAGACTTTGGTGTGCTCGTTCGACACTATGGCTCGACCCCTTCCTCCAGCGAGTGGACGGTGGCTCGTCAGACCGACTACAACGGGGATGAGCGCGTCGACTTCGATGATTTCATGCTGTTGGCGGACAATTTTGGGCGCATCGGTATGCAGGTGACCACCCCCGCCGCCAGATCAGCATCCGAAAGAGGGCATGTCTGGATATCGGATATGGGGATCCTTCACGGAGAGGGGCTTGGTCCCATCACTGGGTTGAGCCTTGCCCTGCCTGCCCACAGCGAAGTCTCCTTGGAGCAGACTCCCTTCGCAGACATGAACACTCACATGCACAGTTGGCCCGAGCCAGCAGGGCAGCAGAGAGTCGCTCTCGTGCTTTCGGATCGGGGTGCCATACCGATCCCTGGAGATGGGCCGCTGCTGAATCTGGGCATGGCTGAAAGGGACGGGTCTCTGGCACAGCTTCGGGATGTGGAGATTCTGACCGCCCAGGGGCAGAGCAGGCGTGTGAGCGTGGTCGACTCGCGGCCGCTGCACACGCAGTTGGGCAGAAACTTTCCCAATCCCTTCAATCCAACGACGACGATCCCCTTTGATCTGAGCAACAACGGTCGCGTACGGCTTGAGATTTTCGACATCCTGGGCCAGCGCGTGCGTGTGCTGTTCGCAGATGAGATGCTCGCTGCCGGACACCATGCAGTGGTCTGGCGCGGCCTCGACGAAGAGGGGCGTGATGTCGCTTCGGGGCTGTATTTCTATCAGCTGAAGGCTGGCGGCCTGGTACACTCACGGAGTCTACTGCTCCTGCGATAGGATTGGGCAAGGTCCCACGCCACCTGAGCCCCGACAGACGCATTGACGCTCATCGCGTAGCACTCTACGTTGCTTTCGGTGCTGCTCCCATCACACACCCAATGTGATGGAGTGTCGATGCTGTGTCTGCCAACCTCTAATCAATCGTTTCAACTGACCGATGAAGAACGCCTTCTTCAAGGGGCATGGTTTGGGCAATGACTATATCGCCCTCGACCCCGATGAACTCGATTTCCGTCTGACGCCAAAAAATATCCGTGCCGTCTGCGACCGAAACTGGGGGGCCGGATCCGATGGGATTCTGGCGTTGTCCAAGTCTCGTCGCGCTGACTTTGGTGTGCGGATTTACAACCCGGATGGCAGCGAGGCGGAAAAATCAGGCAATGGGCTGCGGATCTTTGGCCGCTATCTCTACGCCACGCGTCGTACTCGCCGCCGGTCCTTCACGGTGGAGACCAAAGGCGGGCTGGTCGCCATCGATCTCCACATCGACAAACATGGCGACGCGAGTGCCGCCACGGTTGAGATGGGCGAGGCGACCTTCGCGCCTGCAGCGTTGCCCTGCTCGCTCAAGGTCAAGGAACTGATCGAACGCCCGATTCGCGTCGGTGACGAGAAACTGATCTTTACCGGCGTGTCGGTGGGCAATCCGCACTGTGTCGTGTTTCGTGAGAAGGGGCATCCCTGGACGCGGCAGGAACTGCTGGACTTGGGACCCGACCTCGAGAATCACAAGATCTTTCCAAAGCGGACGAATGTTCAACTGGCAGTCCCCACAGGCCCCCACACCTTGTACATCCTCATCTGGGAACGTGGGGCGGGAGAAACCCAGGCATCAGGCTCCTCTTCCTGTGCGGCAGCAAGCGCCGCGGTCCGTCTCGGGTTGGTCTCCAGCCCCGTAACGGTCAAGGCCCCCGGTGGCACGCTGCACATCGATGTGGATGAGGACTACTCCCTGACGATGAAGGGCCCCGTCGCCGACGTGTTCCAGGGTCGATTCACGTCCTCCTTCCTCCGTTCAGTCTCCTGACTTGCTGATCTGAGATGACGGGCCCCCCGGCGCCCGAGTTGCGTAATGCGTGGCTGCACACGCTTGTGAAGTGGTGGAAACACTACAATCACGAGTTTCTTCGCGACGCCTTGCGACTTCCGATCATCGAACTGTCCGACGGCGAGATGACTCTGGGCGCCTGGGATGGTTCGCATCGCCGTCTCATGATCAGCGCACGGCACATTCACGAAGATGCCTGGACTTCGGTTCTGGACACCCTCCGGCATGAAATGGCCCACCAGTATGTCGATGAGGTTCTGAAGCCGGAGCATGAGACGGCCCATGGCCCGGCCTTTGCCAGTGCCTGTGAACGACTGCGTTGCGAGGCCGTTGCCCGTTCCCGGTCGGCGTCTTCGAATACGGCGCTGGCCGGTGATCAGGAAGAGCGCGTGATCCGCCTCGTGCGGAAACTGCTCTCCCTTGCCGAGAGTCCGAATGAGAACGAAGCACAGGCGGCGATGCGCAAGGCGAGGCGCCTGTTGCTCGAATACAATATCGATCTGGTGCGCAGCGATCAGCAGCGCCAGTTCGACCGGCGTCCATTGGGAGATGTCAAAGGGCGACATCCTGCGTGGGAGCTATGGGTGGCCATGTTGTTGAGTGATTTCTTTTTCGTGGAGGTTCTGTGGGCCCACTCCTACGACGCGAACAACGATCGAGCAGGCACGGTGCTGGAGATTTATGGGACGAGGACGAATCTTGAGATGGCCGACTACGTCTACGGCTTTCTGGAAGGCTTGTTGCCACGACTATGGGACCGATACCGACAAGAGCAAGGCTTGTCCGACAATCGTGAGCGTATGCGATTCTATGCGGGGGTGGCGCAAGGGTTCCACGAGAAGCTCAGCGCCGAGACACAGGCCGAGCATTCGATAGCCACCTCGAACCGTAGCGAGGCGGTGAACGAGGATGAGCACAACACCGATCTCATCTGGCACGGCGACCAGCAATTGCAGCAATACTACCGGTATCACAATCCGCGCATCGTCACGCGAATGACGGGCGGCGTCGCCGCGACGGACGCATTTCACCACGGCGTGGCCGAGGGAAGGCGGGTGCAGATCCATCCACCTGTCGAACAGGCTGGATTGGGTGGCTACCTGAGGCAGGCCGATCGATGAATCGCGCGAGTGCCAGACTCGGACGATTCGCCCTGTGTTTCGCCATCTTCGCGTGCATCGTTCCCGAGAGTGGTTCGGCCCAATTATACCGGTTCGGCAAGAACAAGGTGCAGTTCGACGAGTTTACCTGGCAGCGTCTGGAGACGATTCACTTCGATGTCTACTTCTACGAGGAGGAGCGCGAGCTGGCCGCCTTTGCTGCTCGCGCCGCCGAGACGAGTTATCGGGCTGTAGAACGTCAACTGGCGCACACGGTTCAGCGGCGAATTCCGCTGATTCTGTACTCCTCCCACATCTACTTCGAACAGACCAACGTGATCCCCGGGATGTTGCCCGAAGGGGTCGCGGGCTTCACCGAGTTTCTCAAGGGGCGAGTCGCACTCCCCCTGAGTGGTTCCTATGCCGAGTTCGATCGAGTTCTCCACCACGAACTCGTGCATGTCTTCCAGTTCGACAAGATTCGACGGACCCTCGCTGAGCGGGGAATCACCGACATGAATCGTGGCCCTCTGTGGTTTTCGGAGGGACTGGCCGAACATCTTTCCGGGACGTGGGATAGTACGGGAGACATGATCGTTCGTGATGCGCTGTTTGCTGGTCGGCTGGTACCGATCTCACGCATGGCAGCGATCTACGGTTCGTTCCAGATGTACAAGGAAGGCCAGTCGATCTGCGACTACATGGCTGCTCGATATGGACCCGACATTTTCGCTCGTCTTCTCGACAACTGGTGGCGGGCCGAGACCTTCGCCGAAATCTTCGCCGTCACCACGGGCGAGAAGTTGAGCGATTTCGATGAAGACTGGAGCTACGAGCTTCGCAAGCGGTATCTGCCGGATATTGAGACCGCCGATCCTCCGAGTCGCATGGCCGAGGCTCTCACAGAAACGGGGTACAATCTCAAGCCGTCTCTCGTGCCAAACGTCGATTTTGCCGATTCGACGGATACGTTCGTCTTCTTCCGCAATGTGAAGGGATACACCGGCATCGCCCAGGCCCGCATCGATGGCACGGGCGAGGTCGAGATCGTCGTCGAGGGTGAACGAAGTGCCGACTTCGAATCGCTTCACCCCATCGAGGCCAGTCTCAGTGTGGCCCCGAATGGCAAACACCTGGCGTTTGTGGGCAAATACAACGGCCGAGATCGGCTGTATGTGTGGGATATGGAGACGGGAGAGTCCCTGCGTGAACACGCCTACGATGAGCTTGTCGCCCTCAGTTCGCCCACCTGGGCTCCTGACGGTCAGCGTCTGGCCCTTTCCGCGGCACGCCGCAGTGGCCAGACCGACCTGTTTCTCGTCGACGCCTTCTCCGGGGAACTGCAGCCACTGACCGATGATCTATCCCACGACCGTGACCCCGACTGGCACCCTGAAGGTGAGCAACTCGTCTTCAGTTCCGACCGTGCCGACGGCGATCGGGAAGGGGAGTATCACCTGTATCTCTACGACCTGGCCCGAGCTGAGGCGACTCGTCTCACCGAAGGTCCGTTCGTAGACCAACAACCGTCCTGGTCGCCGGATGGGAAGTGGATCGCTTTCAGTTCGAATCGCCAACGCATGTTTGATATCTACGGTCTTCGCGTGGAGGATCCCTCCTCAGCGACGCGGATCGGTCTGCGGCGATTCTCGCAGACACTGACAGGTGTCTTTGACCCCGACTGGACCCGCGATGGACAGTCGCTGCTCGTGACCGGATTCGAGGCGGCGCGCTTCCACGTTTTTCGTTTCGACCTGGACGATGGCCAACTCGACGATCTTGAGTTGGGTGCGTTGCCGGAGCAGGACATTTCGCGCTGGGACCTCCAGCTCGTCGACCTGGAGGATGACGCAGAGACGACCATATCGCTGCGCGAGTATGAGCGGCGCATGTCGATCGACGTTGCGCAGAGCCAGATTTCTCAGGATCCACTGTTCGGTACTTCAGGCGGAGTTCAGATCGCCCTCAGCGATGTGCTGGGCAACGATCAGTACTACTTCATCCTCTCTCACATCGCCGGCAGCGAGACCGGGTTCTTCGACGGGCTGAATGTCGCCTTCGGGCGTCAGCAGCTTGCTCGACAGTTGAATGTCGGCTGGGGACTGTTCCGCTTGAACGATCGTTTTACCAGCACCTTTGGTCGGTTCGTCCGGGAAAAGCGAACGGGGGGATACGTCGAGCTGAGCTACCCCTTCAACCGGCACGATCGCCTCACGACACGGTTGTCTCTGCGCCACGCCGACATCGATCGGGAGTTTGAAGGCAGAAAGCTCGGCGGATGGCTCGTCTCGAATCATCTCGCCTATACCCACGACAACAGCTTGTGGATTCCCACCGGTCCCCTGGAGGGTACCCGATACAGTCTCGGTATCGGACAGACGGTAGACTTCAAGCGATCACGTCCCTTCAATATCACCATTTTCGCCGATCTGCGTCACTATCTGAGACTGTCTCAGCGCACGTCTCTCGGCGTTCGATATCTCGGCGTGCAGAGTCGTGGCGACGTCCCCGAGTTTTATGCACTGGGCGGAAGTTGGACGCTTCGCGGATACGGCTGGCGGTCTCTATGGGGGAAGAATCTGATTCTCGCCAATCACGAACTGAGATTTCCACTACTCGATCGCATGATCTTCGCGTTTCCTTTTGGCGTGATCGATTTCAGCGCCTTCCGTGGTGCACTGTTCGTCGACGCAGGCAATGCCTGGAACGACGAATTCAACTGGCGAGGAAGCATCGGCGCAGGTACCCGAATCGCGCTGGGTGGTTTCTTCGTTCTGCGGCTCGACGCTTCGAGACGCACAGATTTCTCCTCTATTGAGAACGAGACACGGTGGGACTTCTTCTTCGGTTGGGATTTCTGATGTCGACCCAGCCCTCCGTTCGTCGTGGGCCTTCCACCTTGCTGTGGCTCCTGCTGAACGGCTTGGTCTTGTGGCTCGTCGTTGGCTGTGGACGTGGGACTCTCTACGTGCCGATGGATTCAGGTCGAGGGAACTGGCTTTCAACAGGGGGCGGCCCCGGTGGTGTGGCCGCACTAGAGGGTGGTCCTCAACCACCCCTCGAACTGCTGTGGTCTCAGAACACAGGCGCAGCCCCCGTAGGTGGCGCCTTGCTGGCGGGCCCCCTGGTGTTGCAGGCGACTCAATCCGAGCGCGTCTACGCATTCGATCTTGTCGATGGGCAACGTGTCGGGCGTCGAGGCAGCAAGGCGGCCGTCTGCGGTCCTGCCACCATCGCGGGGCGGTTCAGCGAAACCCTCGTGCTCTCTGAAGCGGGGCGAAAACCTCGACTACGCGGATATGATCGACGCACGGGGAAAGTGGCCTGGGAAATCGAGTCGTCCGCCTGTGCGCCTCTGGTCGGCCGAAGCGACACGGTCCTTTCCGTCACCGATGCAGGCAATCTGCTGGCTCTGGCCAGCGACGATGGTTCACAGCTGTGGGTCACTGCGCTTCCACACCATCCAAGCACGGGTGCGGTCTTTACCGACGATGTGGCTGTCGTTGGCGGGGCGGACGGCTCCGTCATGGCGCTGAATCTGGAGGATGGATCGGTTCGATGGGAGACTCGCCTCCTTGACGGTGTCGCGGTGCGAGGCCAACCGTTGTCGACTGCGGACCAAGTCTTTGCCGCCACCGGAGATGGTCAGATCTGGGCGATGTCACGAGACGGGCACGTCGAGTGGTCGGCAGGCGTGACCGGACTGCCCGCACAGGGCATGAGCCTGATGGGGGAGGTCCTGGTGGTGGGGACCAGCGACCGGAGTGTCTACGGTCTCAGCACCGTCGATGGGCGACAATTGTGGCGCTATGAGGCGGGGGGGATCATCCGCGGCGCCCCTGCAACCACGTCGACCACCGTCTACCTTGGCAGTACGGCCGGGTATCTCGATGCGCTGTCTTTGGAAACAGGTGAGCAAGTGTGGACCTACGAGCTGGATGCCCCGGTTCGTTCATCCATCGTTCTGGCCAAAGATCTACTTACGGTCACGACCCAGGTGGGGACGGTCTATCTGTTCGCCGCCCAGAGTGCATTGCGATGAGGATGCGCATGAAACCGCGCATGGTCTGCACGATCTTCCTGATCGTCATGATTCCTGCGACACTCTTTGGCCAGGGACGCCTCGGTCATCACAAGATGTCGGATCGATCTGTGGTTGCCGTGGCGGTCGGCCTGGACGTGAGGGCAGGTGGACAGATGGGGGTTGGAGGCGTCGGCCAGCACCAGTTCAAGGTCTGGAAAAGGGGGAGCGAATCAGGGCCAATATCCTTGGCCAGCGCGTGGCCCCAAGGGCAAAGGCCTACGTCAAAATGGGTGAGCGAACCAGCCTCATCGGTCCATTCACCGTCAGCGAGTCATTCGAATGTCGCATCGTCCGCGAACTATCCCCGGATCGAGCCCGAAAAGGGGAGGGTGTTGTTTCGTCGTGCCGTGTTGGCCAGCGCGGCGCTGGCGGCCACCAGCGCCGCCATCGCGCACTGGAGTAGCGGGCGTGGCGACGAGGCTTACGATCGATATCTGAGTTCTGCCGGAGAGCAGCGCCGCGAGGACGCCTTTGACGAAGCCGAGCGCTACGATCGAATTGCCGGTGCGGCCTTCTTTGCCATGGAAGCGGGGCTCGTCTTGAGCGCCTACTTCGTATTCTTCTAGTGATGCGACCTGAATACTCTTATCGAACACGACATGTCTGTCAGATCTCTGGCCGGATGATCCTGCTGGGCCTGTTGTTGATGGTGGCAGCAGGCTGTGCTGACCGGCAGCGACGGAATCCACTCGACCCCGACGCCGAGAGCCCCTTAGACGTGCTCAGCCCACTGGGCGCCCTCGCCGAAGATGGACGCGTGCGGTTGCAGTGGGACCTGACCCGGCTGTCTGATCTTGAGGGGTTACGGATCTACCGAGTCGGTGGGCCCGAGGGTTCGGAAGTGATCGAGTTACCGCCGTCAGACTCGGTCTACACCGATGAAGATGTGACGAACGGGTTCATCTATCGGTATTCCCTGTCGATGCTGGTGAAAGAAGAAGGCGAGATCTTTGTCGGAGATGCCCAACTGGCGACGCCGGGCCCCGAGATCAGTTGGCTTGCAGACCGTGGGAGTGGTCTCGTGTGGCGCCTGAGCGCCGATGGACGGACGGGACTGTTCGCCCAGGGCAGGTTCCCTTCGATCGCTGCCATCGCCGTCGATGCAACCAGTGGCGATTGCTGGGTCAGCGATCGTCGCTTCCGTAGCTTGCATCGGATCGACTCGACAGGGGACCTCGATCGAATCGGTGCGGATCTCGAGGCCGGGGGAGATCTCGTCATCGACGGTCCTGGGCGCCGCGGATGGGTCGTGGATCGATTCGGATTCGAAGTGTATTCCTTCGGATTGGACGCGGTAGACGATACCCTCCATCTGACAGAGATTGACGCCACGTTCCAGGACGAAGTCGAGTTGGCCGAGCAGAATGGCTCCCTGTGGATCGCGGATCGCCAGGGCGAGCGTGTGTTGCTTTATGACGCCTCGGGTGCTCGCGTATTCGAGTGGCAGGGGATCGAAGGCTTGATCAAGATCGACGCGTCGGCTGGGTCAGATCGCGCCTGGATTCTGGCCAATGACGGCCTCACATTGATGCTCCTTGTTCCCGATCATCCTCCCCTGGAGATCTTCATGCCTTTCGTCGATGCTGCAGTCGCCCTCGACGTGGGCGATGTACGTGGCGACGTTTGGGTAGCCGGGCCTGCCGATGTGGTTGCCTACACGAATGTGGGGGTACCCATTCTACATTGGGACAATATCCCGGATACACGCGCCGTTGCGATTGATGAGCGCAACGAACATGTCTGGATCGCCGCATCGACACGGTTGTGGAAGGTATCGCTGGAGGCCGCCTACCAGACCCAGCTGACGGGCTTCACAGAGACCGTCGATGTCGTCGTGCACAGCGGCAATTGAACAATCGCTGAACAGTGATCGCGGCTTTCAGGAGAGCAGGCTGACAGGTGACGGAATCGATCTACAGCATGACTGGCTTTGGCAACGCAAGTGTCGAGGCCGAGGGCTTGTGTCTGCGGGCAGTGCTGCGCTCCGTGAATGGGAGATTCCTGGATTTGCAGATCCGCTCCCCGAATGCCCTGCAGGAGTTGGAGCCACAGATTCGTGAGCGTCTTCAGACGCGCCTGCGACGCGGCAAGGTCACCGTGCACATTGAGTTGGAAGAGACGGCTGAGCAAAGCTCTCTGCCCCAGCTCAACCAGGAAGTCGCCCTTCAGTACATCAAGGAACTACAACGTCTCGCCGAACTGTCCGGCACTCAACCCCAGACGCCTACACTCGACGCCCTGGCCCGTCTTCCCGGGTTGTTCCGTACCGAGGCGACGCGCCTTGACGCCGATCAACTTGCGAAATCGGTCTTCGAGGTTCTCGACGCGGCTGCAGTAGATCTCGAGCAGATGCGCAGTCGGGAGGGCGCCACCCTCGCGACCGATCTGCGTGGCCGAATTGCCACCCTCGATCGGTTGGTGGAGCAGATCAGCCAGTGGGCGGTGGGTGAGAAGGACAGGGCTCGCGAGCGTTTGCGTGAGCGGGTTGACCTACTACTTCGTCCTGGCGAGCTCGATGAGGATCGCATTACGACAGAGATTTTGCTGATTGCCGAGCGAAGCGACATCACAGAGGAGATCGTGCGTTTTCGCAGTCATACCGAGCAATTCCTTCTTGCCCTCGACGAAGGGGGAGAAGTGGGACGACGACTCAACTTTCTTCTCCAAGAACTGCACCGAGAAATCAACACGATCACTTCAAAGGCATCGGCGGGAGAGATCATTCACGCCGCCGTCGAAGCCAAAGAAGAGATCGAGCGCCTGCGCGAACAGGTGCAGAACCTGGCCTGACACGTGGCGTTGCTCATCACCATCAGCGGGTTGCCTGGCAGTGGCACCAGCACGCTCTGCAAACACCTGATCGAGAAGAGTGGTCGACCCTATGTAAATGCGGGGCAGATCTTCCGTGATCTGGCGTCGGAACAGCAGATGTCCTTGGCCGATTTTGGCAAGCTCGCCGAGCAAAACGATAAGATCGATCGGCGCCTGGACGCTCGTATGGTCGAACTCGCGCTGCAGCAGCCTGGGGCCGTGCTCGAAGGGCGTGTCACTGGCTGGATGGCGCATCGCCATCAACTTGCTGCACTGAAGGTGTGGGTGGCTGCGGATCTGCGCGTGCGAGCCGGTAGGGTGGGAGGGCGAGATGAACAGTCGGAGCAGGAGGCGATCGATGCGGTACGAAAGCGAGAAGCCTCAGAGAGAACCCGCTACGCCGAAAACTATGGCATCGATCTGGAACAGATGAAGATCTACGATCTTGTCCTCAATTCCGACGACACCGACGCCGAGGGCCTGGCGACACAGGTGCTGGATGCCGTTCTGGCTGCCGAACGAGTGTTATGACTCTGCAGGATAGACATATTCTCCTCGGCATCACCGGCGGCATCGCCGCCTACAAAGCGCCGTTGCTGATTCGTCGTCTGCTGGAATGCGGTGCCAAGGTTCGTGTCGTGCGCACGGCCACCGCCGAGCAATTCGTCACCGATACGACCTTGTCCGTGTTGTCCCAACATCCTGTCTCGGCCGATCTGTTTGCGCCCACCGACGAATTCCCCGTGTTACACGTGGGGCTCGCAGAGTGGGCAGATCTTTTCCTGGTGGCACCGGCCACGGCACATACGCTTGGAAAGATGGCCCATGGCCTCGCCGACGATCTGCTCACGTGTGTCTACTTGGCGACCCAGGCGCCGACGATGGTGGCGCCCGCCATGGAGGAGCACATGCTCCAGCACCCTCAAGTCGTTGCCAACTGCCAGCGGTTGCGGCAGCAGGGGGTCGGTTGGATCGAGCCGGCCACCGGCCCTCTGGCTTCCGGGGCCAGTGGCAAGGGACGTATGGCCGATATCGAGCAGATCATCGCTGATGTCGAGTCGAATCTGGCAAGCCAGGCCGACTCGAATTCAACGCAGGATCTCCAAGGCCGGCGTCTGCTTGTCACGGCGGGTCCGACACTGGAAGATCTCGATCCGGTTCGTTTCATCGGCAACCGGTCGACGGGGAAGATGGGATACGCCATCGCTGAACAGGCCCGTCGCAGAGGAGCCTCTGTCCATCTCGTGTCGGGGCCCACTCAACTCCCGGTGCCCGACGGTGTCGAATTCGTCGGGGTCCGAAGCGCCCTTGACATGTTGCAGGCCTGCGAGAGCGCCTTCGAAGGGGTTGACGCGGCGATCATGGCTGCTGCCGTCGCCGATTTTCGGCCCGCCACGTCCTCACAGACCAAGATGAAGCGAGATGCGGGGATCAAGCCGATCGAACTCGTCGAAAACCCGGACATCGCCGCCACGCTCGGAGCGCGGAAGGGCAAGCGCGTTCTGATTGCGTTTGCCATGGAGACCGGGCAGGGCGTGGACGAGGCACGAGGCAAGCTGAAGAAGAAGAGCGCCGATCTGGTCGTGCTCAACAATCTCCAGCAAGAGGGCGCCGGATTCGCCGTGGACACGAACATCGTCAGTTTCGTCGATTCTAAGCGCGAGCAAACCCTCCCCCTGCTGGAGAAGCATGAGGTGGCAGATCGCATCCTCGACGAGGTGGCCGACCTGCTTCAGCGCGTGTTGTGAGAGCCAGTTGACAGCGTAAAACTCCCCCGGCATCTTCACGCAAACACGTGAGGTGCTTCGCGTCGTATCCCTCGATCCGTCCCTTTCTCCTCCACGCCTTGTGTCGTACACCCATGGACTCAACGGACGATGCACAGGTCTCCCCACACCAGACGCTTCGCCAGGTGCGCCGTGCGCTGGAGGATCTGGTCCTGTTCGAGGGGCGTCAGTTTATCCTCCCCGACCAGGTGAGTGAGCAAATCGGGGCGGATCCCAGACCGCCAAGGGAGGACGTGTCGGCACAACAACCTGCACCTGAACTGGGCGCATCTGCCCCGGCGGTGGCGACCGGCCGGGTGACGTCGGAGGCAGCCTCTGCATCGGGCGGCGGAGAACTGGCGTCCTTTCGGCAGCAGATCTGCGAGTGTACGAAGTGTGAATTGGGCCACACTCGCCAGCGATTTGTGTTCGGTTCGGGAGATCCGAACGCGGACATTCTCTTCGTCGGGGAGGCACCCGGCGCCGATGAGGACCGCGCGGGAGAGCCCTTTGTAGGGGCCGCCGGTCAACTGTTGACGAAGATTATCGAGGCTATGGGGATGAAGCGCGAGGATGTCTTCATCTGCAACGTGCTCAAGTGTCGGCCTCCGAACAATCGTGACCCCCTTCCTGAAGAAGTTGCCTCCTGTGAGCCCTATCTAAAGGAGCAGATCCGGATGGTCGCACCCAAGGTGATCTGCTGTCTGGGGAAGTTTGCTTCGCAAGCGCTTCTCCGGTCTCAGTCGAGTCTGTCTCGTATGCGAGGTCAGCAACACGAATACGAGGGAATTCCTCTCGTGGTCACCTATCATCCAGCGGCACTGCTGCGGAATGCGGCCTACAAACGGGACACGTGGGAAGACGTGAAGTGGGTTCGCCGCATCTACGACGGAGTGGAGTTGTGACAGACACGAGACGCTTCACGCGATGACACAAGGTCCGCCACCAGGGTCCTCTCCGCCTCCACACGGAGAGCGGGGCAATGGCCGTGATCAGCCGCGACCGGGTCAGGGGTCAGCGCCTGGGCCCGGTTTGGGGCGCGTGCCGCCGCAGGCTGTGGAGGTTGAGCAGGCTGTCATCGGGGCGATGCTGCTGGATGGCCGCGCCGTGGGTCGAGCCATCGAAATGCTCGATGAGGGCATTTTCTACAACGCACCCCATGAATACATCTACAGCGCCATGGTACGACTCTACGAACGCAGTGAGGCTGTAGACCAACTCACCGTTGCCGAAGAGCTCAAAGCCGCTGGACGCCTCGACGAGTCCGGTGGAGTGGTCTATCTGGCCGAGTTGGCCGCGGGCGTGGCCTCAGCCGCGAATCTCGAACACCATGCCAAGATTGTCGTCGATCGGGGTCTGAGTCGAGGTCTGATCGAGGCATCGTCAGAGATTGCCAATCGTGCCTACGAAGGTCAGAGCAATGTCTACGAACTGATCGATTGGGCAGAGCAGCGGATTTTCAGTCTCTCTGAACGCCGTCTCAGCCAGGGGTTCGAGTCTCTTGAGACGGTCCTGCACGAGACCTTCGAGCACATCGAACGTGCCCATGAACGGGTCAGCACGGTGTCGGGTGTCGATACGGGATTTGGCGACATGAATGACATGACGTCTGGATTCCAGCCGGGTGATCTGATCATTCTCGCCGCCCGGCCAAGTGTTGGGAAGACCGCATTGTCCATGGCCTTTGCGCGCAATGCGGCCGTCGATTCAGGTACGGGGGTCGCTGTATTCAGCCTCGAAATGTCCAAGACACAGGTGGCCCAGCGCCTGTTG
>PATE01000142.1 GCA_002712305.1 Gemmatimonadota bacterium | reverse complement strand
TTCTGGTGGGTCAGAGGCCACCGCGCCTCGCGGTGTATCCAGGCACTTGGATTCGGGCACAGCCCCATCCTCTTGAGCCGTCGCGCAGGGCGACGGCGACTCAGGCAGCTTCGTCGAATTCGAGTTGGCGATCCAGGATCGCCGGGGCGATGGGTGGAGCTCTGGATGGCAAGCCTCAACCTGGTGCGCTATCACGGCGTGCTGGCGCGCCGGCACGCAAGAAACAGACCAACGGTCCCCACCTCACAGCAGGTGCTACCACCATCTGGCCTATTGGCACCGATGCCACACATCAGTGAGTGAAAGGCGCCACACGGGAGCGGCCTTGCTATCGGTCGGTCCCTCGGCATGCTGGAGGCCGTCATCGGCGCCGCCCATCCCCTCGTCAGTCACCAGAGGACTCAGAGCCCGTCGGGCTCGACAACCCGCTGCGCCACCTGCCAGCAGTGACCCACCATCGATCGAAGGCGCACAGACGCCGAAGGCATCCGAGGGCCCGACCGACACACCAAGACGCACCTCACAACAGAATCGGCTCCGAATGCGCATGGCACCCGGAGCCGATTCACCTCTTGAGATCTGCGCTTCGTAAAGCGACGGTCTTAGACGAAGGAGTCGTCGGCGTCCCCGCTCGCGATCGTAATCTGGCCCTGCTCTTCGAGCTGACGCACCTGCTGCACAATCCGCAGCTGCACCTCTTCCACCTCGCTCAAACGCATGGGACCAAGAAACTCCATCTCCTCCGTGACAAATGTGCGCACACGCTCTGACATATTGCCGAGAATCTTGTCCTTCAGTTCCTCTTCGGCCGCCTTCAACGCGATAACCAGGTCTTTCTGGTCCACCTCGCGCAGCAGAATCTGCAACTCGCGATCGGTGAGCTTGTTGATGTCGGCGAAGGTGAACATCAGGTTGCGCACCGCTTCGGCCACTTCCGGATCCTGACCGTCCATCTGGTCGAGCACGTTCTTCTCGACACTGGAACCGGTGAGGTTGAGAATGTCTGCCACGACCTTCGGGCCACCTACGTCCTGGTTACCACCCAGGATGTCACGCAGTGACGCTTCGAGGGCGTCTTCGATTTCTTTCAGGACAGCGGGTGTGATGTTTTCCATCGTGGCGACGCGATACGCCACATCCGCCTGCATACGCTCGGGCAACTGCGAGAGAATACCGGAGGATTGAGCGGGCTCCAGCTGGGACAGAATCAGGGCGATCGTCTGCGGATGCTCCTGCGAGATGAAGGGTGCCACCTGTTCAGGCGCCACGTTCTTGAGCAGGTAGAAACCGGAGGAGACGGTGCTGGAGACCCTGTCGAGGATCTCCTGCGCACGGCGAGGGCCGACCGCACGCTCCAAAGCACCACGGGCGAAGTCCAGACCACCTTGCGACACCCACTCTCCAGCAAGCAGGTGATGCTCGAACTCCTCCAGGACCTCGTCCTGCATCTCGACGCTGACGGTCTTGAGGTTGGCGACCGCCTGGGTGATCTCTTCGATCTCATGATCGGAGAGGAACTTCATGACCTCTCCACAGGCCTCCTGGCCTAGAGCGACGAAGAGAATCGCCACCTTTTGCATTGTCGGTATTCCAGGCTCTTCTTCGCCTTCGGCGCCGCCATCCGCTTGGCGATCAACCTCTGCCATTGTGAAACTCCGGTTCGGTGCCGGTCTGCGCGACACACGAGAAACTGATGCTCTAAGGTCCGGTCCCCGTGTCTGTTGGCATCCGGTGAAGGAGTGCTCTCAGACAGAGTATAGGAAATTGCGATGCAGACAACCGCCATTTTCTCCATCGGCTGTCTGGGACCGTATCTGAAGTTTTCAATTGGTTTTCTGGTGGCGAGCGGGCCAAAAATCGGAAAAACTGCGTTATTTCCGTCATCGCCGGCGTGATTTCAGCCATTGTAGTGGCCTCTGCCCTCGAATTCGTCGCCCTTCCCACGTAGAATTGTCCCGACAATCCGAGCCGTCCTCCACGCAACACCCTGAGGCAGGAGCCTTGAGAATGACGCCCGAAGAGAGATTCCAGTTCGACCTCGAAGGCTACCTGGTCGTCAAAGACGTCCTCGACGCCGATCACCTCGCCGAACTGAACGCCCCCTGCGACGATCCACCGGGCAGTTGGGAAGACGAGATGTATCGCACGTCCAACGTCTCACAATGGGGACCTGCCTACCAGCGACTCATCGACCATCCGAAACTCATCCCCTATCTACTCGAACTGCTCGGGCCCCAGGTTCGCCTCGACCACGACTACTGCATCCTCATGCGCAAAGGCTCGGCCGCCGGCGGTCTGCACGGAGGCTCGAGCCCGCAGATCGGTGCCGGTGACCACTGGTATCGCCACCACAACGGCGTGCTACGCAACGGACTCACGGTGTTCACCTTCAACCTCACCGAATCACCCGAGGGCAGAGGCGGCTTCGGCTGCATCCCCGGCTCTCACAAGAGCAACTTCATCGGCGACATCCCGCGCGAAGTCCGTATCTACGAGCGCGACGCCCACTACGTGCGCAACGTCCCCGCCGGCGCGGGCGACGTCATCATCTTTACGGAAGCACTCGTGCACGGCACGATGCCCTGGGAAGCTGACGGCGAGCGACGCGCCATCCTCTACAAGTACAGCCCCGGGCACTCGTCCTGGTCTCGTGGGTACTACGACAAGAGCAAATACACCGACCTCACGGACCAGCAGAGTCGTTTTCTCGAGCCCCCCTACATCGGGCAGCGCGAGAACACGGTCAGCGACTAGTTAGGACCAGGTCCAAAGCTTCTGCGCCGTGGGGGAGTTCGTGCCAAACACACAGCGTTCGGCGCCAAAAGCATCGACGACCCTGCGTACCATCCAATGGACATCTGCGCAGGGAAAACCGCCAGCAATGGCGGCGCCGAGAAACGACAGCTTCGTATACACATTCGGTAAGTCCGCCAGTCGAACAACAGCATCCACCGTCGGCTCGGGTGGATACAGATTCGGCGACACGTAGCCGCAGTGGTCGAGGACGATGCGCAGATCGGGAAACTCGCGTGCTCGCCACGCCACGCCACGCCACGCCACGCCACGCCACGGCGTCGTACTCATCCTGCGACGCATTCACGTCAAGGGTGATCCCCAGATCGGCCGCTTTCTTCCACAAGGGCGTCGTGGCGGGTTGATCCACCGGGTCCATCTCTATGATCCGCCCCTGAATGCGCAGACCGCAGACGCCGTGGTCTTTCACATACCGCTCCAGCTGAGTTGGCCCTTCAGCGTCAAAGGGGTCCACCAACACAGCCACAGCGAGCCAACGGCGATTCTCGGGCAGAATGTCGAGCACGTAAACCATGTTCCAGCGGTAGGGCCAGGGCGAGATGGTCAGCGCCCGATCGACGCCGGAGTCGTCCATCTGTTGCCGCAGTAGCTCCACCGAGCCCGAAACTTCGGGCTGGTATGAGGTGGCCGGATCGGTGGGATACCGATCCAGATCGGCGGCAAACAGGTGGGTGTGTGTATCTATAATCAAGCAGAACCCTGCCCTACCTGTGCGTCAGGTCATATCGAGCCAGCGCATCTTCGTCGAGCTCGACACCCAGTCCAGGTCCTGTCGGCACGATCGCCTTGCCGTCGATGATCTTCACAGATTCACGAACCAGATCCGTCATCATCGGACTCGGCGTCTTCGTTTCGCGCGTCTGTGCCGTTCGTGGTGTGATGGGATACTCGCACAGCAACCCCTCGGGCGAAGCCGCGACCCAGTGCACCGTCGCCGCAAAGTGCAGCGCCGTGCCCCAGCAGTGCGGCACCCACGGCAAGCGCGCCAGCCGCGCTGCCTCGGCAATCCGCCGTCCTTCGGTGAGCCCACCCACCCACGTCAGATCCGGTTGCAGCAGATCGACGGCGCGTCGCTGAATCAGCCCATAACAGGCGAAGGCCGTCATCTCCCGTTCGCCCGCCGCGATGGCCAGGTCGCTGCGTTGCCGCAGTTCGGCGAGATTCTCCAGATCGTCCGTGCTGCACAGGGGTTCTTCCCACCAGAAGATGTTCGCACCGGACCCCTCGATCAGGCGCGCGACCTGGATCGCTTCGTCGAGTGGAGTGGGTCGCCCCAGATCGAGCATCAGCCGAGTGCCTGGACCCGCCGCGGTGCGAATCTGCTGCAGCACGTCCACATCCTCCCGAGGTGGCACCCCACGGCGCCAGGGCCGATGTTTCCGCGATGCCCGAATCTGACCGACAGCTGATACGATGACCTTCGATTTCAGCCTCGCCCTGAATCGATGGGACGTGATCCTCGTCATCGTCGTCTCACTGCAGACTGCGATCCTCGCCTACGCCGCCTCTCCGAAGGCGAAGTCGGTGATGATGACGCTGCCCTTTCCGTTCACCATCGTCACCCTGTCTCTCGGTCTCGACGTGGATGCGACGAATGTGCTCGCTCTCGTCATCCTTTTCGTGTACTCCCATTCCATTCGGCTGCTGCACGACCGCGTCGGCGTGCCCATCGTCATGGCCATCCCCACGGGCCTGATGATCTATATCGCGCTGGGTTATTTCGCCGCCCAGATCACTCCGCGTGACGAGACCACCTTCTGGATCAGCGTCGTGGTCGTGTTCCTCTTTGGACTCGGCGTGTTTTTCGGCACCAAGTCCCGCGCCGAACGCGCCCATCGAACGTCACTGCCCGTCTTCGTCAAGCTGCCCATCATCCTCGTCGTGGTCGCCCTCCTCGTCGTGATCAAGGGGAACCTGGGAGGTTTCGCGTCGCTGTTCCCCCTCGTCAGCGTCGTCGGTTCCTACGAAGCCCGCTACAGCCTCTGGATGATGTCCCGCACCGTGCCCATGCTCATGATCACCCTGCTGCCCCTTTTGGTGACGACCCACCTCACCCAGCAGGCGTTTGGCCTCGGCGGCGGCCTGTTGCTCGGTTGGGCCGTGTTCTTTGTATTGCTCGTGCCGATTACGATGTGGCAGTGGCGACATTGGCCAGACCCGAATTGACCGTGGCATGTGGTGAGCCCCCGCCCGTGGGTGGTTCGGCTCCGGGTGTTCACATGAAAGCGATGAAACAACGACTGCTTGACCGGAGATTCTGATGACCGAACCGACTGTGCTCACCGACACTCACCAGGGAGTCTGGGTCGAAGCGGCCGAATGGACGGGTGACCAGATCGGTCACACCGGTGCCTCGATCCGCAAACGCGCTCTACGTGGCGGATACTGCGATGGTGTCGACATCGTCGAAGTAGACAACGGCGAGTTCTCGTACACGATCTTGCCGACACGAGGCATGGGCATCTGGCGCGGCCGTTATCATGATCTCGACGTGGGTTGGCAGGCGCCGGTGCCCGGTCCCGTGCATCCCGGATTCGTCAACCTGCAGGATCGCGGCGGTCTCGGCTGGCTCACCGGCTTCGACGAGGTCATCGTGCGCTGCGGTCTCGATAGCAACGGCGCGCCGGGGACGGACGTCGTGCTCAACAACAATGGTGTGCCTTCCGAAGTGGAACTCACCCTACACGGACGCATCGCCAACACCCCTGCGTCTCGTGTGGAGGTCCGCATCGAGAAAAGTGAAGGAGGTGGTCGACCGAGAATCATCGTCGCGGGTATTTGCGTGGAAGCAGCCCTCTTCTATCCGGGCTTCGAACTACACACCGAGATCTCCACCGTATGTGGCAGCAATGCCTTCACCATCGTCGACACGGTCACCAATCTCAAAGCGGTGAACGCGGAGTTCGAATTGCTCTACCACTGTAACTTCGGTCCGCCCTTTCTCGAGGAAGGCTCACGCCTGGAGATGCCTGCACGACTCGTAGCGCCGCGAGATGCACGTGCCGTCGAGGGGATCGGTTCCTACGCGGACTATCTGGGCCCCACCGATGGGTTCATCGAGCAGGTGTACTGGTATGAGCCCCTTGCGACCAGCGACGGCAACACCCTGTCCATGCTGCGCAATGCCGGAGGCGATCGCGGCGTCGTCGTGCGCTACAACACGAAGCAGATGCCTTGCTTCAGCCAATGGAAGAACACGGCCTCCACCGGCGACGGTTATGTCACCGGTCTCGAACCCGGCACCGACCACCCCAACTCCAAGACTTTCGAACGGGATCAGGGGCGACTCCTGTCGCTGGCTCCAGAAGCTTCACATGTGATCGAGATGACCATCGAAGTCCACGATGATGTGGCCGGTGTACAGGCCGTTCAGCAGGAGATCGCATCAATCCAAGGCGATTCTCTCGTCGAGGTGCACGACCAGCCACTGTCACATCTGTCGGGCTGAGTTTACCCTGGGCGCCACGTTGTAGGTCGATCCGTTCGTCCTGCCCCCCTACTCTTTCACTGAGTCCGTCATGTTTAACGCCCGACCTACGTTGCACGAGTCTCCATCCACTGGATCGGGGAGAAAAGCATGCGGTGCTTCGGCTCGCCGTGGCAGACCCCTCGGAGGAGGAGTTGGCTACACCGACATCGTACGCGCCACGGGCTCTCCCGTTACGCGTCTCGACGAACTGCTCGAAGCGTTGTCGACAGCCCGGTCCGGAGAAACGGTGTTCATCGACGGTGACGCCACCATCGAGTGCACCGAGCGCGTATTCATCGAGCAACTCGTACTCGAAGTGCCTGGCGGCGTCACCCTTGCCAGTGATCGAGGCGTAGACGGCTCTTCCGGGGGGCTGATCCGCTCCGACGCCTTTGCGACAAGACCGCTGATTCGAGTCGGCGGCGCCGATGCCCGCGTTACCGGTCTGCGCATTCAGGGACCCAATCCACGTCGCTGCCTCGAACACCACGATCGCTCTTTCCACGAGGGACACGGGGGACATGACTACTACTACAAGTTCCCGATCTCCGTCGGCATCGAGACCCAGAGCGATCAGCTACGCGTCGACAATTGCGAACTGGCCGGGTGGAGTCACTCCGCTGTGCATCTGATGAAGGGTGAGGGCCATCGGGTGCAGCACAACTTCATCCACCACAATCAGTACAACGGCCTCGGATACGGCGTCAGCCACGATCGCGCCGGCTCCCTTATCGAAGGCAACCTCTTCAACTCCAATCGGCACTCCATCGCCGGCACGGGTCGATCGGGTTCTGGATATGAAGCGCGACACAATGTCGAACTCGGACGCACGCTGAGTCACTGCTTCGACATGCACGGAGGGCGTGATCGCAAGGATGGCACGAACGTCGCCGGTGGCTGGATGCACATTCACCACAACACGTTCTGGGCCACCCGCCGTTGCGCCATCGTCATTCGCGGTGTCTCCGAAGAGGAAACCCTCATCGAGCGAAACTGGTTTCGTCAACGGACCGAGCGCGGTGCGATCCGCTGCGAAGAACGCGTCAACGTCCGTGACAATGCCTGGGGACGTGACGAACCGGAGTTTCGGTGAGGTCTCAGAGCCACCCCGCTTCCCATCTCTTGCAGGCCGTTCTGTGCCTGGTGACGATGTTGGGCCTTCACGTGTTGGGCCCTCAGATGGCAGATGCTCAGTTCGACGATCCGCCGCGCAGCTTGGGTCGCGGTTCCATCGAAGCTCTGGTCCTGTCCCCTGACGGACAGCGTGTCATCACGTCGGGCAGCGATGGCATCTGCGTCTACGACGTGGCATCTCTTGCAGATGTGGCTCATCTGCGACTTGATACAGGTCCGTTTCATCGAGACACCGATCCGGTGTTCTCGCCCAATTCCCGATGGCTCGTGATGAACTATGCCGACACGAAACCGTCGTCGTGTGGGACATGGAGACCTTCTCCGAGGTCGCGACCCTGACGGGCCATGTGGATTGGGTCACAGCCTTGGTCTTCAGTGACGACAACTCTCTGCTGGCCACCGGTGATCGGACAGGCAGGATGAAGGTCTGGTCCACGGCGGATTGGTCGCTTGTGGCTGAGGGCCGGAGCGAGTGGGTTCGGAAGCTCGTCTTTCAGGGCGTGGAACGACTCGTCGCCAGCAATGGATTCCGTGCGATCCGGGTGTGGCGCCTGCCCGATTTCGTCGAAGAAGAGTTGCTCGTGCACGAAGACAATGTGGGGATGCAGGTGTTCTCCGACGAGCGTCGGCTCATCTCCGGCACCGACGACGGCACAGCGCGACTCTGGGATCTGAATACCGGCGAGAGCCTCGCGGTCATGCCCCAACCCGGTAATCGAACGGCCCGCATCCTCGTCAACCCCGACGAGCAATACGCCGTTCTCTACAACTCCTCCAGTTCCTATGCGGGCACCCACGTGTGGCGCCTCGATCCCCTGGAAGAGATCGGTGTTTTCGGCTACCCCGATTCAGGCCCATTGGGGATCAGTGGCGACAGTCAGCATCTGCTGATGTGGAGAGTTCGAGACGAGGAGGAAGGCAACCTGATCGGCTTTTGGAGCTTCGCCTCGCGAGAGTTCGTCAACAGCGTGCGTGTAGATCAGAGTGGGCGCACAGCTTTCGACGCTGACGCACTTCGATTGACCATGGTCTCCACGACGCCAACGGTGCGGCGGCAAATTCCCCATGTACTGACGTTCAACTGCCGATCTCTGAAGGTGGCATGCGAGACACGGTTATCTCTGAACCAGACGATGCGGCTGCACCCCTGGCCGTGACCCTGGCGCTGGGACAACCGAACCCGGCCTTCACACGCACCGCCATCTCTTTCGATGTGCCGGCACGCGCTCGGGTCCGACTTGAGGTCTTCAACATTCAGGGGTAGCTGACCCGCGTTCTCGTAGACACCGAGATGGATCTGGGCCGCTACCGACAGGGATGGGATGGGTGAGATGAGGCGGGTCGTACCATCGCCAGTGGCGTGTATCTGATCCGCCTGCAGGTCGGCGACCAGGTGCGGCACGGCAAGTTGATGCGAGTGCGCTGAGACGGCTAAGCGGCCTTAGCCTTCTTGGCGGCTCGTTCACGCACCACGTGAACCAACTCCTTCTTGCGAATCCGCAGCGACTCGGGCGTCACCTCGAGTAGCTCGTCTCCCGACAGATACTCGATCGCATCGTCCAGCGACATCTTCCGATGCGGCGGCAGTTGTTCGGCTTCCTTCGTCTGCGTCACACGGTGGCCCGTGCCAACCTTCGCCTTCACGGGATTGACGACCAGGTCCTCTGGCCGGATGTGCTCGCCCACGACCTGACCGTCGTAGACCTCTTCGCCGGGTGGCACAAAGAACGTGCCTCGCTGCTTGAGATTCGTCAGAGAATACGCCGTCGTCGGCCCGGTGAAACCCGATACAAGAGAGCCGAAGGATGCCGTCTCGATGGCACCAGCCATCGAGGCGTATTCGTGGAACAGCGAGTGGTAGATGCCCTCGCCCCGCGTTGCCGTAAGGAAGGGCTGGCGGAAACCGAGCATGCCTCGTGTCGGCACAATCCACGTGTTGTGGACCAGGCTCGTATCCGTGTGTCGCACGTCGGCCAGACGGCCCCGGCGTTTGCCCAGCATTTCGCTGACCGTGCCTTGATGGTCGGCGGGCACCTCCACGTAAACCTCCTCGAAGGGCTCTTCGCGCCCATTGGGGCCCTCGTGGTAGATCACCTCGGGCTGGCTGACGGCGAACTCGTATCCCTCTCGCCGCATCGTCTCGATCAGAATCGCCAGATGGAGTTCGCCGCGGCCTGAGACAACCCATTGCCCCGCCGTGGCGGCATCCTCGACGCGCAGTGCGACATTCTGCTCGAGTTCGAGCAGCAGTCGCTCACGGATCTGACGTCCTGTGACGTACTTACCTTCTCGCCCGGCGAAGGGGCTCGTGTTGATGGCGAAGGTCATACGTACCGTCGGCTGCTCGACTTCGATGGGCGGCAGGGGGCGTGGATCATCGATATCGGTGATGGTGTCGCCGATGCCGACGGCGTCGATCCCTGACACGGCGATGATACTGCCGGCGTAGACCTGCTCCTGTGCCTCGCGCTTCAGATTCCGGAAGGTGAACACTTCTCCCACTCGCGATGAAACAATCTCACCCGCCGCATTGATGTGGGCCACCGTCTGCCCGGGCGCCAGCGAACCACCCGACAGCTTCCCCACGGCGATCTTGCCCACATAACTGCTGTACTGAAGGGTCGTCACCAGCAATTGCGGTGGACCATCGGCATCGACCGTCGGTGCCGGCACGTGATCGACGATCGCCTCGAACAGCGGGCCGAGATCATCGTCGAGCTCGTCGGGCTCTGTGCCAGCTCGTCCCGCCAGGGCCTGCGTGTACAAAACTGGAAAGTCCGCCTGCTCGTCGGAAGCGCCCAGGTCGATGAACAGATCCAGCGTCTGATCCACGACCCAATGCGGTCTCGCGGCGGGGCGATCGATCTTATTCACCACCAGGATCGCCTTGAGCCCACGCTGCAGGGCGTGACGCAACACAAAACGCGTCTGCGGCATAGGACCCTCGACGGCATCCACCAGCAACAGCACACCATCTACCATGTTCAGTATCCGCTCGACCTCGCTGCCAAAGTCGGCGTGCCCCGGTGTATCCACGAGACTGATCGTCTTGTCCTTGTAGTCGACGGCCGTATTCTTCGCCGTAATCGTGATGCCCCGCTCACGCTCCAGATCATTGGAGTCGAGAACACGATCGTTCACCTGCTGATTGGCACGGAAGACATTCGTCTGCTTCAGCATGCCGTCGAGGAGGGTCGTCTTCCCGTGATCGACGTGGGCGATGATGGCAATGTTGCGGAGTTGGGCGGCGCGGTCGGTCACGCTGTGCTGGTCCCTTATGAGAGGTGAATATCGGGCAAGCAGCAGAACGTACGCACAAACTCGGCATTTGAGGCCCCCACTGCCTGATTCTGAGGCAGGATCAGAGGGCGCGCGCTCTTGTCAGGTGGACGGTGGCGGAGACACGGAGGGCCGCCGTGTGCAGGCAGCGGCATATGAAGCGTTCTTTCAAGCCACATGGGATCTACCTTGGGTGGCCGGCGCCTACTGGTGGAAGTGGTTTCCTCAGCACGAGCGCTCAGGCGGAGATGGCGATGATGGCTTCACGCCACAGAACAAACCTGCGCAGAAGATTATGGCCGATTGGTACTTGCGGACGCACCTTGCCGAAACACTGGACAGTGAACAGATGCTCCATGGTGAGTGAGCAGGAAAACCGATGACGACCCCTCCGTTGAGCGACCACCAATTGTCGTTTTTCAAGACCCACGGATACCTCATCCTCCGGCAGATCCTCGACCCGGCCCTGCTGGCCAAGGCGCGCGCGCGCTTGTGGGACGCTGCGCCACCTTCCATGCGTCGGGATGATCCAACCAGTTGGGTGGGTCCCGTGTCGACCGAAGAGGAGAGCGACGACCGGGACAACTACCGGCGTGGATTCCGCTGGCAATACCGAAAGATTGGGCCGGAACCGTGGATGGTTGAGATGCTCCCGAAGAACCGCACCGTGTGGGATCTCGCCCAGCAGCTTCTGGGTCGCAACCGTCTTGTCGAACCGACGGGAGTGCGCGGGATCTACTGCACGTTGCCTTACGGCGACCACGAGACACCTCCCCTTGGCTGCCATGTCGATGCCCACCCCTTCCACTTTGGCGTGGTCGCCTATATGGACGACGTCGACCCGGGGGGTGGGGGATTCCGCGTCTGGCCAGGTAGCCATCGGCGCTTCTACTACGATTTCGAGACCGCCTATCAGCGCGAACCCAACGAGCGCTACGAACCGGACAAGGCAGAGATCGGCGCCGGGCCCTCCGTCGATTGTTATGGAAAAGCAGGCGACGTCGTCTTGTGGCACCATCGAATCGGCCACATGGCCGCGCCCAATACGACGCGACGTATCCGCCAAGCCGTGCTCTACGACTTCCGCAAGGATGACTGGGAGACGACCCAGTCGGAACCCCCCGCGCAGGACATGTGGAAGGGCTGGTCAGACGAACTCCGGGCCGCCCCCCTGCTGGACTGAAGTCCCCGCTGTGACACACAGAACCTGTCAGGAAATCGTCCGTTTTCGAGGTTTCAGAAAAAACCGTGAGATTTCGAGTTAATTGTTGACCAATCGGTCCGGGAGAACCCTGTGTGAGCACGTCCCCGCAGAGTCCCAGCAACGGCAATGGCCATAGCGCTTTCGGCGACCCCGAGCAGACGGTCAACGCCGCCTTGGCGCTGATCGCGCAGGCTTAGACGGCAATCCCGCTCAGATCGCCAGACGAGTCGCCGTCGAGGGAACCCGACAAACGATATCAGCAGAGCCAGTGCGATCAGACCAGCTTCGAACACATCGGTGACGGCACGTCGATCTGATGGGTCAGCATGAGGGCCCCCGTGCCCTGGTCAATACGATAGGAGCTGATCTTCCCACTCGTCGACAGCGCGACAAACAGCAGTCTCCCATCCGACGACATGGTCAGGTTCTGCGGCGAGGGCCCGCCCATCGATTCGATGCCAATCGGCTCAAGGGCACCTGTCTCTGCATCCACGGCGTACATGGCCAGGCTGTCGTGGCCACGATTCGACCCATACAGAAATCGACCGTCCGGCGTCAGACACAGATCCGCTGTGTGCGTCACACCATCGAAGTCCTCCGGGATGGTCGTCACCGTCCCCTGCTCCAGCAGCAGACCGCGCTCGGCATCGTAGTCAAAGGCGGTCACCGTATTGCCGATCTCGTTGATGACGTAGGCGTGCCGGTTGTTCGGAGCGATGGTAAAGTGACGGGGTCCTCCCCCGGGGATGACACGGGCGAAAGGTTGTTCACCCGGCGTCAGGGTGCCCTCGGCCGCATCGAGAGCGTAGATCATCACCTGATCGGTACCCAGATCGGCGGCAAAGGCGAAGCGTCCGTCTGCCGAAATCTTGAAGCAGTGGGCGTGGGCCTCGCCCTGCCGGGGTCCGATGCTGCTGCCCACATGTTGTATGAACGTGCCCGCATCGCCCAAGGCGCCGGAGTCTTCGATGGGGAAACTGATCACACTGCCCCCGTTGTAGTTGGCCGCCACGACGGCCTTCCCTGTGGGGTCTACCTCGACGTAGCAGGGGTACGGGCCCTGGGTCGATTGCTGATTGATGAGTTCCATCGCGCCCGACTCTCGGTCGAAGGTCATCGCCGCGACGAGCGTCTCTCCATCGGGATCGTTGATGCTGTACAGCATCTTGCCGTTGGGATGCACGTCGAAATAGAACGGCTGCTTCACGCCGCCATTCTGCCGGACCAGCTCGAGACGCCCGTCACTGTCTGCGACGTGGAAAACGGACAGTCCGTCCTCGTCCATGACACTGCTGACGATCAGTAGGGGTGTGCTCATGAGATTCTCCTGGTCCTGTGTCGCCTGTCCGGCTCACACATCGGTAAGGGCAAATTGTTGGTTCCTCGGCCAGATTGTGCAGATAGTGGGGGTCCGAGCGCAAGTCATTCAGCGCAGCGCCCACACCTCGATCTGGGTCAGGACCTCCCCCCCAGTTGTCAGCTATCACCTGTTCGGCATCGATCAAGGCATGTCCCAGGAACCGGTCCCCTGGATATAATCCCACATTTTCACGATGATTTGTCGGTCAGCGCAACGCTGGCGGGTACTCTAACAGATCTGCTCATCCTGGCTTTGTTCGCCCTCGTGGCGATGTATAGCCGTTCATGCCGCCTTCCCGCGGGGCGAGGTTGTGTAACACATGCGCATCGGCATCCCCGATGACTTTCGGCGCTATCTCTCGATGCGCGGCGTCTCCGTCACGGACGACGAGGCCGAGGATCATCAGCCTCTGACCGGTCGCGCCCTGGCGATCGGATCCTTCCTGTCCTTCTTCCTCGCTGTGGGCGCCAACTACGCCGACATCGTGATCAAGGGCAGTTACATGACCCTCGACTTCAGCACGCCGGGGGCCATCTTTGTCTTCCTCGTGCTTGTAGGTGGGCTCAATTCGCTGTTCAAGCTGGCGGCACGCAATGTGGCGGTCAGTGTCGTCGTCGCCGTCGCTTCGGCCGCGGCCTGGCTCGTCCACTTCGCGCCCTACGACGAAGTCGTACTGCACTCGCCCGGTGTCCTGTTCGGCAGCTTCCTTGTCGTCGCCTTCACCGCCAACGCCGTGCTGGCCATCTCGGGCCGCAACATGGCACTGAACCGCTCGGAACTGATCGTCGTCTACATCATGCTCGTCGTCGTTGCATCTCTTTCGACCATGGGCCTGTGTGAGACCATCCTGCCCGCCATCAGCGGCTTCTTCTACTACGCGAGCCCCGAGAACAAGTGGGCCGAACTGCTCATCCCCCACCTGCCGCCCGAGATCGTCGTCAACGACGGCAACAACAACACCGACTTCTTCGAGGGCATGGGGAAGGTGAAACTCCTGATCCCCTGGACCGTCTGGCTGCGACCCATGGGGATGTGGATGATCTTCCTGATCTCCCTCTATGTGACGATGGTGTGCACCGTCGTCATCCTGCGGCGCCAGTGGATGGATCGGGAGCGTCTGTCGTATCCGTTGGTGCAGGCGGCGCAGGTCATGATCCGCGGCGAAGACCCCGACCGAGCGCTCAACCCCTTCTTTCGCAGCAAGGCCATGTGGGCCGGTGCGGCGCTGCCCATGCTCGTGGGGCTGTTAACAGGGCTGAACAAGTATCTCGGCGGCTTTCCTGTCATTCCCACAGCGTGGACGATACCCATCGGGTTCGGCCAGTCCCTGAACATGACCCTCAGTTTCGCCGTCGTCGGCTTCAGCTATCTCATCGGACCTGATATCGCCATGGGCATCTGGGGGTTCGCCCTGCTGTCGAAGGTGGAGAAGGCGTTTCTCGTCGCCAACGGCGTCACCAAACAGCAGGATGTCTGGTCCGTTCGCGTCTCTGAGCTGATCAACTACCAGGGCATGGGAGCCCTCGTCGTCTTCGTCGCCATCGGCCTCTGGGTCGGTCGGGAACACCTGACGGAAGTCTGGCGCAGTTTTCTCGGCAGACGCACGAATCTTAGCGACGATGACGAGATCATGTCGTATCGGGCGGCCGTGGCCGGCGTGCTGATCGGGTCCATGACGATGGTGGGCTGGTTCGTCTATCTCGGCACACCCCTGTGGGCGGCGATCCTCTACATCGCCATCCTCATGACCGTGTTCACGGGGTTGTCGCGTGTGGTCGCCGAATCAGGGGTGGCTGCCATCATCACACCCATGAATGCCAGCGACTTCATGATCTTCGGCCTGGGGGGCAAACTGATCGGCGCCCAGGCGGCGACCAACTTCTCTCTCGGCTACATCTTCGCCGCCGACATTCGCGTCTTCCTCATGGGTGTCGTCGCCAACGGTCTGAAGCTGATCGAGGGCATGAGCAAACACAGTCGCCGCATCGTCTCGCAGGCCATCGCCATCGCTATCCTTCTCGGCCTGGCGGGCTCGATGTACACGATCCTGTCTCTCGCCTATCAAGACGGTGGTATCAATTCCAGTGGCTGGTTCTTCAAGAGCATGCCCGCTGTCATCGCCCGCACCGCCCTCCATGGGCTCGATATGGAGGGCACCTACTGGTCGGGCCTCGGCTTCAGCGGACTCGGCGCTGGCGCCATGCTCCTGCTCACGTGGGTGCGCCAGCGATTCCTCTGGTGGCCCCTGCACCCTATCGGTTTCCCCATCATGACCAGCTGGGTCGTGGACTGGATGTGGTTCAGCATCTTCTTCGCCTGGGTGATCAAGGTGATCATCCTGAAATACGGCGGGGCCGCCGTGTTCACACGCAGTCGTGACTTCTTCCTCGGGCTGATCGTGGGACGCATGTTTATCAGCGGCGGCTGGCTCGTGGTGGACTATCTCACGGGTATGGTGAGCAACCCCATTTTCTGGATATAGGACCCTCGCCTAGGCGAGGGTCTGAGCGATCCGGGGGGTCGGCTCCGGCGAGATCGAGGCGGCTCATCTCGAGAAGACCCGGCAGATCATGACGCTCGTTCGGACCAGGACCGACTGAGCCGGCCTCGGCTCATCCGGCAGCGATTTCATAGATCACTGCCACCAGCTCGTCCGCCCGGACAGGGCCGCTGGGGTCTCGGTCGTATCGATCTTTCTTCGTGGCGCCTTCTATATCCATCGCTTTCTGGATCTTGTCGAGCGGACCGAGCTTGAAGACCACACCATCGACCGGACTGGTCAGCAGATCGGACGTGCCGGTATCGAGGCGCATCAATCGGGCGAAGGGATGTCCCTCGGCGACCTCATCACCAGGCATGACCAGCGGAAGTAGGACCCCATCGCTAGGCGAACGCACGTCGACCCCACTGGCCTCGGCGATGTTGACCTGGCGTGGGATGTGCGGTTCGCCTGGCAGCATGCCGGCATGTTTGAGGAGATTCCGCATCACCCTGCAGCCAAGTTCGACCTGATCGGGAAACACTCGCTGCTGTCCACTCAGCTCGATGGCATACCCGATGGCGTGTCCCATCCGGCGAGCGACCGTCGGGGCGAACCCGACGTATTTGTCCGGCGGATACGCGTCCGTCATTCGCACCACACTGAGACCAGACGCCTTGCCCATGGGGACGAGTTTGTCTCCCTCCCTGCTGAAAAGCGCGGCCGGCGCCTGCCAGCGCTTCCAGCTATGCACGTCAAGACACCAGTCAGCATCGGACAGGCCATTCTCCCAGATCGCCCAGGCCAGGCGCTCGATGTACGTGCCGTCGGGCCCGCCCGGCCAGAGCAGGTTCATATTCTTCTGCAAGCCGTCGTCGAAATCTGGATACTGACGTCCTTGCGCAACACACACCGGATTCGCCACCGGCACGGCGAGCACAGTTCCCTTCAATTCTGACAGATCCAACTCCTCGATGAATGCATCGACCGCCGCGCATCCATTCAGCTCATTTCCGTGCTGCCCTGCGAGGAGATGAAACACAGGGCCATCCTCTCATCCTCGCAGGACGAAAAGCGAGCGCGTTGTTCCATCCCCATCGCCGAAGTCTACCGGGATCCTCAGTAGACCTCGCTGCTCGACGGCGACGCTGTCGATTCCCTTGATCCTTGGCCAGTCTGCAAGGGTGTCTATTTGCATCTGCACTTCTCTCCTCCGAAGAAGACTCTCCGCCTACACATACCTCTGCAGGACTGCTCCAACGCATCGGCAAAGGAACCGATCAGGTTGAATAAGGTCCTTCGCGGCGCTACGTGTCAGCCGCTGTCGGCCTTGCCGGCGGCCTGAGCGAAACGGGCCAGACAGGTGTCGAGGCGGGACGCGGTTCGCCCGGCGTCTTCGGCCGCCTCCTTGCGGCGGATGCCGTTGCGCACCAGCATGGCACCGGTCCACCGGATCGGCTCAGGTGGAAACTTCCCGCGTGGTCCCCCGGTGAAGCCGGACCGACTCCACTCATCGTCGAGACCCAGCGCGAGGGATCGCAGAATCTTGCCGCCCAGCAGAGATTGGGTCACGCCGTTGCCCGAGTAGCCGAAGCCGTAGAGCACACCGGGGTGATCGGGGAGACGGCCGAAGAAGGGCAGACCCGTCGTCGAGCGATCGGAGGGGCCATTCCAGCAGGCTTCCAGAGGCGTGTCACGCAACTCGGGAAAGAAGCGGTCCACGGCACCACGGACCTGCCATTCGTAGGTGCTGGGCTCGAAGAAAGACCGGATCATCCTCGAGCCATAGGCGAAGGTGTTCCCGCCCTTTCCTAACAACAGCCGGCCATCGCTGGTGGCGTGGTAGTAGTGGACGAAGATCCGCCCGTCGCATACCGAGGCCCCGTGATCGAGTCCGATGCGCTCGAGCAGCTCCGGGCAGGGCCGGGTGATGCCCATGTCTGAGCTGACCAGGGTGATCGTGCGACGGAAGCGAGGCATGAGGGTGGCGATCCAGGCGTTGACCGCCAGAACAACCTTCGTCGCCTTCACACTGCCGTGTTCGGTGATCACGCGGGGCTCGGGCCCCTTCTCCAGGCGACGCATGGACGTGTCCTCGTGGATCACCACACCCATCGAGCGTGCCACGCGAGCCAGACCACGCACGAGCAGGGCGGGCTGCACGCTGCCGGCAGCCTTCGAGAAGTGTGCTTCCAGCAGATCCTGCGTTCCTGCCACGGTAGACGCCTGGGCCGGCGTCATCTCGTCCCAACTGTTGATCGCCGCCTCGTCCAGTGCCCCGAGCACGACATCCAGGCCGCCCACCTGTGCCTGGTTGGTCGCCATGTACAGGGCGCCATCCACCCGCAGATCACAGTCGATCGCGTGTTTGCGGGCGAAGTCTCGAATCTCAAAGACCGCTTGCTCGGAGGCCCTGACCAGCCGGGCTGCCTCGCTCTGGCCATAGAACTTGATCAAGGACAGATACTTAGTCGCCAGCGTCAGCATGCAGCCACCATTGGCTCCGGATGCACCGCTGCCGCACAACTCCTGCTCGATCACGACCACACGTCGACCGGGATCCGCCTCCTTGATGAGAATCGCCGTCCACAGACCGGTGTAGCCGCCACCGACGATGCAGACATCGCAGTCGATCGCCTCCTGCAGCGGCTCGGGCCGGTCAGGGGTCTCGCGGCGCAGGGCCTGATCGAACCACCAGGCGCGGTAGGGCTCAGCTACGGACATCGATTCATCCTCGGATCTTATGGTCTCCAGTGCCAGTGGGGATCCCATGGAAGGCCTTCTAGGCAGGACGCACAAGCTCGCAACGTAGCGGCAGGGATCGCTGGCGGTTGCGCGCGGGCTGCGCGTCCTTGTGAGCGACGACGTGCGGCCGGCACCGAGCAGCGCCTCGGGCACATCATCGGCGATGTGGACCTGAGTACTTCAACGCTGGTGGCCCCCGCACCAGGATATCTTTACCAGTACTCAGCGGTCCGCGTCAACACGTCGGAATGCTCCATGATGTGGACCCACCCGCACGTGACGAAGGACGAGCCCCTGATCCAGATCGTCGTCTCAGGATGACGATTCCGCGCAGCCCGCCGGATCGACATACATTAGTATCGGCGAACTTTCGTAAGGTCGGTTTTCTGAATCTCGACGGTTGAGACGGTATGCGCCTCTATATGAAGAAGCCTGCCTGGAGGCCATGCAGGATCTCGACGCACTGGTCGGCGATCGCCACCGAGGCATCCACCTCATCGCCATGGACAAAGATGGCAACCACTATGGCGCTGACAATGCGTTAGATCGTACAAAGCACATCTATATGACGGATGAGATGAACAGCTTTGCCGATTTTGAAGGCCACTACGCACCCTTCAGAACCGATCCAAAACTGGAACCGCAGTCCGACACACGAGATGGTATGAGATAGATCCTGTTCGGACCACCGAACACGATGAGCCACCCAAACCTGACAACGGAAAAGAGAATCGCTTCATGCCAACCTACAGTCTCAGCGCCGGATTGTTCATTTTCGATTCTCACAGTAAGCCGACCGGCGACCCCATCGAGGCGTTGGAGCGTACCGCCACCGCAGGGTTTCAGGAGACCGAGCTGATGGCCGAAGGGGAGGCGTGGGATGAAGTGACGCAAGGGGATCTTGGGCGCCTGAAGTCGGCTCTGGAACACTCCGGCCTGTTCCCTCACACCCTGCACGCTCCGATGAGCGGAATCGATCTCGCCAGCGGGATCGAAGAGATCCGGCGCCACGGCATCGACGAGATGACCAAATCGATGAGGATTCTGGCCGAACTGGGTGGTCGCACGGTCATCGTTCATCCAAGCGGCCGACCTGGTCCGGATGAGAATGCGTACAGCTGGGAGAATATCGGCGCGGCCGCGGAACGGGCTCATGCCTCCGTCAGCGAACTGGTCAAGGTGGCCGAGACGACCGGCATCCGCATGGCGCTGGAGAATCTGCCGATGACCGGTCTGCCCTGTCGACCGGTGGTAAGCATGCAGGAGTTGCGTGCCTTGATCGCCGGGTTTCCGGCTGAGCAGGTGGGCCTGTGCCTGGATACCGGTCACGCCCGGATATGTGGGCTCGATCCGGCAGAGCAGGCGCGGATCGCCGGGGAGCGCCTCGTTGCTCTGCATATTCAGGACGTGGACGGGGAGAGGGACTGTCACTGGGTACCAGGTCGAGGCGTGATCGACTGGGCGGCGTTGGGTCAGGCGTTGACGGACATCGACTTTGATGGCGCCTGGACGATGGAAGCCCTCAGCCTGGAGGCCGACGTTTCCGCGCAGGAGGTGGCCACCGCCTGCGCCGCTTTGCGGGAGCGCTGGGCGAGCAGCGGCATGGCCTAGTCCGGCGTCGCTATGAAGCAGGCAGTGTCTTCGGCACGCTCCACTGCGTCAATCGCGAGCGACCCTGAGCGCATCGCGCACATGCGGATTTGTGTAGCAGGAGTTCGGGATCTTCGCTCAAGGCTTCGTGCATGGCGCGCGTAAACTCCCGAACATCCAGGACTGAGACCGAGGCTTCTCCCACCTTCGATTCGCGGTAGAGGCCAAGGGGCTCGAGCTTCCTGAAATAGGCCGCGTCCTTCCGCTGTCCGTACCACTCGCGGCAGCCGCCCGGATAGTCCACGATGGGGACTTCCTCCTCCTGTCCATCGATCGTCACCCGAGCCAGGCTGTACTCCAGGTAGTTCAGCAGCCAGGCTTCGAGCGCATGCAGGTAGGTGTTGGCGCCGATGACGTCGCCGAGGAACAGGATCTTTCCCTGCCAGTCCAGCAGCTTGCGCCACGGACCTGATGGGTGAAACGTCCTGAACGGATCCGGCGATTGGAGGAACTCCTCGGCCCCCGAGGATGTCCTCGATGCCTTCCATCAGGTTGATCAGAAAATCGCTGGTGCCCGGCCGCACAGGAGCGAATCCCACCCCGCAGTTGCCGATGACGACCGTCGTAACGCCGTGCAATGATGAGGGAGCCAGCTGCGAGTCCCACGTCGCCTGGCCGTCGTAGTGCGTATGGATGTCGACGAAACCCGGCGTGACGATCAAGCCATCCGCATCGATCTCGCGTCGTCCGGGACCGATGTCATCGCCGATGGCCGCGATGGTGTCACCCTCCACGGCGACGTCGGCGTTCCTGCGATCCTGGCCCGTACCATCGATCACGATTCCGCGGCGTATTACCAGGTCATGCATGACTTGCTCCTGCGTCAATGACCCCGGCGCATGAAATCAGCAATGCGCTCGCCGATGACCATCGAAGTGATGTTGGTGTTGGCGCGCACACAGTCGGGCATGATCGCCGCGTCGGCTACGCGCAGATTCTCTAGGCCGTGGACCTTGCCATACCCGTCGACGACGGCCAGGGGGTCGGTGCCCATTTTGCAGGTGGAAGAAACGTGGTGGCTGGTAGTTACGTTGGTGCGGATCCACTCGTCGAGGGCGGCATCCGTTGCCAATTGGGCGTCGGTCGGGGCCAAGCGCTCGGCGACCAGTTCCTTCAGGCCTTCGTGTTCCAGAAGGTCGATGATGATGCGGATGGATTCTCGCAGGCGCTGGGCATCGAATGGGTCGTCGAGGTAATTGTAGTTGAGTATGGGTTGCTGGTGGGGGTCGATGGAGGCAAGTGTCAGGTCGCCGGCGCTGGCGGCCAGGTAGAGGCTGCCCACCAGGTAAAAGCCCAGCGGCTTGGAGTGGGCAGTGGTGTAGTAACCTTCCTCAGTGGCGAAAGAGGCGGGGATGATAAGCATGTCATTGCGCAAGGAAGAGCCGGTGGCCGTGTAGCGCAGGCCCATTTGCAGGCGGGGCTCGGTGCCCTCTGTCAGGTACTGTTCCTTGGCTCGTAGGGTCACACCTATCTGGGGATGCTCTCGCAGGTTCTGTCCAACACCGGGCAGGTCGCAGACCGTGGGGACACCCATTTCCTCGAGATGAGCGGCGGGGCCGACGCCGGAGAGCAGTAGCACATGGGGAGAACCAATAGAGCCTCCACAGAGCAGGATTTCGCCGCCATGAACTTCGCCGGGGGTACCATTCTGCTCTACCTGCAGGCCCGTGGCCTTCTTGCCATCAAAGAGAACGCGGCACACGTGGGTATTGGCCTGGATGGTGAGGTTGGGACGCGAGCGAGCCGGGTTCAGGTAGCCGATGGCCGTACTCCAGCGGATGCCCTCGGCGTTGTTCAAGGGCAGGGGTCCTACACCAGTGGTGTCGGGGGCGTTGTGGTCTGGACAGTCGGCATAGCCGGCATCGCGGGCGGCGGCGTAGAAGGCTCGGTGTTCGGTGTTGAGTTCGGCGTGTTTGAAGCGCCGGGCGCGGATAGGGCCAGCATCGCCGTGGTAGGCTTTGTCGCCGTAGTCGAGATCCGTTTCGTTCATGCAGAAGAAGGGCAGAAGATCCTGATGGCTCCACCCATCGCTGCCGGCTTGGGCCCAGGAGTCGTAGTCCTCGGGCATGCCGCGCAGAAAAATCTGCGCGTTTACCGCACTCGAGCCGCCGACGATCTTGCCACGGGGGACGAAGATATTGGGGGCATGGTCGGTGGCCCGCGCCCGGTACCCCCATCCGAACATGGTACCCGCGCCGAAAGCCCGGTCCCAGAGGTTGCGATCACGGCCGTAGGCGTAGCGGATCTCCTCGGGAAGCGATTCCAGGTTGGGAAAATCCGGGCCGGCATCGAGAACGAGCACGGAGCGGTCGGCATCCTCCGTAAGCCGGGAGGCGATGATGGCACCGGCCGCGCCTGCGCCAGCGATGATGACGTCGTAGTGATTGTCCATAGACCAGCCGGAGTTCGATTTCATCTCTCGTCTTCGGTCACAACGTAGCTACCTTTTCATGAATACTCTAAGGAATTGATTCTACGATACGGTACAGAGTCTCAATACAACACGGAGCAGATGATGCCGGAGCAAGACGCAGATCCGTTCAAGCTGGCCGGGCAGGTCACCCTGATAACTGGTGGTGGCACCGGGATAGGACTGGGATGTGCTCAGGCCTTCGTGGCCCAGGGTGCCAAGGTGGTCATCAGCGGCCGTCGTGAGGATGTCTTGAAGGCGGCCGTGGAAAAGCTCGGTCCGCAGGCCGATTTTCGCGTGCATGACGTCACCGATTTTTCAGCTGCCGAGGGTGTGATTGAGTCAGTCGAAGAGCAGCACGGTCCGCTGACCGCTCTCATCAACAACGCCGGGCACGCGGTGAAGAAGCCGACGGTAGACCTGACCGAGGAGGAGATGCTTGGCGTTTTCGACGTTCACGTGCGCGGGGCCTTCGCCTTGAGCAAGCACGCGGCCACGCGCATGATGGTGTCCGGAGGAGGGAGCATCCTCTTCATGGCTTCCATGGCATCATTGATCGGCATTCCCAATATAGCCGCCTACGCTGCGGCCAAGTCCGCGCACCTAGGCATGGTACGGACGATGGCAGTCGAATGGTCACCGAAGGGAGTTCGCGTCAACGCCATCGCCCCGGGATGGATCATGACGGACATGACAAAGGAAACGGTGCTCAAGGACGCCGAACGCACCGAGAAAATCCTCTCGCGAACACCGTTGAATGAGTTCGGCGAGCCCGAAGATATCGGCTGGGCGGCGGCCTTTCTGGCCTCGCCGGCAGCCCGCTTCATCACGGGTGTCTGCCTGCCCGTCGACGGTGGGGTTTCGATCGGCTTCTGACCCCGACAGCGGGCGCTTCCTGCCCAAGGAGACGTATTCATGACCGTCACGTATCAGCTTGAGCACTCGATCATCGAAGCGGCCGCTCCAGTTGAGGTCGGTCACAAGACCGGTCAATTCTGGTTCTCCACCATGCACCAGATAGGTGAAGACACCCTCATTTGCGCCGTCGTACGAAGCGATGACACGGCCCAAGGTCAGTGGCCGGGTGTGTTGTATGTCAGCGAAGACGCCGGCCTCACATGGCGAGAGGATCTTGCCATCGAGTCGCACGGTCACGCGTCAGTTTCCCACGATGAGTCAAGCACACTGATGATGCCGTATGAGTTTTGGCCGGCTTCGCCTGGGAGCAAGACCGATTGCGTCGCGCCTGGCACCATGCTGACAAAAAC
>PATE01000141.1 GCA_002712305.1 Gemmatimonadota bacterium | reverse complement strand
GCCTCCCAGAACTCGGAGTGGGGGCGGACGAAGCCGACGGCGGCAAAGAACAGGTCCGCGCCACGCCGCTGAAGGGCCGACAGCGTCTCGTCCTGGAACTGGTCCGGCGTGATCTGCCACCCTTTCCGATTCGCGTAGTAGAGGAGCGTCGGGTTCTGCGACCGGTACTTTGCGCCAGCGTTGTCGTCGATCTCTCCGGTGACGACGACGGCATCGGCGTCGGCCCGGGAGTCGAAGAGACTGCCGGCCTCCCATGCGCTGCGATGGTAGTGGTAGACGTTGTTGCCCGGCCGGTAATAGTCGTGTGCCACCCAGGCGCTGTAAGCCACCGTGGCGGCACAGGTGGCGATGACGAGCCTCGGGCCCCAAGGGGTCCCGCAACGACGGATCCAGGTGATCAGCCCCAGAGCCGCCAACATGGCACAGACCGGCACAAAGGGCAGCTGGTAGTAGTGGAGCTTGTGGTTGCCTTCCGGCACGAGAACCAGATAGAGGCCGAGGCCGGCACCCCAGATCAGCAGGTACAGGCCGCCACCGCCCTCTTCGCGGACACGTCGCACTGTGAGCATGATTCCGGCCACCGTGAGCAGGGCCACGACGGGCGTGAGAATGTTGTGCGCGAAGCGCACAGCCATCACGGCGTAGAACTCCCCGGTGAGCAACAGGGAGGAGTCCCACTTGTCGTAGCCGTAACGATTCCAGATGCCGAAGGTCAGCCCGGTCTCGTGAAACAGGTTGGCCGCATGGGCATACCAGGCCGCGGCTGGAGCCAGCACGGCGATGAGGTAGAGCCACATCCGCGGGTCTCGAAGGAAGGACGGGCCCCGGGCCTGCCAAGCCATGGCGACGAGGGGAAAGCCGAGGTACAACGTCGGAATCTTCACCAGAAAGCAGGCCGCCGCGCAGGTTACGGCCGTCGCGAAATCCGCCCAGCGGCATGACCTCAGCCAGCGCTCGAAAGTGTAGAGGGTGGCCAGGCTCAGAAGCATCATCAGCGCCTCTGGCATGAAGGCACGTCCGAAGAACCAGCTGACGGGCACCACGAGATACAGGGCGGCGGCGACGCGAGCGACACCGACATCGCCAAAGGTCCGTCGACAGAGCAGATAGAGGATGCCGGCCGAGGCGGTCGACAGGAGGGCGGCCAGTAGTCGCCCCAGCCAGTCGTGAACGCCGCCGGCGGCGGCATAGAGCACAGCGACGCTATAGGGGAACAGGGGGAAGTTCATCTCGACATAGCCGAGGGTGTCGCCCCGCCAGTCGACGCGGGGGTGGAACGGCCGGTCGAGGCCTTCCTCCAGATAGTTGCGGGCAATGGCCGCCGTATCCGTCTGCCGCCACGCCTGCTGGTCGATCAGAGGCGCACCGATCTCGACGAGCCGCAGCCCCAGGCCGGCCAGCAGAATTGCGACCAGGACGCGGTCCACCGGCGACCTACGGATTCTCGAAGAGGGACGAGCTCAGAACGCTCGCCAGCTGGGTGAAATCTCGTCCCGATCGTCGGTGTTGGTCAGATTCACCGGGAGGATTGGCTTGCTGGGCGCGTCGTCCCAGTCGAAACCGGTGCTGGGGACGACGAAGATGTCGAACGTACCAGACGGTCGCTTCTTCCCCACCGAGATTTCGTCTACCATCAGTTCGCCGTTGTCGTCGATCTTCATCTTGCCCTGGTAGGCAAGCCCCGCCCCATCGGGTGACCAGGTCGGATCCTGCTCGAAGGTCAGTTCAGCAACGGTGATGCGGATCTGGTCGCCGCTTGTCGGATTCGCAATCATCAGTTCCTGACCGCCGAATCGCTCGGAGTTGAAGGCGAGCCAGCGACCGTCTGGGGACCACGAGGGGAACCAATCAAACCGCTTGTCCTGTGTCAGACGGCGCATGTCACTGCCGTCGGTGTTGATGACGTAGATCTCGTCGTTCCCCTCGAACTGGCCTGAGGTGAAAGAGATCATCCGACCGTCAGGTGACCAGGCGGGATGACGTCCCTGGACGAGTTTCCGGGGTTCGGCGCCATCGGCGCCCATTGTCCAGATTGCGATGTCACCGTCCCGCTGACTCACGAAGGCGATGCGGGTACCGTCCGGTGACCAACAGGCCTCTTTGTCAGACTCGGGATGCTGGGTCAGCCTTGTCGAGTTCGAACCGTCCGCGTTCATCACGGCCACGTCGATATTCGACATCACATCGCCGATCGTGTAGAGAATCCGTTGACCATCTGGCGACCACTGCGGGTTTTGCTCAAAGTCACGCGTATCGGTCAGTTGTGTGATCTCGCCTCCGGCTGCCGGGACGGTGAATAGGTCCCAGTCGCGGACGCGGGTGGGCGTCGAGGCGTAGAGAATGGTGCCTGTGGGTTTGAATTCGGGATTGCTCCCCGCTGGGATGTCGAAACTCAGTTCAAAGGTCTGCACGCCCGAGATCGAAGGAGAGCCTACCTCCACGGTCTTGGTCTCGACATAACCGGCTGCCGAGACAGTCACGTCATAGGAACCACTATTGAGTTCCGTGAATGTAAAGGTTCCCGCCTCTACGAGCCGATTGAACAGGGGCTGCAAGCGCTCTGCCTCGAGGCGCACGAGTCGCCCATCGCCACCGCGAACTTCAACCTTGACCTCATTTACACCGCAGGCGGACGCGGCGAGGCCGATGGCACACAAGCCCCATCGGATGAGCACCTTCACAGACTACCTCCATTTTTCTTGCACTGGACGGGCCCGTCCGTGCCTCTGTTGTGTCTCACGCGTCCCGGTTGAGCCCTTCAATGGCGATGTGATAACATGCAATGGCGATGTGATAACGTGGCGATGTGATGACGATAGGTGGCTCCGGCTTGGGATTCCACCCATGGCCGTTGTGAAGCACACGTCGTATCTACCGGAACAGGTCCTTGACCTTACCCCACGTACTGAAATCGATGTCAGTCGCCAACAAGGCGAGACCGGCATGGGCCATTGTTACATCGATCGATTTCCGGTCGCTGGTGAAAACTGCGTCCGGACCTTCGACGCGCAGAGCGTCCCCCGCATTCTGCAGTCGGGCAGCCACCCATCGACGCGTCGACACGTCGACACGAACGTCTCGGACGAAAACATCGGCAGGCAGTGCTCGCACAGTCTCAGGCACGGGAGAAATACGGCTGATGCCCACGACGTCGACACTCTCGTCGACGGAGGCCCTGTCGCGCAGCTGCTGCAATCTTGCCACCTGAGCGGGCATATCTGGATGGAGAAGATACAGTACGCGCACTTGGCCCGAGGAAGCTGCTGCGGGGCTCAAGTCCTGGGAGAGGAATCCGGCGAGCAGGACACAGAGACCTGCCAGGGAATACTGACGGAGAGAGGTGAATCGTTTGCTGTGCACGGTTTGTTTCGTCGATCTATTCAGGGCGGATTGAATAGCCTTGGAGGATGGATGCCTGCCCGTCGAGAATCCGTGCGAGGGTCAGATTGTCGCTGAGCACCTGCTCGACCTGTACCACACCAACGCGTCGCGGCAAGGCATGGCCGAGAGACTGCCCGGTCTCTGGGTCGCGCAATTCTCGTCCTTTGTCCCAAACACCAAACTTGTCGCCGTTCTGAATCCCGTCTACGAGGCCGATGTTAATATACGCGGAATCCCCATCGATATCTATGATCTTTGGCTCCGAAACGCCGGGAGTCGGCGGGGGTTTTACGATCTCCGCCACCTGTTCGACGAAGCGGGCAGCACAGGCCGCCAGTGCCTGGCCTACGAGGCTCGTCGTGAAGTCCTCCGTAGCCCAGGGGATCTGATCGATATACCGGAACTGTCTATCCAGGTGAACGTGTGAGGCGGGATTGGTGATTCCCGTTCGCTTGCTGTTGATTTCCTCTTCGACCACGATATCCGGCCCGCGACGACCGTCGACGACGTTGTAGAGAAACAGATGTACGCGGGCGACGCCCGAGTAGCGTCGATGGCCACCGAGGGGGACCGTCGCCGTCAGGCGATCCATCGTCAGCCCCTTGATCTTCCCGAACAGCACCCAGTCTGCCCCGAGAAAACGCCCGATGGCTATGGCACGATCCGCTCCCATGTTCCCCAGTCGCTCATCCTCTGTGAGGAATACGGCGGCCGAATCGACGGGTAAAACTCGATAGAAGGGATTGGTTGCCAGACTGTCCCCCAACACGGCCGGAATGCCCGTCTGCACGGGCCATACGGATCTCTTGAGGTAGGTTGTCTCATCCTTCATGGGCAGAAGAAGCACGACCTGAGACAGAGCCGCCGTGTCCCCCCGGCCTTCCGTCGCCCACGCTGGGCGCGCAACGGATCTCGACCCGGCTGCAAGGCTGTCGGCGTCCGAGGACATGACCAGTGTCTGCAGGGTCGGTTCAAGTCCTGATGTGCAAGCCCCCAGAACGCTCAGACTCATCCACATGAACAGATACTTGAACTGAGAGCGAAAGTTCATGGGCGGCATCGGGTCAGCACATAGGGTCCACGTGGAACGGCGATCACGGACGCCGTCTCACCGTGGCGATCGTAAGCTTGCTGCAGGCCCTCAGAGAGGTTGGGCACGACGTCTACAAACCGAGTAGCTCGTGAGTCAGAAGCCTCCACGCCTTCCGAAACGAGGCAGACCCGCGCCTTTCGAAGGACTTTGCACAGCTCCTGCAGTTGCCACTGGTCGATGACGAAGAAGTCTGGATCGGCCAGTTTGGCTTCGAAATCATCCATCCCCGACGTCTGCTCGAGCAACTCGACAAACTCTGGACCGCCGAGACCCTCCGAGCAGCGGGCTACGAGTAGTATCGTGCCCCTTTCCTCAACGATCGGCAGCACCGCGGTGAGCCCCTTCACCGCTTGGTAGAACGTTAGATCCAACGGAAAACCTGCACTCGAGGTAACCACGATCGGAGCCGGTTCGTCGACCCAGGCCCCCGCACTGCCCTCGACAAATCGGCAACCTTCCGCATGGGCCTTCTCCAGATCGCCAGCGAAGATTCCCGTCACTTGTCGGCGATCATTCATCGCCACATTCAGTGTGAAGTCGACGCCGGCTTTTTGAGCAACTTCCAGGGCCTGCCGATGAAACGGGTTTCCTTCGATGTTGCCCTCAGACGCCAGTGGATGTGACAGAAGTTGCGGGCCGTGGAGGACGCGCATGGTGTCTACGCCCATGATCCCGGGACAGATCGCCTTGCGCCCCCCAGAAAACCCCGCCATCAAGTGGGGTTCAATGAGGGAGGTCGCGATCTTCAGATCTGCCTCGGTGTATATGCGATCGATCCAGATCGGTGCTCCACCACTGGTCTCTCCCAGATGCACGAGGGTATCACGCTCACGGGCCAGGTGGTTGACGACGTGGTACTTGTCGGCGATCTGTGCACCCACCAGCTGAATCAGTTCCTCACCCTCGTTGGGGCGATGCAGTCCTGTGCCGATCAGAATCGTGATTCCGTCGCGAGGCACACCGGCCTCCTCGATCGTCGACAAGATCGGTGGCAAGATGAGAGCATTCGGAACAGGTCGTGTGATGTCTGCGATCACGACACACGCTGTCTCGCAACCCTTGGCCAGATCAGCCAACGGTCGTCCACCGATGGGGCGCTTGATCGCGTCCGCCAGCTTGATCTCGATGTCGGCCAGGCCCGCCGTTTCCTCCATGGACAGGACCTGAGTGCCAGTGGGCAGATCGGTTTCGAGTCCATCGTGCCCATAGTCGAACCGCAGTCGTGGCATGGTTATCGTCCCTCACCGGCGGGCAACACACCGCGCAGATAGGCTGCGAAGGCCTCCCCGTGCTCGGCGTCGGCGAGAGCGTAGTCGGCGAATGCTCTGTAGTAGGTCAGGGGTGTGCCGATGTCGTAACGCTCCTCATCGGCGCCGAGTCGAATGCAGCGAACCTGTTCGCCCCAACTCAACAACACGCGAATCGCATCCGTCAGCCACAGTTCGCCTTTGACGCCAGGTTCGGTCGCTTTAATGGCCTCGAAAACCTTAGGTGTGAAAGCGTATCTGGCTGCTACGGCCAACGTGCTTGGCGCCTCTTCCGGATCGGGTTTCTCCACAATGTCATCGATGGCGAAATCAGCACCCGCTGCGACTTCGTCTCCGTCAGCGGGCCTGACGACACCGTATTTGCGCGTTTCCTGCAAGGGGACGTCCCAGACTGCGATCGTAGCCGCCGCGCCAGAGGCCTCATGGCTGTCGATGAGTCGTCCCACGACGCCCTTGTTTCCAGAGGAACGGATGATCGTATCGCCAAAACCAACGACGAAGGATTCATCACCGACGAACTCTCGCGCCAGACGGACGGCGTCGGCGTTTCCCAGAGGACGGCGCTGACGGACGAAGTAGAAATCAACCCCGGCGGCCTCGTAATCGACCTCGCCGATCGACGACTCGGCCCCGAGACGTGCCTCGAGTTCGGGATCGTCATCAAAGTGGTCCTCGATCGATCGTTTCTTGCGACCCGTGACGAAGAGAAACTTGCAGACCCCTTCGTCGATCATCTCCTCCACGACGTACTGCACCACGGGTTTGTACCCAACCGGCAGCATTTCCTTCGGTTGTGACTTGGTCGCGGGGAGAAGACGTGTCCCCATTCCTGCCACAGGGAGCACGGCTTTGGTGATCGCCATTTTTGGTTGCCTGAACCGATTCTTGAAATACGTGAAAATGTCGTAACTTACGGAAAATTATAGTATTACCCAGACTGGTCAAGGCCGTGAATGTCCTGCCAACTCACCTTCAGCCCGAGGAAATCAGCCTGTGACAGCATCTCTGAATCAGAGTGCCCCCCTCGGTCGGCGAATGATTCGCCGAGTGGACATGACGCGGGTCCCTCCCGGTGAAATCCGGCATGCCGTCTTCGACTTTGATGGCACCCTTTCGCTGCTGCGCGTTGGTTGGCAGCAGATCATGACCGACTACTTCGACGAGGTTCTGGCCGCAACACAGGCCGACGAATCTGCGTCCACCCGACATCAGCAGTGTGTCGATTTCATCACACGACTCACTGGGCGGCAGACGATCTACCAGTGTCTCGAACTGGCCGATCAGGTCACCTCACGAGGGGGCACTCCCCTTCCAGCTGAGCACTACAAGGAGGAATACCTCCGCAGGCTCCACGCATTCATCGAGTATCGGCGGCAATCGCTGGCCAGCGGTGGCAGTCCCGACGCCTATCTGGTGCCTGGGACGCTCGAACTGCTCGAGCGGTTGCGCGAACGGGAAATCACCTGCTATCTCGCGAGTGGCACCGACGTCGCTTTCGTCAGGCAGGAAGCGGAGTTGCTGGGCATCGACGACTTCTTCACCGATGGCGAATCTGCCCGTATCTATGGCGCCCTGGCAGACTACAGGAAGTTCTCTAAACGAATGGTCATCGAACGTATCCTGAAGGATCACGGGATGGCCGGCGCAACGCTGGTCGGCTTCGGAGACGGGTATGTGGAAATCGAAGAAACACTTCGAGTCGGCGGTTGGGCGATTGCGATTGCAAGCGACGAATCGAGTGTGGACGAGAACGAGCCGAATCACGAGGATGGCCGAATCGATGAGGCCAGGATGGACCCATGGAAGCAGGAACGACTATGGCAGGTAGGAGCTCACGTTCTGACACCGGACTGGCAGGAGGTTCACGCCTTGCTCGCACACCTGGGCCTGGGCAACGACTGAGCCAGGTTTTTCCTCGGCGTAGACTGAGGCATCTGCTGAGCCGTGCATCGAAGCTGCGGATTGCCGTGGTGGGTGATTTCTTCCTAGACGCCTACTTCGACTGCGACCCGCATCTGAACGAACCCTCGGTTGAGACTGGCAAGACGGCGTATCAGGTGGTGCGAACACGTCGTCAGGCTGGAGCCGCCGGTACGGTGGTGGCCAATCTGGCTGCGCTGGGCTGCCATCAGATCGATACGATCGGCTACATAGGCAATGACGGAGAAGGCTTTGAACTCAGACGAGCCCTTACCAGGTTGGGAGCGGATACGTCCCATCTGATCGTCGACGAGGGACGCGTCACTCCCACATATGGAAAGCCGTGCCTGGTGGAAACTGCGAAGACGCGTGCGTGGCAGGTCACCGAGGAACTGGAGCGGCTGGATATCAAGAATCGACGTCCCACCCCGGCTCGCTTGCAGACGTGTTTGATCGACGCCGCCCATCGCTGCCTTTCGGCTGCTGATGCCATCGTCGTGGTCGATCAGGTGAGCGAGCCAAACTGTGGTGTGATCACCACGCGTGTACGCCGGTCGATCGAAGAGTTGGCGAAACGACACCCGGACAAGCCTTTTGTGGCTGACTCGCGTAAACGAATCGGTCAATTCCGGCAGGTCTCGATCAAGCCGAATTTGGGGGAGGCCCAAGCCGCCCTTTCCACGAGCTCGGGCAGGTCGGTCGCCGCAGCAGGCGATCTGCTGAAGCGGCTGCGTGGTCGACGCCTGCGGCCTTGCTTCTGCACACTCTCCACTCGGGGAATGGTCGTCGATGACGGGTCCGGGTTGAAGCACGTGGCCGCCTTTTCCGTGTCCGGACCAACAGATCCGGTGGGCGCGGGAGACTCGGCGACCTCTGCCCTGGCCATCGTTCTGGCGGCCGGTGGTACGGCGACCGAAGCTGCACTGACCGCAAATCTGGTGGCGTCCATTACGGTACAGCAGATCGGCACGACGGGAACCGCAACGAGGAGGCAGGTCTTGCAGCGATATCAGGAGGTGGATGCTCGTGAGTCATAGACAGGCAGAATCCGAGACGGTTCGAGTCCGTCCCCTGGCGGAGCGTCACAGCAAACACCGCTTCGAAGAGATCCGAACCGACCCGCACGATCCGACACCAGATGCGGGGGGCCTGGTTGCTCAGCTGGATCAGTTGGCCGATCGAATCAGGCGCGCCCGCGCCTGTGGGGCGAGTGTCCTTCTGTGTTATGGCGCCCACCTGATCAAGAATGGACTAGGCCCTGTGGTGGCGGATCTGTTGCGTGGAGGATGGATCACCCATCTGGCGACCAATGGAGCGGGGGTCATCCATGACTGGGAGTATGCCTTCCATGGCCGTTCCGAAGAGGACGTCAGGGGCAATGTCGCGGATGGAACCTTTGGGGCCTGGGATGAGACGGGGCGCTACACGTTGATGGCGATCGCCGTCGGCGCCACGCACGGCATGGGTTACGGTGAATCGATAGGCCGACTTGTCCGAGAAGGCGGGCTCCGGGTGCCAGAACGCGAAGCGCTACAGCAACAACTGCGGGCATGGCTGCAGGCTCCAGAGGGTGATGAACACGCCGGAGCGGTGACGGATCTGCTGCGTTGCATGATCGCGGGTCAGTGGGACGAAGGATGGATCCCCATCGATCACTCGATGGCCCAGATCTCGCTGACAGCCACTGCGGATGCCCTGCGGATTCCGTTGACCGTACATCCTGGCATCGGTTACGACATTGTGTACGTCCATCCGCAGGCCGATGGAGCCGTGTTTGGCCGAGCGGCCGGCATCGACTTCCGCGTATTGTGTCAGAGCGTCTACGAGCTGGGCGCTGCGGGTGTCGTGATGTCGGTGGGATCGGCCGTCACCGCGCCGCAGGTCTTCGAAAAGGCCGCCTCGGTTGCCAACAATCTGCGGCGACAACACGGGGAGGATGCGATTTCTCCGTATATCGCGGTGAACGACCTGCAACCGGCGACCTGGGATTGGTCGAACGGGGAGCCCCCCGCTTCAGAAGCCGACTACTATCTACGGTTCCTCAAGAGTTTCTCGCGCGTGGCTCCCGAACCCCTCAACTACCTGGGGGCGGACAATCGTCTTGTTCTGCTAAATCTCCACCAGCGTCTGATGGACTGACGAAGGACCAGACAACCGTCACGCCATGGCGGCTTCCACCAGCTCTTCGAATCGCGACACGACCTGTTTCGGCACCACTTTGCGCAGGCCCCGTGTCAAGGTTCCGGTCTCTTCCGACAAGGCTTCGGGTAGTACCAGAACCCGAACGGGACGCTCGTGGCCCGGAAGTCCGGCCAGGTCCGCTTCGGTCTGCAGCTGCTCGCGCAACCGCTGTGCGAGAGGTGCGAACTGACGAAGTTCGGTTTCCTCCGTCGGCAGGTCGGCGAGATCTGATTGTTTTGCCGCCTCTTCCGTGTCGAGTGTCGCCATGATGAGAGGATGACTCCACGCCTGCTTCCCCGTCACGATCACGTGCTCGGCCAGTGGTGCACGGGAGTAGACCCGTTCCAGCAATTCGGGATTGACGAATTCGCCGTTGCCAAGTTTGAATTGTCTGCCCACGCGCCCGCCAAAAGTGAGGAACCCTTCCTCATCGATCGTGAACAGATCGCCCGTACGATACCACACCTTGCCCCCCTCTTCGTCCTCGACCAGAACGCGTGAGGTCTGTTCGGGGTCGTTGAGATACTCCCTCATCACGTTGGGCCCGCTCACCCACAGCTCGCCACTTTCTCCTGAGCGACCTTCGAACAAATCGACTGCGGGATCCACGTGAGCAACCATGTGTCCTTCCTGCGACATCAGTTTGATTTCGAACAGAGCGCGCCCCACGGTGCCAGCCTTGCGACCTCCGAGATGATTAGCCGCGATCAGCGGCGCACATTCGGTGGTCCCGTACCCTTCGAACGTGGCGATGCCGAGCACGTCCTGAAAGAAATCCAGTGCTTCTGGATCTGCTTTCGCCGAACCCACGACCAGCACCTCAAGCTGATCACCGACTCTGCGTGACAGTTGTTCCTTGATGGCCCCCACAACCTTGGCGCCGATGGTGAGATCGATCAAAGCGTCGGTGATCCCCCCCTGGCCACGCGCGCGCCGCTGCCGGGCCCTAACGGCGCGTTCGACGAGCTTGCCCTTGAGTCCCCCTGCGTCGATTTCCTTGCGCACATTCCCATACACCTTGTCGAGCACGAGGGGTACGGTGAGGAAGCCCTGTGGGGCTGAATGTCGGATGTCGCTCAACACTCGATCCGGAGAGCGTGCAAGGTCTAGGGTCCAACCTTTTGCGAGAGGGTAATAGATGTTGAGGATTCCCATGGAGTGGTAGTCGGGGGCGGACTTGAAGAAGCGGAAGTCCTCTGCTACGCAGATCGCATCCCATACGCTGTGCACATTCGCCACGATGTTCTGGTGGGTTTGAACCACGCCTTTCGGCAATCCGGACGAACCCGACGTAAACAGGATCTTTGACTCGTCCTCTGAGTGCAGCTCCACAATGGGCGGGTCGCCGTCTGCTTGCGCCTCATCCCAGGCGATCCCTTCGCCATCGGTACCAGGCGTCAGCAGTATCCGTGGGGGCTGATGAAAGGCCGTGCGAATCGCGGTGAACTGAGCCAGACCTCGCTCATCCACGACAAGCATCTCGAGTCCAGCTCGGGAAATGCTGTGTACTAGAATCTCCGTCGATGTCTTGTGACACAACGGCACCGCCGTGAGTCCGAGAAGATCCGCGGCGAGAAACAGGATGACGGGTTCGGATCCACCGTCGGTGAGGATGCCGATTCGGTGCCCCCGACGGAGTCCGAGCCTGTCCAACCCAGAAGCCAGAGCGTCTCGCTTCGCTTTCAGTTCGACGTATGTGGTGGGTTCATACTGATTCGCCTTCTCTCCCTCTCCGAGGGTGCGCATCGCAATACGGTCAGGGAATGTCCTGAAGCTGCGCTCGATCAGGTCGCGCAGGTTTTCCATCGATCTCTCTCTGTCGTCGGCATGCCGTTTGGTCAACCAAGGGGTTGAAGATAATAAACTTAGGCCGTCTACCCAATGGCTCTCGACAGTGCGGTTTGCGAGGAAACCATCCGGCCGTTGGCTCTGGATTGGCTCCACATCTTGGTGAGCTTTGGCATCGGCACTTGAGGTATGGGCTGCAATGCTTTCATTTAGTAGAAGACACATGTTCGTCTCCGGGCTCCATTCCCCGGGGCGATCGACGGTCGCTTCCCCTCGACCGCCATCGCATCCCCGGCGACTTACTCACAGCCTTCCCGCTGCACTGATAGCCGAGTACCTATGCGAGACGAAGAGCCCGAGGAGATCACGACAGAACCGGAGACAGAAACAGGGGATTCTCCTGCTGAGGAAGAAGGCGGCGAGGATCTGCTCGGTGGCTTGGAGTCCCTGCTGGCCGAGGAGGGCGAAGAGCAGAAGATCTTCATGGACGGACTGCGTAACACGCCACGCATGGGATGATGATGGAATCACGCCGCGGTATCCTATTCGCCTTCCTCGTATTGTGGGCCACTGGCGCCAGCGCACAGGATTCGGATGACTTGGGTGGTGCCCGTTTCGGCGACGATGATCGCCACAAGACCGGGCCGAGTTATGGGGCGACGATGGGGAGTGTCACCGTGGGTGATACACAGGTGTATCGGCTCAGCATGCGCCCGGAGATCCCCCTCGGCAAACTGGGACTCGCCTTTGACGTGGAACTGTTCATCGACGAATCCGGCGATTTCAGCAGTCGAGGTTGGTCCTTCGGCACGACGACCGAGACGATCGATACCTTCCTCCGCAAGCTCTACTACGTGCGATATGGGAAGCCGGGTGATGACCTGTTTGTGCGGGTCGGTGCCCTGGATCGAGTAACCCTTGGTTACGGACTGGTCCTCGATCAGTATCGAAACACCCTCGACTATCCGGGTGTGAAGAAGACGGGTATTCATTTTCAGATGGCGAGTGTGGGCGGTTCTGAAGTCGGCTTGGAAGGCATGATCAACAACGTGCAGGACCTGCAGGAAGGTGGTGCCTTGATCGGCCTGCGTGCCTATACACGCCCCAGATCGAAACTGGAAATCGGCATCACCTATGTCGTCGATATCGATCAGTACGCGGGGCTGCGCGATGGCGATGATGATGGGTATCCAGATGGCGTCGACGCCTTTCCAGAGGATGGTGATCTTGCCCTGGACAACGACGGCGATGGTGTAGCCGACGATCTGGACGGAGATGACGACAACGATGGCCTCATCGATATCGATGAGGGAAGTGGTCTCCCCCCAGACGTGATCGCCGGCCTGCGCGGTCTGTCCACACAGGCGGAAGGTGGTTTCGAAGTCGACGAAGACGTGGCCCGCCGCACTCCCTTCAACAGACAGAGTGTGGGGCGCGATCCCTTTGGCATCGCTGGCCTCGACATCGGTTACCGGTTGATGGAAGACGAATCCATGCGACTCATCGTCTATGGTCAGTTGGCGATGATAATCGATGACGATGACGCCCTCGACACGGCTGCCGCCGATTCCCAGGGGGTGGCACCGGGCAATCGAAAGGCTGAAGGCTTCGGGATCATGGCGCCCGGCCTCTGGGCGACGATGGGACCCTTCGATGGACGCATCGAATACCGCTACTTGCAGGATGATTTCGAAGCGGGCTATTTCGACAATCTGTATGAACTCGATCGTGCGCGATTGGATGTCGCCAGCGGTCTGGCCACGCCGAAGGATGCGCAGCTGCAGCGCGGAGAGAGCCTCTCTGGCGTCTTTGGTCGCTTGACAGCCGACGTTCTCGGATTGGTTGAGGCATCGGCCGACTACCAGTATCTGGTCGGCAGTGATGACCCCCTAAGACAGTTGCACGCCAGAGGCCGAGTCTCCCCCGCCCTCCTGGAGGCGATTCCACGACTCAGTCACGCGTCGGCCTACTACCAGAAGAACCACATCGGCGCACGATTGGATTCCGATGGCGCCCCGGGGTCGAAGGATGATTTCTTCGAGTCGACGGAAGACACGTTCTACGGCTACGAGGTCGGCGCGGAGATGGCCAGTGGTGTCGCCGTCGTCTGGGACACTCGATTCCTGTTTGAGCGTGGCGCGGACGGCAAGTTGAAACGCCGCCGCATCATGGCGATCGAGACAGTCTTCAACTTCTAGGCACTGGCCCGCAATGAGACGCAGGCCGATTGACTGACACAGGCCGATTCGATCACATGCCCACGACTGCTGACCCGCCGACGTTGATCGTCGACGGCCACCTGGACCTCGCCTACAACGCACTGTTCCACCGCCGCGACCTCACGCAATCCGTCTTCACCTTGCGAGAACGCGAAGATCCGCTGGCCGGTGCCGGGAAGGGTGGTCCCCATCCCGATTCTCTGCGCAAGCTGCCAAGATCAACCGCCGGTCGGGGGACCCCGACCGTCTCATTGCCCGAAATGCGAGCCGGTGGTGTCGGCATCGTTCTGTCTACGATCATGTCTCGCGTGCAGGTGCCGAACAGCGCCCTGGCCGACGGAATGCGCACCCAGGCGGCAGCACACGCCATGGGTCAGTCCCATCTCCACTATTACAACGCACTTGAGCGGGAAGGAGAGTTGTCCTTCATCCGCACGGCCGCCGATTTACAGGCGATGGTGGATCTGTGGCGGAGACCCAGTCACGACACACCGGTTGGCCTCGTGCTCAGCATGGAGAGCGCCGATCCGATCATGGGGCCCGAAGATGTAGAGTCCTGGTACGCGGCAGGTCTACGATCGGTAAGCCTCACCCACTTCGGCATCAACTCGTGGGGGCACGGAACCGGTACCAAAGGGGGCCTGTATCCACCTGCCTATCCATTGCTGGAGGCGTTGAGCTCGGCCGGTATCGCGCTGGACCTCACCCATGCCGCGGATGTCGCCTTCTGGCAGTTGCTCGACGCTTGGGACGGCCCCGTGCACGCCAGCCACTGCAACTGCCGCGCCCTTGTGCCCGGCCAGCGTCATCTCTCCGATGACATGATTCAGGCGATCGCAGATCGAGGGGGTGTCATCGGCATGGTCTTCGCCGAGCCGATGCTGAACCCCACATGGGATTTCGATAACCCCGGAAGCTTTTCCGGATCCGTCGCTCAGCGTCCCATGGCGGCCGTCATCGATCACATCGATCACATCTGCCAACTGACAGGGAATGCGGACCACGTGAGTTTGGGGACCGACCTCGACGGTGGATTCGGACGAGAGTGGGCACCCACCGACTACGATACGATCGCCGACCTGCAGCGCTTCGTAGGAATGCTCGAAGCGCGGGGCTATTCGAGCGCTGAACGTGACGCGATCGCCCATGGCAACATGCTCCGATTCCTCGCCAGGATTCTACCAGAGGATTCGACATCATGAGCGGCCGGCTCATCCTTGACAGCCATCTGGATCTCGGTTTCAGTGCCCTCCAGATCAACCGCGATCTCACCCTCCCCGCGACTACGATTCGAACGCATGATCCCTTAGATGTGCTGGACAACTTCGGCTCCTGCACCGTCTCGCTTCCCGAACTGAGACGCGGGCACATCGGTATCGTCTGCGCCACCGTCATGTCACGACTCGACCCGACGGACCGGGCGACACGCACGGGGATGTATACACAGGCCCAAACCCATGGCGTGGGCCGCGGCCATCTAGCGTACTACCAGGCCCTTGAACGCCTTGGTGAGGTAGAGATCATTCACACCCGCCATCAACTCGACACCGTTGAAAGCCGCTGGCGTGATGCAGAAACCGGCGATGCAGCCGGACCGGTTGGGATTGTTCTCTCCATGGAGAGTGCCGACCCCATTCTAAGCCCTGATCAGGTCTTGGAGTGGCACGCTTTGGGTCTCAGAATGGTGAGCCTCTCACACTACGGAACAAGCTCCTATTCGCATGGAACCGCGACGGAGGGAGGACTCCTGCCTCCCGCCAAACCCCTGCTCAAAGCCCTGGAGGCTGCCGGGATCGTGGTCGATGTCACCCATCTGACCGACGAAGCACACTGGGAATTGCTCTCGTGTTACGACGGTCCCATCTGTGCCAGCCACCACAACTGCCGGGCTCTGACACCCGGCCAGCGCCAGTTGACGGACGACATGATCCAGTCCATCGCCGAACGAGACGGCGTCATTGGATCGGCCTTCGATGCCTGGATGCTCGATCCGGGCTGGCGCAGAGACCTGCGGCCCGGGGATCAGCAGACCAAGGCGACGCTGGAGACCGTCGTCGACCACATCGACCACATCGCTCAGTTGACGGGCACCAGTCGCCACTGCGGGATCGGCACCGATCTCGACGGCGGCTTTGGCACTGAACAGTCCCCGAGAGATCTGAATACGATCGCCGATCTGCCCCAGCTACTTCCTCTGTTGGCCGACCGTGGCTTCGACGAGATGGACATTGACGGGATTTTGAGTGGCAACTGGCTTCGGCTCCTGAGGACCTGCTGGCAGGATCGTACCTGACGGGACGGCTCCTCGGTCAGCATGGCCTGCAAGGACCGGAGCCCCTGCTCTCTGGCCATTTTCTTGCAAATCGACACCGCCCCGCGCCGCCGCCGATCCTTCGAACACCTTTGGACCTTAAGTCGGCACGCATATTCTGTCTGCTCGATTTTTTGCGTTGTTTTTTTGCACAAATCGACACATCCGGATCAAGCAATTCTTGCGTGAAGACGATATCATAGGTAAGTTGTAAAGATATCGGCGTAGTCCCACACCAAAGAGGGCTCAACACTAGATGGCCTTGGTCCCTCGGTGATCCACGTCAAACAAGCAGGAGTCATCCAGATGCGCGGCGCTGATGCAGTCATCCAGGCGCTTGAGCGACAGGATGTCGAGTTCATCTTCGGCCACCCCGGTGGGGCGGCGATGCCGATCTTCGATGCCCTCGTCGACTCAGATCAACTGCGTTTTATCCTCACACGCCATGAGCAGGGCGCCACTCACATGGCCGATGGCTATGCACGCGCAACGGGCAAAGTCGGTTGCGTCCTGGTCACCTCGGGACCGGGCGCAACCAATACCATCACGGGGCTGCTGACCGCCCAGATGGACTCTGTGCCCCTCGTCGTGCTCACGGGTCAGACCATCTCACCCATGCTCGGCAAGGATGCCTTCCAGGAAGCCGATGTCTTCGGCATAAGTATGCCCGTGGTCAAACACTCCTACCTGGTGAAGGACGCCGAGGACATCCCTCGTGTGATGATGGAGGCATTCCACATCGCCAACACAGGACGGAAGGGCCCGGTACTGGTCGACCTACCTAAGGATGTGACCTCTGCCGAGTGTCACGGAGATTTTCCCGAACGTGTGTATTTGCCGGGATATGCGGTGCAGTCAAAGGCCGATCCAGAGACGTTGCGCGAGGCGGCAGAGTTGATCAACGCCAGCCATCGTCCCCTCCTCTACATGGGGGGGGGTGCCGTAGCGTCCGGTGCCCACGACATTGCCCGTGAGTTTGCCGAAAAAGTGCAGATGCCCGTGACCAACACCCTTCTGGGCAAGGGGAGTTTTCCGGAACAGCACGAGTTGTCAGTCGGCATGCTCGGAATGCACGGGACGGCCTATGCGAACAAGGCCGTGATCGGCTGTGATCTGATCATGTCCGTCGGCGGCCGATGGGACGATCGCATCACGGGAAAGCTGGAGGCCTTCTGCCCCGATGCCAAGAAGATCCATATCGATATCGACCCGGCGGAGTTCGGCAAGGTCGTGATGCCTGACGTGTTCCTGCAGGGAGATGCGAAGCAGGTGCTGGAGGAACTGCTTCCGGTCGTTCATCGCCTCGATACCGAGCCCTGGCTGGCTGAGATCAACGAGTGGAAAGAGAAGTTCCCCTTGAAATACGGAAAACGAGGGGGCCTGAAGATGCAGGCCGTCCTCGACAGGATCTACGAGCTAACCAAGGGTGAGGCCGTGGTGACCACCGATGTGGGCCAACATCAGATGTGGGCAGCCCAATTCTATCGCACAGCTCACCATCGCCAATGGTTGTCCTCCGGCGGTGCAGGAACGATGGGATACGGGTTCCCCGCTGCCGTCGGCGCGCAATTCGGTCGCCCTGGTGAGACGGTGATTGCAGTGGTCGGTGACGGTGGTTTTCAGATGACCCTGTCCGAACTTGCCACAGCGGCCATTCACAAACTGCCCGTGAAGGTCCTTATCCTCGACAACAAGTATCTGGGGATGGTGAGGCAGTGGCAGAATCTCTTCTTCGACAACCGCCTCTCGGGCGTCGACCTCGAAGGAAACCCCGATTTCGTCAAACTCGCAGAGGCCTATGGCATCAAAGGATTCCATATCAAGCGCACGGCAGATATTGACAAGATCCTGACCCGGACGCTCGAGCATGATGGCCCTGTCGTCGTCCACTGCCATTGCGAAAAGGAAGACAACGTCTTCCCCATGATTCCGGCTGGAGCTTCCCTTGAGGAGATGCTCATCGAGCCGCCGCGCCGCAAGTTGGCCAAGCCAACAGGCAGCACCTGATCACTCGACGCTTCGACCGCTATCGTCCTTAAGCAGCAAGTCCTTAGGAAGACAGATGACTCAATCAACGATCGAACATCGTAGCAACGGGCACGCGCGACGCGACGCGGCACGCGCGTACGAGCGCTATGCCGATGATGGTCAGACCATCCGTCGCACAACGATTGGACTGCTTGTCAACGACCAGCCTGGTGTGCTGATGCGAATCAGTCAGACCTTCGCCCGTCGTGGGTACAACATCGAATCTCTCGTCGTGTCCTCTGCCCATGCCATCCCCGGCACGTCACGGATGACGATCACCTGCTCGGGGCCCGGCGACGTCCTGCATCAGATCATTCTTCAACTCGACAAACTCGTCGATGTGATTCACGCCCGTGACCACACCGACGATGAAGCCGTCATCCGTGAACTGGCGCTGTTCAAGGTCGTGTGTACGGTCTCGCAGCGGACCGAGCTGCTGCAGATCGCGGAAGTGTTCCGCGCCAAGACCGTCGACATCTCCGACGAGACGATCACAGTGGAGGTAACGGGCACCTCTGAAAAGATGGACGCCCTTGAAAAACTTCTCGGGAAATTCGACCTGCGGGAAATGGTCCGGACCGGCAAAGTCGTCATGGCCCGAGGAACCGAACAGACATAGCGAACAACGAACTGCAACTACGAAAGAGGGGGGAGAGCTATCACGCTCTCCCCCCTCTTCTTGTAGGCCTATATCACGAACGCTTCGGCGACGACATGGACGTTTCAAGCAGCGAAACTCCCTAGAAGTCGGGAGCAGTTTCCCCGACTTCAGAAGTCCAGTCCCAACTGCGCGTACACCAGGCGACCCACCTCCGGTGCTCCGACAAACGCGCGGTAGGCATTGTCGAGTGCGTTATCCACATTCACGAGTAGACTCAGTCCTTCGTAGGGGAGTGCGTATTTCGCCTGCAGATCGAGCAACGTATAGGCGTCAACATCCCCTACGTATACACCCGATTTCATGGGAAAACTCCCGTTGTGTCGGACATTTGCCCCCACCCGCAAACCCAGACTGTGCATGTCGTAGGCTGAACCGACCTTGAACTTGTGCTTCGGTGCATTCAGAGCCACGTCGTCTACATTTGCCAGATTCGGCCAGAAGTCGTCACTGACGAAGGAATAACTTCCCGTGACGGTCAACTGGTCCGTCGGATAGTAGCCAAGGGCAAGATCAACGCCGTACAGCGTCACGTCCCCGAAGTTACGATAGGTCAATAGCACCGCCGTTGGGTCATAGGCCTGCTCGGGGGACACCGTCCCATAGGGAATCCGTGCGGCACCGCCCGCAAAGATCGATGTCAGCTCATCCGCAGCCGTACCGTTGTTGTTGCCCGTGACCACGCCGTCGATGGAGGTCTGGTCCAATGCACCGAGTACGGACGCAACCTGAGCATTGGCAGGATCATCCAACACGTCCTGGAAAGCAGGGCCCAGGGCGGCCGACAGAGCTACAGGATCAAGGAAGACACTCGGGGTCTCTATCTGCAGAGGTCCACCGAAGTTCTCGATTTCAGACCGATACAGGTCGGCGGAGACGACGACGTTGTCGCCTACGATCCCCTTGTATCCCACCTCGATCGTCTGAGTAATCGTCGAACTGGCGCGGGGAACATCGATGGCATCGGCGATCGGATCGAATCCTGACGTTGCCAGATTCAGTTCAGCCAACGTGTTTCGCAGATTCGGCAATTGCGCCGGAATCAGCGAAGGCAGAGACGCCACGACGACGGCAGCAGCAGCCTCACCCTGAGCCTGAGCCGTGGCGGCATCGGCCCCCTGTGCGATCAGTTGCTGAGCGATCAGGCCTGGTGCCAACAGTTCCAGGGCGGGGCCGAACTGTTGCAGCGTTGCTGCGGCACCGATGTTCCATTGCACATTCGTCGCAATCGGATCATCGAGGGCAATGTAGCTATCAGCGTCGAGTGAATAGCCAGGCGCCCCGGGTGTCAGCCCAAGTGCGGCCAGCTGTCCTTGCAGGGCCGGAGCAAAGGACGAACGGTACATCGGTGATCCGTCAGCACTGCGCCGAAAGGTGAATCCCTCATCAAAGCCGTCGCGGTAGGTCCCCTGGGCCCTGACGGCGACAGCTGGTGAGAAACCGAGACTCGACTGGAAGGCTCCCAGACCAAAGGGGTCAGCAGCCTGGACGAGGTCCAGATAGAGGTTGTTCGTCGTCGGTGTTGAGAAAGCCCTGTTGTACGTGAGGCGAAAGGTCTGGGTCTCCGTCGGTTTGTACAGCAACGCGGCGCGTGGCGAGATCTCCCCATCTTCGAGGCGATTGTGATCGTCGTAGCGCAAGGCGAGAACCAGGTCGAGATCCGGTGTGAGCTCGGTCTCACTCTGGAGATAGGCGCCGTACTCGTCGATGCCGTCATCGTCCTCGTTGTTACCCGTAATCGTGCCCTCTGTGTCGGGTCTTGTGAAGAGTGCGTCGAGTCCATAGGTGAACTTCTGACGAGTCCCGAGGAATGCCGAGTGCTGTAGCTGAAAGACGTCGAGGGTCGACTTGTCGATGATCGGCTGACCGGACTGATAGAGGAATGTCTTTCCTGCGTCGCTCCAATTGTGGTAGTACTGGGCGAACCAATCGCGATACAGCAGGCGGGTCTGCACGTAGTTATAGGTCCATCCATCGGCACGACCCGCACCAATGCCCGTCATCTCGATGTGATCGCTGGAGTTGTAGCCGTAGGACAGGACGGCCGTCAGGTCGTCCATCGGCCGATAGTCGAGGCGGGCTTCCACACTCTGTCGTTTAATGTCGAAATCGCGCTCTACGAGTTCCGGATTCGCCGCACGAGCGGCTCTTTCGGCAGGATCGTCGTATTCCCAATCCTGCCCTGTGTAGTATTGGGCCGATACCTTGAGCGCCAACTGCGGTGTGAGTGTCGCAGCGTGTCGGATGAGCCCCTTGCGTAGCGAACGTTCTCCGATGCCGAGTTGAACGTTGGTCCCCCCTGAGGTGAACGGCGAGCGAGTGATCAGGTGCATGACGCCGTTGGCACTGTTCGGGCCATACAATGCAGCACCTGGGCCCAGAACGACCTCGATACGCTCGATATCGGCACCGGATGCCGGAATGAAGTTGTATGCGTTCAGACGGAGCGAGGGCACATTGGCAATGCGATTGTCCGTCAGCACGAGCATGGCGCCAGAGAAGATGTTGTTGAATCCGCGAACCACGACGTTGCTCTGTACCAGACCCGTCTTGGCAAAGTCGACAGCCGGCTGATCGCGGATGTATTCGGAGACCGACAGCACAGCGCGAGCCTCGATTTCATCGCCTTCAAGCACGGACACGGATGCCGGTGCATCGAGGACCTTCTCTTGCGAGCGTGAGGCGGTGACCATGCTCTGCTCCAGGTCGATCACGGACAGAGAAAGACTGGCGTCGAAGCGTGTCTTGGCCCCCTCGATCCTGACATTCTTAAACGTGGCCACGCGGTAGCCAATGTGAGTCACGCGGATTCGATATTGACCGTCGGGCAGGCCGACGACGGAGTAGCTGCCGTCGATGTCGGCAACACTGCCGGCCGGGTCGGCCCCAGGAATCAGGACCGTGATGTTGGCCCCGGGAAGCGCGTTGCCATCAGCGTCGGTGATAGTGCCCGTCAGGTCCCCGGCAAAGGCTGAGCCGGAACACACGATGACGGCGAAGAAAAGGGCCTTGAGCATTCGATACATGTTTAATCCCTCCGTGTCGGTCGATTGGCTGCGCAAATATAGAAAAGGAAGGCATCGCGCGCAGTTTCCCAGCACCGAAGGGTCTTCTTATGCAGTTCCCAGCGGGATCGCAAGACGCGTGAGACTGACATTTCAGTCCTGAGGTTGACCGGTCGTGGTCTTGCTGGCCCTCTGGGGAGGGGGTATATTCCCCAGCCGTCCCCGCAGTGCCAACCACACACCAACCTCAGCGGATTGGCTGCGGCCAACATCCCACTTTTTGTCCTTTCACCGACCCGTCGTGATCGCGACCATTGCGCTGAGTAATGGCGACGTTCCGATGTGCCGGCCTCCCAAATCCGGTGGCGAGGCAATGGTTGGAAATCACTCCACTTCGAGGCTGAAGCAACTATAATGGCCAAGCAGAAGTACGTTTACATCTTTGGCGCCCAAAAGACCGAGGGCGACGCGACTCAGAGGAATCTCCTGGGAGGCAAAGGCGCGAATCTTGCAGAGATGTCAAATCTTGGACTTCCGGTACCAGCGGGGTTCACCATTTCGACCGATGTCTGCACGTATTACTACAACCACGGCGAGAAATACCCGCCTCAGTTGCGTGCGCAGGTTCTTGCGGCGATCCGTTCCGTAGAAAAGAAGATGGGGGCCACTTTCGGCGACCCCAAGAATCCTCTCTTGCTGTCTGTGCGCTCAGGTGCCCGTGTGTCGATGCCGGGCATGATGGAGACGGTCCTCAATCTGGGACTCAATGACCAGATCGTTGAAGGTCTGATCGCGTTGAGCGGAGACGCCCGCTTCGCCTATGACGTGTATCGCCGCTTTATCCAGATGTATGGGGATGTCGTAATGGGGCTCCGCCCTGAAGGCAAGGAAATCGATCCCTTCGAGGCACTGCTGGAGAAGAAGAAACACCAGCGTGGCGTCGAGATTGACAGCGACCTGCCAGCCGAGGATCTGAAGGATCTGTGTCAGCAGTTCAAGACGGTGATTCGCAAGCGCCTCAGACGCCCTTTCCCGGAAGATCCCGAAGAGCAGTTGTGGGGTGCCGTAGGCGCCGTTTTCGGGTCTTGGCAGGGTGCCCGTGCGATCCGCTACCGTGAGTTGGAGCGCATCCCTCACGGATGGGGTACAGCCGTCAACGTGCAGTCCATGGTCTATGGCAATATGGGTGATGACTGCGCCACGGGTGTTGCCTTTACACGTGATCCTTCCACGGGCAAGCGCGAACTCTATGGCGAGTTCCTCATCAATGCACAGGGCGAAGACGTGGTGGCCGGAATTCGCACCCCGGAACCGGTGTCGAAACTCAAGCGCAAGATGCCCAAGGTGTACGCTGAGTTCGAGAAAGTGTGTGCGAATCTCGAGCGCCACTACAAGGACATGCAGGATCTCGAATTCACCATCCAGAAGGGCAAGCTGTGGATGTTGCAGACACGCAGCGGCAAGCGCACCGCCGCGGCAGCGGTCAAGACCGCCGTCGACATGGCTCGCGAACGTCTGATTACGCAAAAGGAAGCGCTGCTGAGGGTGAGCCCCGCCGACCTCGATCAGCTGCTGCATCCCTCCTTTGACGCGAAGGCCAAGCGAGACGTGATCGGTGTCGGATTGCCGGCCTCACCCGGGGCGGCCAGTGGCAAGGTCGTGTTCAATGCCGAAGAGGCTGAAGCGGAGGCGGCGAAGGGAGAACGAGTGATCCTCGTTCGCATCGAGACGTCTCCCGAGGATATTGGGGGCATGCACGCCGCGCAGGGCATCCTGACGGCACGTGGTGGAATGACGTCCCACGCAGCCGTCGTCGCTCGCGGAATGGGCAAGTGCTGTGTCGCCGGCTGTGGATCTCTTGCCATCGACTATGGCAAGGATCTGTTCAAAGCCAACGGCAAGACCATCAAGCGTGGAGACTGGGTGTCCATCGATGGGTCCAGTGGCGAGGTGATGCTGGGTCAGGTGCCCACACAGGAGGCCTCCTTCACCAAGGAGTTCTCCGAGCTGATGAAGTGGGCCGATCGAGAGCGCCGACTGAAAGTCCGCACGAATGCCGACTCCCCTCACGACTCCGATGTTGCTCGCAAGTTCGGCGCCGAAGGCATCGGCCTCTGTCGCACTGAGCACATGTTCTTTGAGGGTGATCGGATCGATGCGGTGCGGGAGATGATCCTGTCCGGGGACGAGGCGGGTCGTCGCAAGGCCTTGAAAAAGCTGAAACCCATGCAGCGCAGGGATTTCGAGGGCATCTTCAAAGCGATGAATGGGCTGCCTGTCACCATCCGGCTGCTCGATCCTCCGCTGCACGAGTTTCTTCCCCACGAAGCGCCACAGCAGAAGGAGATGGCCCAGAAGATGGGAATCTCCGTGCAGAATGTGAGACAGCTGATCGACTCACTGCACGAGTTCAACCCCATGCTAGGGCATCGCGGTTGTCGCTTAGGGATCACCTTCCCCGAGATTTACGAAATGCAGGTGGAAGCGATCATCGAGGCCGCCATCAACGTGAAGAAGAAGAAGATCAAGGCTCTGCCCGAGATCATGATTCCACTCGTAGGCACGGTGGCCGAACTTGGCATGCTGAAAGCGATGACCAACCGTGTGGCCGCCGAAGTGCAGGCGAAGAAGAAGACGAAGGTCTCCTATCTTGTCGGTACAATGATCGAGATTCCCCGGGCGGCACTGATTGCCGATCAGATCGCCCAGGAGGCTGAGTTCTTCAGTTTCGGCACAAATGACCTCACGCAGTTGACCTTCGGTTACAGTCGAGATGATGCGGGCAAATTCTTGCCGATCTATGTGGAACAGGGCATTCTTCCCGATGACCCCTTCCAAGCCCTCGACCAGGAAGGAACCGGTCAGTTGCTTCAGATGGGCACCGAACGTGGACGCAAGACACGTAAGGGCCTGAAGGTTGGAATCTGTGGTGAACATGGCGGCGATCCATCCTCCATCGAGTTTTGCCATGGCGTCGGATTTGACTACGTGTCCTGTTCGCCTTTCCGTGTGCCCATTGCACGTCTGGCGGCGGCACAGGCGTCACTTAAATCGTAAACTGAGTTGCCCCGTCGGGAGCGGTTTTCCCGACGGGCCATTCCCCCCTCCCTCCTCCCGAGAGGTGCCTGTGGAATGACCGAGACCATCGGTGCCCCCACTGTTTCTGAGACGACGATTGCTCTGTCTCAACATGCCATCATCGCCGTCGCCAACCAGAAGGGTGGCGTTGGCAAGACCACGACCGCTGTAAACCTGGCCGCATGCCTTGCTGTAGCTGAGAAGCGAACCCTTCTCGTCGACATGGACCCTCAAGCCAACGCAACCAGTGGTTGTGGTGTCGAGGCTGCCGATGTCGAAGAGGGTAATGTCTATCACGCACTGCTCGGCCACGCTCAGTTGGCAGATGTGATCCAGACGACGCAGATCCCTCATTTGTCCCTCGCCCCCAGTCACATCAACCTCGCTGGGGCCGAGGTAGAGATGGTGAATCTGATCGCCAGAGAGCAGAAGTTGCAGACCTGCCTGGCACAGGTCGCCGATGACTACGACTACGTCATCCTCGATTGTCCCCCTTCGCTTGGTCTGCTGACGTTGAACTCGCTCACGGCAGCCGACTCGGTGCTGATTCCGATTCAGTGTGAGTACTACGCGCTCGAAGGCCTCGGAAAGCTTCTGAATACGATCCGTCTGATTCAGCGACACCTGAACAAGCAGTTGCAGATTGCAGGTGTCCTGCTCACCATGTTCGACCAGCGCCTGAATCTGTCTCGTCAGGTCGCCGACGAAGTGCGCTCCTACTTCGGCGGCAAGGTGTATAAGACATCGATCAGTCGAAATGTGAGACTCGCTGAAGCGCCAGGTCACGGTCAGCCGATCGTGCTCTACGACATCGTATCTCCAGGAGCGCAGAACTACATGAGCCTGGCCGGAGAGATCATCCAGCATGGCTAGACGCCAAGTGCTCGGCAAGGGCATTCACGCGCTGATCGCCGAGCATCCTCAGGGCGAAGCGGCCTCGCAGCAGGTCATCGATCTGATCGTCGACGACATTGCGCCCAATCCGCACCAACCACGCACAGAATTCGATGAGGATCGACTGCAGGAACTGGCCGGGTCGATTCGCGAGAAAGGCCTGCTGCAACCCATTGTTGTCAATCGGACGGCGCCGGACAGTTATCACCTGATCGCCGGTGAACGTCGACTGCGGGCATCTCGCCTTGCCGGACTCGAGTCGATCCCGGCGATCGTGCACGAAATCGAGTCCGCTCAGGAATTGACGGAGCTGGCGCTGGTTGAGAATCTCCAGCGTGAGGATCTGAGCCCCATCGAGGAAGCTGAAGCGTATCGGTCTCTGATGTCGACGTGCATGCTGAGTCAGGACGATATTGCTGCCCGTGTCGGAAAAGACCGTTCGACAGTAGCCAATTCACTGCGGCTGCTGAAACTGCCCGTGTCGATTCGCCAGCTGCTGCGCGACGGTGCCCTGCAGATGGGCCATGCCCGAACGCTGATTGGCCTCGACGAGGGTGCCGCCCTCGACCTGGCAACGCAGGCGATGAAGGACAGTTGGACCGTACGTCAACTGGAGAAGTCGGTCCGCGCCCACGGCAAGGGTCGCCGACGAAAAAGCACTTCAAAGGACAAGACCCCGGCTGCGACCACAGACCCCGTCCTGCAGTCCTACGAGGAAAAACTGCGTCATCGATTCGCCACAGCTGTGGGTATCCACCGCGGTGGCAAGAAGGGCCGCATCGAACTGGAGTTCTACGACGACGATGACCTCGGGAGGATTCTCGAGATCCTTCTCGACGAATGATCTGCAAGGACCCGACTCGCTCGCGACCGGGGATCCGAATCACTAAACACAGCGTCTACCTTGACGTAGCCACAGCCCTCACCCGCCTCCACCACCAGCGAAGAGAACTTCCACTTTGAATCGTTTGTTGTGGTTGCTGGCCGCCCTTGCAGCCGGCTGCAGTCTCTTCAATCAGGAGCTGCCCAACGAACCGCCCCGCTTGGAGGTGAGCACGGCCGATACCCTGCGTGTAGCTCGCGGTGGTCGTGTCAGTTTTCAGGTGTCTGCGTCAGACAATGACGACGACCCGCTGGGCTATCTGTGGTCGGCCTTCGGCGCCGGGACCTTCACCGATTCGGCGTCCAACATCACCGATTGGCGAGCGCCGGAGAAGATCCAGGGGAATTCAGAGACGTTCCTCATCACCGTGACCATCACCGATCATCAGCCGGATACGGAAGACCTCGTTGAGAACTTCCTCATCGAGGTCATTCAGCGACGACCTGTGTTGACGGTCGTCGCTGATACGACCGTTTCATTTCGAGAGTCTCAGGTCGTGTTGGGTGCCTCAGCCACCGACGAAGACGGCGATCCCCTGACTTTCGAGTGGGAGTTTCTCGAGGGCGATCGCGTCGGGTTTTCTGTCCTCAACGAGTCAGACGGCCAGTCGCAGGTGCAACTGAGCCCTCTCGTGCCGACCACCGCCCAGGTTCTTCTGTCACTCACAGACGGCAGCGATACGCTTGTGCAACAAATCCAGGTTGTGATGGAAGCTGAGGAACCACCCGATGGGGGAACGGTGACCCTCGAACGACAGTTGGCAGACGGCACTACGGTGAGTTTCGAGATGGATGTGTACGAGTATCCGAATCGGCGAGGTGAACCGCCCCTGATCGGGGCAAACTGGTTCGAAGCGTTAGCGTTGTGCGAAGAGAAGGGAATGCGGCTGTGTTCGTCAGCGGAATGGAAAGATGCGTGTGCCGGGCCCGAAGGACTCCCCTACTCGTCGACAGACGATCCTCAGGTGTTGCCCGAGCGATTCGGTCTGCGTTTCTGTAACACGGAGGGGTCCGATCTGGCGGGGGATGATCCGCAGTCGGAAGTGGTTGCCCCCTCGGGGAGCATGCCCAACTGCTCTCACCCGGAGATCGGAGTCTACGATCTGACGGGCAATGCCTTCGAGTGGCTGATGGACATCAATCTGTTCGGTGACCGGGTAGGAGCCTTCCAGCTGTCGAGTGTCCAGTTTCTTACAGTCTGTGAGGAGATCTCATCCATGGCGGCCCTGCCCCCAGCGATCGACCTCGACATCAGCGATCCCGCCGTGGTCGATAGTCTGCTGAGTCTGCCAAATGCCGAGCTTGGCTACGGCCAATCAAACTTCGGCTTCCGCTGCTGCCGCTGAGACCCAGGCCGCGTCAGGTGATCCGGCGGATGGACGCAGTCCTTCCGCCGTCCACTCGGGTGGAATCTCCGGCTCGAAACTCGGCACGTCTTCGGGCTCTGGCGCCACCGGAGCCGCCGGCTGTCGGACGCGTTCCAGTTCCATCGCCATGATCTGCCGACGCGTATCTGCCCAGCGACGTTGATCGTGTACCTGATGGGATGCCCGTCGGGTGATGAGTTCCTCTTGCCGCATCCCCCGCAAGTGGGCCAACATGGTCTCGATCTCCCGCTCTCGATGCCGGAGACGATCCTGCAGGGTCCGCATCTGAAATGCGGTGATGTAGCGAGCACTGATGGGAACGGCCAACAGCAGAGACGCCAGGAAGATGTGTTCCACACCCATTGTAGCAGACCTCATTCGGTGATTTCGAGTAACGGTGACTCACTTAAGCAGAAGGCGGTCTCCTCAGAGAGGACGATGCTGACAAAAGCAACGCCTGTGCCGAATCAAAACGAACATCCTAACGTATTGTTTATGTGCCACTTGTGGATTCACACGTATCCTGGATATCACGAGACGGTGGAAACCGTTGCCGGTGGGATGGCGCAAGGATTCCCCATACCCCAGATTCCAGGGTTGTAGATTCCTGATGCCGGGATTCACAAAGGCAAAGGGGCCACAGATTCCTGAGAACATCGAAGACTGATGGACACAACTCGACTCGAACAGATGCTGCAGGCCGTCGCGGACGGCAATGTTGCTCCCCAGGACGCGCTGGCGCAGCTGCGTACTCTGCCCTTTGAGGACCTCGGTTTTGCACGAGTGGATCACCACCGAGCCCTGAGGACGGGGTATCCCGAAACCATCTTCTGCCAGGGCAAGACACCGGCACAGGTTGTGGCCATCGCTCAGCGACTGGCTGCTGCTGAGTCGGTCGTGCTCGCAACACGTGTTGAAGAGGACACCGCCGCCTCCCTCGTCGACCGATTCCCTGCAGCCGACCATGATGAGGTGGCGCGGACGGTCGTGATCTGGCCGGACGAGAATCGACCGGATCCGCGTGGATTGGTCCTCGTCGTGAGCGCCGGCACATCTGACCTGCCGGTTGCACAGGAGGCCGTGGTCACCTCGTCAACGATGGGTGCCAAGACGGAGGGAATCTTCGACGTCGGGGTTGCCGGTATCCACAGACTCCTGGCCTATCGGGAACGTCTGACCGAGGCTCGAGTGATCGTCGTGGTGGCGGGGATGGAAGGAGCCCTTGCTTCTGTTGTGGGAGGGCTCGTGGACGCACCCGTGATCGCCGTGCCAACCAGTGTCGGCTACGGGGCGAGCTTTGGTGGGCTGTCGGCCCTGCTGACGATGCTCAACTCCTGCGCCTCGGGCGTGCTGACATGTAACATCGACAACGGCTATGGCGCCGGTTACGCGGCGGCACTCATCAACAATCGCAGCCTCGACAACAGCAGTTAGCGGTTCGCCTCAACCGATGAGCGATCAGCAGTCGTTGGGCATTGCCATCCTGGCAGGCGGTCGTAGCCGCCGGTTCGATGGCCGCCCCAAGGGGTGTCTGACCGTTGATGGGCGCCCCCTTCTACAGCGAGTCATTGACGCCGCTTCTCCTCTGAAACATCCAATGTGGCTCGGGCGCGCCGCCGACCCCGTGCCCGCGCTGGCCTCGGCTCTGAATCGGACGGGGCTACCTCAACTGGTCGACGACCAACCCGATGTGGGGCCTCTGGGTGCCCTCACCACGAGTCTGGCGCACACAGACTGTGATCGGATCCTTCTGCTGGCCTGCGATCTGCCCTTTCTCACCGAATCCTTTCTTGCCTGGCTCCTGTCCCAGGCCACTCAGGCCACGGTCGTGGTGCCCGGCGATGGAGACCACCTGCATCCGCTGTGTTCCGTTTTCCATCGTAGATGTGAATCACCTCTGCGGGACTGTGTCGAGGCCGGGCGATTCAGGGCTCACGACTTCATCTTCGCCCTCGACGACGTACACGTCGTGCCCCGCTCGAAATGGGCGAGGTTTGACGAAGGCGGCTTGTTGATGAATGTCAATACGGATCAGGATCTGGAACGAGCCGAAACCCTCGCCCAGAGCTTGTAGAGGCGGCCCGACAGGCCCCTACAAAGGCTTACAGACTCAGATCGATGACCGTTAGCAGGAAGAGAAGCGGCAGATAGATCACCGACGTGCGCAGCAGGCGGCGCGCTTGTAGGTGATCTCGTTGCGTCACCAGTGAGACACTGGCTCCAAGCATCCCCAACCCCAGCGCCGTAGCCCCCACGATGTAGACGGTCCCCGAAATTCCCAGGAACGCGGGCAGCATGGACGCGGCCAGAAGCAGTACCGAAAAACCGATGATCTGTCGGCACGTTCTGGGATATCCCTCTGACTCGACGCAGGGAAGCATGCGGAATCCGGCGCGGCGGTAGTCGTCACGAAAGATCCACGCGATCGAATAGAAGTGGGGATGCTGCCATGTAAACAGAATCGCAAACAAGGCCCACGCACCCAGTTCGATTTCCCCGGACGCAGCAACCCAGCCACCAACGGGCGGAAGAGCGCCGGGAATCGCGCCGAGGGAGGTGTTGAGCCACGTCATCCGCTTCATCGGCGTGTAGATGACGACATAGAGAAAAGCGGTCAGCAGGGCCAGCCACGCGGTCAGCAGATTGACCAGGACAACGAGAAGGATCTGACCGACGAGAATCAGACCAAATCCAAAGGAGAGCGTGGCGGCAGAGGTCAACTCTCCCGACGGTAGCGGACGCGCCTTGGTCCGGTGCATCAAGGCATCCACATCTCGTTCGAGATAGTGATTGAGCGCCGCCGACCCGGCAGAGACCATGGCTGTCCCCAGCAAGGTCCACAACATCGGCACGAGTGACACATTACCGTGGGCACCAAGGAAGAATCCGAGAGCCGCCATCACCACCACCATAGTGGTGATCCGTGGTTTTGTGAGCTCTATGTAGGGATGTAGCTTCGGCATAGAGCAGACAATATAGGCGCTCCACACACGATCGGCCACGGGTGAACGGGGCACTCGATCCCGATTGACATCCCTTCAGCGGCCGAACAGATTCGCTCTCTGTGCACCTGATGATCATGACACCCTTGGACCTGATGCGATCACATGACCCGCGATGAAGCTGAACGAAAGATCCAGGATCTCTCCCTTCAATTGGAAGAGCACAACCACCGCTACCACGTGCAGGCGAATCCGCAGATCTCCGATCGCGAGTACGACGAGCTACTCGAGCGTCTGATCGACCTGGAGGCGCAGTTTCCAGATCTACGTCTTACCGACTCTCCCTCGCAGCGCGTTGGAGGCGAACCGAGTTCGGAGTTTCCCACTGCGGCTCACGGTACGCCGATGCTGAGCCTCGACAATAGTTATTCGCGCGAGGATGTCGAGGCCTTCGACAAACGAGTGCGTGGTGCTCTGCCGGATGAAGACATCGAGTACGTGGCGGAACTGAAGATCGACGGCGTTGCGCTGAGTCTGGTATACGAGGATTCCCGACTCGTGCGTGCGGTGACCAGAGGCAATGGCGTCGCCGGAGACGAGGTCACAGCCAATGCCCGCACGATTCGCAGCATTCCCTTGCGACTGCGACGCGAAGGGGTCTCATGTGAAGTGCGCGGCGAGGTCTACATGCGCACGGCTGACTTTGACCTGCTCAATCAGCGGCAGCATCAGAACGGTCTACCTCCCTTCGCCAACCCGCGTAACTCCACGGCTGGCACACTCAAGCAACAAGATCCCAAGGCTGTAGCAGCGCGTCCTTTGCGCTACTTCGCCTACTGGACCGACTCGGATGGCGCCACCACCCATCTGCAGCGAATGGCATCGCTGGAGGATCTCGGTCTTCCTGTGAACCCGGCGACGAAACAGTGTGAGTCCCTCAAAGAGGTGTTCGCGTTCTACGATCACTTTGCCGCGCTGCGTCCGGACCTCGACTACGAGATCGATGGTGTCGTGATCAAGGTCAATGACCTGGAACAGCAGGAGCGACTCGGATTCACGTCGAAAAGCCCACGTTCAGCCATGGCATTTAAGTTCGATGCCGAACAGGCGCAGGCGCGTTTGCTCGACATTCGACTGCAAGTGGGTCGCACAGGTGTGATCGCACCCGTGGCCGTGCTGGAACCGGTCCATGTCGCCGGCAGTACCGTTCAGCGAGCGACTCTGCACAACGCCGATGAGATTGAGCGCAAGGATATTCGGATCGGCGATCTCGTCATCCTCGAAAAAGGGGGTGACGTGATTCCGAAAGTCGTAGGGGTTGTGGCTGGGGAGCGCCCGGAGGAGGCCACCCGGTACGTCTTCCCTGATCGATGCCCTGCATGTGATGCACCCACGTCCCGCATAGAGGGTGAGATCGCCGTCCGATGTGCAAATCCTGCCTGCGTTGGCCAGCTGAAGAGACGTCTCGATCACTTCAGTGGACGCAATGCCATGGACATCGAAGGGCTGGGAACGGCAGTGGTGGAACAACTGGTCGATGCGGGTTGGGTCCAGGATGTGGGAGATCTCTATCAACTCACGGCTGAGCGACTGTCCACACTGGCGCGTCTTGGTGAAAAATCAGCGGCGAACCTCGTGGCAGCCATCGACGCCAGTCGTCAGCGCCCCTTCGATCGGGTGTTGTTCGCCCTGGGAATCCTGCATGTGGGATCTACGGTTGCGAGGACACTGACCCGGCACTTTCCGTCGATCGAGGCTCTATCGTGTGCCACGCCGCAACAACTCGAAGAGATCGACGAGATTGGCCCCACCATCGCCGCCTCGGTGCATGAGTTCCTCCACGACGAAAACGCAGCGACGGTCATCGAGAAACTGCGCGCTGCCCGTGTCCAGTTGGAGAACGCCTCGGACGGTGAGGCCGGTCTGAATCCCACCGAAGAAGGTCCCCTCAGCGGCAAGACGGTTGTTTTGACGGGAACCCTGCAGACCATGTCACGAGATCATGCCCGGGGTCTGCTGGAGAGGATGGGCGCCAAGATCGCAGGCAGCGTCAGCAGCAAGACCGATCTGGTTGTAGCGGGAGAGAAGGCAGGCTCGAAGCTGAAGAAGGCCGAGGCCCTGGAGATTGAGATCTGGTCAGAAGAGAGACTGCAGCAGAGCCTTGGGGAGGCAGATCTGAATTCCTGACCGGTCTGTTCCCCGCCTCGTGCAGGAATCAGCGCCGCCCCGCCCCTGAGCTCTGGTCAACGCCCTTGCGTGGTCACGCGCTCAGGTCTTGCGTGGTCACGCGCCCAGGTCCTTCACGGCGTCGTGGATGACATCCACGGCAAATCCGACGTTTGCCACCGAGACGCACTCGTCATGGCCATGACACAGTTCGAAGAACGTGCGCACACCCTCTTCATGCCGCATCGGCACGAATCCATAGATCACGAGATCGCGATCTGCCAGGAAACGAGCATCCGTACCCCCCGTCTGCATAAAGGGCGCCAGGCAGGCGCCTGGTTCGTGTCGCTGAAGCGCAGCTTCGAGGCTTGGCAACAGCGACGTCTCGTGATCGAAGGCCACCCCTGGACGGAAACGATCCAGGTGAAGCCGCACCGTTGACGACGGATTGTCGCAGTTCAACAGCGCCATGATCTCGGCCTGCATCTGCTCCGCCGTCACGCCGGGCAGCGGGCGTCCACTCAGTTTCACTGTCGCCTGTGAGGGGATGACATTGCGCTTGATGCCCGCCTCCAACAGCGTCGGGGCGCATGTGTTGCGCAGCATGGCGTCAAACATGAGGCGCACTGGCTCTGCCACAGGCAGCTTCGAAAGGGCGTCATCACAGCGCGATGGATCGAGCAGCGCCAGCAGCAGATCACCCACCTGAGGATGCACGGCGGCTGCCGCTCGTTCGAAGAAGGCTCCAACAGCGGGTGTGACGCAGTGAGGAAGTTTGCCGCCCAGCGCGCCGAGGGCCGATGCCAGGTGCACGATGGGATTTTCCTGGTGGGGCACCGAGCTGTGACCGGGTGTGCCGTCGACAATCACGTCGAAGTCCGCACCGCCCTTCTCGGCGGCCTGGCACGTGTAGATCGGCTGGCCATCGACGAGTACTGCGAATCCCCCGGCTTCATTGAGACCGAATTCTGCGTCGAACAGATCTGGGCGCTCTCGCGCAAGATACTCCATGCCGAGATGTCCACCGAACTCTTCGTCCGCTGCGGCGACCAACACAAGATCTCGTTTGAGCCGTATACCAGCTCTGTGCAACATCAACAAGACCTGTATGTGCACAGCTGCCGTCAGTTTTGAGTCGATGGCCCCTCGGCCATAGACAAACCCATCCACGAGATTGCCGGCAAAAGGAGGCTCTCGCCAATGCGCCGACTCTACGGGCACGACATCCAGATGTGACATCAGCAGCAGGGGCCGCTCGGACCCGTCGCCCGGCACTCTGACCGCCAGACTCGCCCGCTGCGACGCGGACTCGATCACCTCAACATGGTCGAGTCCCTCATCTGACAACTCCTTGGCTAACATCTGTGCCACGGGAAGTTCGTTGCCAGGAGGATTGACCGTGTCGATGCGAATCATGCGGCGCAGACGCTCCACCGCCTGTTGATGATCAGTCATCGTCTGTGTCCCGTCACAGTGAGTCAAAATGCCAGTCGGACAGAGGTATCATCGAGGACGTGTCGACGGTGTCTGAGTCGACACCCAGTCCCGGAATCGTGAGAGAGTTCAGATCAATGCGTCCTTCGTGCACGGCAAGAGACGCCGAAGCCCCATCCTCTTTGTAGAGGCTGTTGTGTGCGCCCAGGCAGGCGCTCCGCTCGGATTCGGTGAGGTGATCGAGACCTCTTACATAGTGGTGACCATTTCGCTCGGCATGGTCCAGACCCAGTGCTGCCAGGTGAGTAAGATCCTGGTGTAGCGGCACGACAGGCAGATTCATCAGGTCCTCTGCCGTAAGCAGGAAGACCGTCCCCTCTCTGCTGCGTGTCTGTGCCAGGGCGGCATTGGCCAGAGCCTTGAACAGGCCTTTGCAATTTTTCGTAGAGACACCACGATACCCCACATCGATGGCCTGCAGGAACGTTTCCAGATCGCCGTCGGATTCGTCCACGATCATCGGCTTTGTCTCACTGATGCGGCGAATGCGTTCTGCCTGCTGCGGTTCGAGCGCCACCGACCGCTCCAGAGGCTGCTCGATGTAGGAGATCGATTTATAGAACGCAGGTAGGTCTTCGGCGAGACGGGAAAGGAGCGACTCAAAGGGCTCCAGGTCGGAGTACTGCTCGTTGCCGTCCAATGAGATCAGGCAATCCGTCGCCTCCACAACGCGGGAGATCTGACGCAGACGTTCCAGGTCGAGTTCGGCATCACCCTGAATCTTCACTTTAAAGTGCGTCAGTCCCTGTACATCGATGTAGGCTCGCAGCGATTGAGGCAGACCGTCGCTGAGCCAATCTTCGACAGCGATATCGCCATCGTCGATGGGATCGGTCAGACCCACCGTATGCCGGATGGCAACCGACGCCGACGGAGTGGATGGCACCGTGTCGGCAATGGCCATCCCCTTTAAGGATGGCAGGATCTGTCCCAGATCGATACCCAATGGGTTGTCGGCAGATCTGAGCATGCTGTGATAGGGAAGGCCGATCCCGCGCCCCACGGCGTCGATCATGGCTCTTTCCATCAGCGTACTTCCATGGGCAGCGGTCAGATGATTGAGGCCGCGCCCGTCCCCTGCGGACAGTGTGGCGTCGTAGGTCTCTCGCCAGAGCTCGAACACGCTGGCTGGAGCCGTCTGCGTCAGGACACGAGCGGCACTCTCTGCCGAAAACAGCAGGTCCTCCACATTGTCCTGGTATTGCTTGGCGGGATCCTTGTCGAACCACTTTGGAGGGAGGATGTCGGCGGAGTACCCCCTCACCTGAGTACCGTTGCCGAGCTCGCCCGTCAGAGTGATGTGGAGGATGGGAACGGAGGTCAGCGTGGCCACGCCGTAGCGGAATGGCATACGCGTGCGCACGTTGCGCATGCGGAAATCGATATCGCTGACGCGCAGAGTCACACTCATGCGACAGTGCCGATCTGCTCCAGATCCTGAGGCTGCCAGCGATCGAGTGGAATCATGGATGCGAGCTCAACGTCGGCGCTGATCCCGAGTCCGGGGACCTGAAGAGAGGACAGATCCATGGCGCCATCGACCACGCGAAGACTCGTAAGATCTTCGCCGACATCATCGTAGAGGGATCGATGGGCCCCTCGACACGCCACCCGCTCGGCCTCAGGAAGATGATCGATGCCACGCACATAGTGATGGCCATTCCGTTCGACATGGGCGATGTCGATCGCCGCCAGATGGGTCAGGTCCTGCTGGAGAGCGACGAGGGGAACATTGGTCAGATCCTCGCCTGTCACGAAGTAGTCATGGGGTTTGGCGGCTGAGAAGTGCTTGCAGAGGCCAAGATTTGCCAGCGCCTTGATCATCCCCTTACAGACTTTAGACGATACGCCACGATATCCCCGGTCGACGGAAAGCCGAAAGGTGTCGAGGGCTTCATCCGCTTCGTCGATCACCATGGGGATGCGCTCGGATAGCCGATGAATCTTGGGGGCGAGCGAAGCGTCGAGGCAGACGGCACGGTCCAGAGGCTGTTCGAGATAGATGATCTTCTGATAGAGCTGCCGGACAGCATCTGGGCCTGTTTCCAGTCTGTCAAGCAACTGCATCAACAGGTCTGGATCGCTGTATTGTTCGTTGCCGTCGAGAGTGACTTTGGCGTCATCGACAAGGGCGATGACCTCTGCGATCTGGGCAAGGCGTTCGACATCGGCATCCACATCGCCGCCGACCTTGATCTTGAAGAATCTGAGATCCTGTTGGGCAATGTATTGATCGAGGCCCTGCGGCAGACCGTCATCGAGCAATTGGTTCGGTTCGACCTCTTCGATGCAAAGGGGGTCGAGCAGGCCGACCGTATGGCGCATCTGCATCCGCTTACGAGGAGCTGCGGGCAGCAGATCCCCCGGCGACACCCCCTTCAACTCAGCGTGTAATACGCCCAGATCGATGTCCAGGTGGTTGTCCCGAAGGAGCTGGTAGTAGGTGAGGCCTTCGGCTCGTCCCAATCCATCGATGATGGCGCGTTCAACGAGAGTGCTTCCATAGGCACTTGTCAGTTCGTTGAGCCCTCGTCCTTCTCCCCAGGCCTGAGCGGCGTCATAGCCGATTCTCCACAGATCGAAAACCGGACGGGCCTCATCAACAGCTTCGACAGCCGCTGAAGCAGCCTTCGCCGAATCGATGAGGTCGTTCATGTTGTCGGCGTAGCTCTTGTTGGGATCCTTGTCGAACCACTTGGGTGCCAACATGTCGGCCGCCACACCCTGGGCACGGCGCCCCGTGCTCGTCTCGATGTCGGCGAACAGATGGATTTGAGCTGCAGCGGTCAGGGTGACGGCGCCGAATCGGAAGGGCAGGCGCATGGGAACCTGTCGAACTCCGAATTGGAGTCGATGAACGCGAATCGGAATGGACATGTGCTTCTTTTTTTCAGTGGGGTGAGATATCCGCATCCGTGAGTACGACGCGGGCGGCCTTCAACTGGTCTTGAATCGCTTCGGGTCCGGTGCCGCCTGGTAGATTTCGGGCGGCCAGACTTTGTCGCAGATCGAGGCATTCGACCGCGTCCGCCTCGAAGTGTGGATCGAAATTGTGCAGATCTTCGGCGGTCAGATCCGTGAGGAGTCGCTTCTCATCAAGTATCGACCGAACGATCTGGCCGATGATGTGGTGAGATTCGCGAAAGGGCACTCCCTTGCGCACCAGATAGTCCGCCAGATCCGTGGCCAGTGCCCCGGCGTCGATGGAGGACTCCATGCGATCGACATTCACCTTCATTGTGGCCCAGGCCGCGGTGAAGACATCCAGGCAGTCATCGATCGTGTCGAACGCATCGAAGACGGGTTCCTTGTCCTCCTGCAGATCCTTCCCGTACGTCAGTCCCAGCCCCTTCATCGTCATCAGCAGCGACACGAGACCACCGACAATCCGCCCACTCTTGCCCCGCACCAATTCGAGGGAGTCAGGGTTCTTCTTCTGCGGCATCATGCTCGAGCCCGTGCTGTAGGCGTCATCGAGTTCGACGAAACCGAACTCGGCAGAAGACCAGAGGATGATGTCCTCACAGTACCGACTCAGATGAATGATGGTGATAGACAGAGCTGACAATGCCTCGAGGAAATAATCCCGGTCGCTGACTGCGTCGAGACTGTTGGGTGACACTCTGGAAAAGCCGAGTTCCTGCGCCATGAAACTTCTGTCGAGGGGAAAGGCGCTGCCCGCCAGAGCTCCGGATCCCAACGGCAAGACGTCAGCGCGATCGGCCGCATCCGTCAGCCGCTGGGCATCCCGATCGAGTGCCCAGAACAGCGACAGAGCATAGTGGGCAAGCAGGATCGGTTGCGCCTGCTGGAGATGCGTGTACCCTGGCAGAATCGTTTCGGTGTGATCAGCGGCGAAGTCGACCAGAACCTGCTGAAGTTGGCGAATCCGGCCCACCGTTGCAGCGATCGCCGTTCTCAGATAGAGACGTTCGTCGAGATTGACCTGGTCATTGCGACTACGCCCTGTGTGGAGTTTGCCACCCACTGGGCCAATCAACTCTGTCAGCCGTGTCTCGACGGCCATGTGGATGTCCTCGAGGTGATCGGCGAATTCGTAGGAGGGCTCGCGCATCTCGTCGCGGACCTTCTCGAGTCCATCGATGATCTGGGCACACTCGTCTGCCGTCAGCAATCCCGCTCGAGTCAGTGTCCGGGCGTAGGCGCAGCTTCCGGCGATGTCCACTTCCATCAACCTGCAGTCGAAACCGATCGACGCGTTGAAGCGCTCCATGAGTTGAGCCGTGGAAGTGCCAAAGCGCCCCCCCCACGGCTTGTCGGACGTGGACATGCTACCAACTAGCTCTGCCGTAGGATCTCATCGAACACATCGACCGCTTCGTCGATCTGATCTTTTTCGATCACCAGCGGGGGCAGGAAACGAACCACATCGGTGGCACAGGGCGCCACGAGGATATCGCGCTCGCGGAAGGCTGCCAGATAGTCAGCCGGCGGACGGTCTGTGACAACGGCGCCTTGGAGAAGACCCCGTCCCCTGATTTCTGAAATCTGTTCGGGCCAGCGCTGCTGCAGTTTCTCGAGCCGTGCCCGCAGGTGGTCCCCTTTGGCTTTGATCTCCTCGATCAATCCGTCTGCCTGGAGCTTCTCCATCACCGTCAGTGCCACGTTGGCCACCACCGGATTTGCCCCAAACGTGGCTGCGTGGTCACCCGGTTGAATGGCATCGGCCACGTGCTGCTTCATCAACGTTGCGCCGATGGGCAGGCCACCTCCCAACGCCTTGGCGAGGGTCATGATATCTGGCTCGACGCCGTATTGCTGATAGGCCCACAGTGATCCCGTGCGCCCCATGCCCACCTGGATTTCGTCGAAAACCAGCAGCATCTGCTTCTCGTCACACAGGGCGCGAAGCCCCTGGAGAAACTCGTCTGTGGCGACGTGGATACCACCCTCCGCCTGAATCGGCTCTACGAGAATCGCACACGTCTCGGGCGTCACGAGAGCCTCTACCGAGGCCAGATCGTTGAAGTCGGCGAAGTCTACGCCCGGGAGAAGCGGCTCAAAACCCTGGTGATACTTGGGCTGACCCGTGGTGGAAATCGAGCCGATCGTGCGACCGTGAAAGGAATTGTGCATGGAGATGAAACGATTCTTTTCACCAGCGACAGTGTTCCCCCACTTGCGAGCAAACTTGAGCGCCGCTTCCCAAGACTCAGTGCCGCTGTTGCAGAAGAAGACCCGATCGGCGAACGAACTGTCCACCAGCGTACGTGCCAACCGCGTCGAGGGGAGCGTGTGGTAGAGATTGGACACATGCATCAATTGCCCCGCCTGTACCTCGATCGCCTTGAGCACGTCATAGTCACCGTATCCGAAAGCGTTGACCGCCAGACCGCTGACGAAGTCCAGGTATCGATTGCCATCGAGATCGAACAGATACACACCGTTGCCGCGCTCTAGCACGAATCCGGGCCGACCATAGGTCTGCAGGATATACTGGTTTTCGAGTTCGATGACTTTGTCTGTCTTCATGCCATTCTTGTCCTTGGAAGTCCGGTGGCTTCACCGACCGGAACCCGTTCTACTCCACGCACTGCTATTGCACAATCTGTGTGCCGACACCTTCGTCGGTAAAGAACTCAAGCAAGACCGAATGTGGGATCCGACCATCGATGATATGGGCTTTGTGGACACCGGCGCGAACCGCGTGCACACCTGCCCGGGTCTTTGGGATCATTCCCCCACCGATAACGCCTGTATCGATCAACTCCTCCACGTCCCGCACATGAACGGTGGACAGCAGGCTACCTTCGTCATCCTGCTGTCTCATGATACCGGTCACATCGGTCAGAAACACGAGTTTTTCAGCATGCAGGGCCGCGGCGATCTCCCCGGCGGCGGTGTCGGCGTTGACATTGTACGCCTCACCGTCCGGCCCGCGCCCGATGGGCGCAACGACGGGAATCGTCTCACTTTCGAGCAGATCGGTGAGGGGCTGTGGATCCACGTGTTCGACTTCTCCTACGAATCCAATATCTACCGGCCCATCAGGCGTATCCGCCATGTGCTTCTTCACACTCAGGATTCCAGCGTCGCGCGCCGAAACCGCCACAGGACGCCCCCCTAAGTCGCGCACGGCTTCTACGATTCCTGCGTTGACTTCGCCGAAGAGTGTTTCCTCCACGACCTGCATCGTGTCGTGGTCGGTAATCCGGAGTCCATTCACGCGCTGCGTTTGAATCTTCCGGGCCTCCAATTGTCGATCGATGGCCGGTCCCCCGCCGTGGACGATGACTGGATTGATTCCGACGGACTCCATAAAGACGAGATCCTTGAGAACCGTGTCGTCATCAACGCCGTTCATCGTGCTGCCACCGTACTTGACCACCACGGTCTTGCCACGGAATGACTGGATATAGGGCAGCGCCTCGACGAGGGTGGCCGCTTTTTCGATATAGGGCTGCAGGGGGCTCACAGGGCCGAACTCCGTTCACGGATCCGTGCCTCAACCGACCTGGCCTGGGCGGCGCCTCGTGCGACGGCAAAAATCGTGTTCTCTCCGGCGAGCGTTCCCATCACTTCCTCCCATTCCATTCGATCGATCGCCTCACAAACGGCCTGCGCATGGCCCGACATCGTCTTGATCACCACCATGTTCTCAGCTCGATCGACACCCGTGACGTAGTCTCGCAGTTCTCGTTCCAGGATCTGACGTTCACGTTGGGTTGTGTCCGTGTCGGCAGGCATCGTGTAGCGGAACCCGCCGTCGGCACAGGGGGCTCTCACGACGCCGAGTTCGCGTAGATCCTTTGATAGGGTCGACTGGCTGACCTGAATCTGTTTTGCTGCCAGAGCCTGGGCCATGTGGTCATGGGTGGCAATCTGCTCGTGCGTGATCAGTTCCTGAATCGCAGCATGTCGCCGGCTCTTGGCGTTCATCGTCCAACCTCGACCCGGATCGGTCAGGTTTGAGACCCCGTGGCCGATGCCGGGATAGAATAACTATTCAATATGTATGAATAAAAAGTCAATATAGAGTTGGGGTGGAGAATCGTCAACGCCTCATCGCCTTGTCCCCGATCTCGCGATCAGGGCACGCCGAGGGGCTGCCGGATCCCGAACAATCCCATGGGCTTCATAGCTTGGACTGGTTCAGTCGTCGGACAGGGCGCTTGTGCCGCCGACGGACGCATCGCGCGGAGACAGCAACTCGCCCAGCCGCTGCTTCAGTTCGCGCTCGTCCAGACCCCGGAGGAAGCCACCTCCTACCGTAATGGAGATCGTCTGGGTTTCCTCAGAGACGACGATCGTGACAGCATCTGTCTCCTGCGACAATCCCAGAGCCGCGCGGTGCCGAGTGCCGAGGCGCTGGTCTTCGACCTCCTCTGCCAGGGGCAGGGTACAGCGGGCGGCCACCAGGGTTTCTCCCTGAATCACCACGGCCTGATCATGCAGCGGTGAGCGCGGCGTGAAGATTGTCGTGAGCAGATCTGCCGAAACCCGCGCCTCCAGGGGAACTCCTGTTTCGATGATGCTTTCAAGCCCTGCTTCTCGCGTCAGAACGATCAGGGCACCATATCCACGGTTGGCCAATTGCGTGGCGCCCTGTACGACGTGATCGATCACACGATTCGGCTCGGTCTTGTAGAACCAACTCAGCAACGGACTTTGCCCGAGCGCCACGAGCATCCGACGCAATTCGGGCTGAAAGAGGATGACGAGCAGAATCAGAAGAATCGACTGTACTTGCTCCAGCAGGTAGGCCAGTGCCTGCATGTCCTGCCAACGTGCAGCCAGAGCCACGGTGACGAGGAGAAACAGCCCGACGAGCATCTGTGCGGCCCGGGTGCCGCGAATCAGATTCAGCAGGCGATAGATAACGAAGGCCACGACGAGGATGTCGATGACGGAAACGGGCGTCACCGGAACGAAATCGAAGAGTCGGAGGAAGACGATATCTTCGAGCAAAGCCGATCCCTTCAGGTGACCAGGCTGGAATTGAGACTACTGGCTCCAGCGAGCGCATTGAGGGAGGACTCGGACGCTGGCATCGCTTCCAGGACCCGCAACGCATCGAGCGTCTCGGCCACGTCATGGACACGCAGGATGCGCGCGCCATGGAAGGCCCCCATGACGGCTGCGGCAACACTAGCCGCCAAGGCTTGCTGCGGTGAACGCCCCATGGGTCTCCACAGGAATGATTTGCGGGAGGCCCCGATCAGAACCGGACAGCCATCGACAGAAAACTGTCCCGCATTCTGCAGAAGCAGAAAGTTGCCATCCACCGACTTCCCGAATCCCAATCCCGGATCGGTGGCGATATCGACCACCCCTGCGTCGCGTGCCCGGGCCACGCGCTCGAGTAGAAAACTCGTGACTTCAGACTGCAGGTCTTCATAGTGCGTGTTCGACTGCATCGTCGAAAGTGTGCCGCGCCTGTGCATGAGAATGACGGGAATCTCTCCGCCGGCCAGTAGATCCAAATCCTTCGTGCCCCACTCGTCGAGAGCGCTGATGTCGTTCAGGATATCCGCCCCTGCTTCCCTTGCGGCTCGAGCAACCTGGCTCTTGGTGGTATCTACAGAGATCGGAACATCAGACACACGCCGAATGGCCTTGATCGCCGGAACGACACGCTGGATTTCTTCGGTGGCATCAACCTGATGTGCTTCGCCGTACATAGGTGGCCGCGATGACTCTCCACCGACATCGATGATGTCAGCCCCCTCCTCCACCATCTGCACAGCACGCTCTGCCGCCTGAGAAGGATCGTCATGGCGTCCACCATCGTAGAACGAATCAGGCGTCGTGTTGAGGATCCCCATGATGTGGACCCGTGTGCCAAAGTCAAGTTGCCGCCCCCGCGGCAGTGCCCAATTCACCCAGACGCCGGCGTCGACGACGTGCTGGAGCCTGATTCGTGATCGGCTCCTGAAGAATCGACCCCAGACGAATCGGTGTCGACCGAATCAGTGTTTGCCGCATCGGTGTTTGCCTGTGTCTCGGTCATACCGTCTTGCCCATTCTGCTGAGTCGGACTGGCCGAATCCGCTGCGCCATTTCCCGTGGCGTCAGCACCCACCATCTCCTTTGCCAGAGTGCGGCCCGCAAGAATCTCATCGATCTCTGCGTCGTCGAGGACCTCATAGTCCAGCAAAGCAGCCACCAGCGCGTCGAGTTTTTCTCGATTCTGTTGCAGAAGCTGAGAAGCGCGCTCCTCCGCCTCGACGATGATGTCTCGGATCTCCCGGTCGATGGCCTGTGCTGTGTGCTCGCTGAAGTTGTGACTCCGCGTGAATTCCTTCCCAAGAAAGACCTGTTCGTCCTCAGCGCCCAGGGACAGGGGCCCGATGCTCTTGTTCATTCCCCAGTCGCATACCATCGAACGAGCCAGCGCGGTCACCTGTTTGTAGTCGGCCTGTGCACCAGTGGAACGCTCACCGAAAACGATCGACTCCGCCACGCAGCCGCCAAGACCCGTGTCGAGGTGCGCGCGCAGTCGCGACTCGGTGATGGAGTGCCGCTCTTCAGCGAGAAACGAAACCATCCCCATCGCCTGTCCGCGGGGCACGATGACGGCCTTGTTGATCGGCGGTGCTCCGTCGGTCAACTTGGCCACCAGGGCGTGACCCGCTTCGTGGACAGCCGCCAGGTGTTTGTCCTCTTCGGTCATGATGACACTTCGCCGCTCGGCGCCCAGCATGACCTTGTCCTTAGCGTCCTCCAGGTCGGCCATCACCACGTGCTCTCGATCACGCAGCGACGCCAGCAGAGCGGCCTCATTGACGAGGTTCTCCAAGTCGGCGCCCGACAACCCAGGCGTTCCCCGTGCGATTCGGTCGAGATCGACCTCTTCGGCTGTGGGGACATTCCGGGAGTGCACCTGCAGGATACCGACGCGTCCGCGCACATCGGGCAGACTCACTACGACACGCCGGTCGAAGCGACCCGGACGCAGCAGCGCCGGATCAAGGACATCGGGTCGGTTCGTCGCAGCCACGAGGATGACGCCGTCGTTGGACTCGAAGCCGTCCATCTCCACCAATAGCTGGTTGAGGGTTTGCTCACGCTCGTCGTGGCCACCGCCGATTCCAGCGCCACGGTGGCGGCCTACGGCATCAATCTCATCGATGAAGATGATGCAGGGCGCGCTGGTCTTTCCTTGCTCGAAGAGATCTCGAACACGCGACGCACCAACGCCGACAAACATCTCCACAAAGTCGGAACCGCTGATCGAGAAGAATGGCACACCCGCCTCTCCTGCCACAGCTCGTGCCAGATGCGTCTTGCCCGTACCCGGAGGCCCAACCAGGAGGACACCCTTGGGCGTTCGACCTCCAAGACGCTGGAACTTACGCGGATCTTTCAGAAACTCGATGATCTCGTTGAGTTCCTGTTTGGCCTCGTCTATGCCAGCCACGTCGCGAAACGTGGTCTTGCGTTTGTCTTCCATCAGTAGTTTCGCGCGACTCTTGCCGAAAGAGAAGAGCCCGCGGGGGCCACCCTGCATCTGCCGAAGCATGAATATCCAAAACGCGATGAACAGGAGCCACGGAAGAAAACCGATCAGGACCGAATACCATTGAAATGGTTTGTCCTTGAAACTGAAGTCGATCTGTGCCTCTTCCCACTCGCGCTTGGTGTCAGCGTCGATGGGACCGAGCTTCACGACAAAGCGAGATCCGTCGGCGAGCAGCCCCTGGAATTCTTCGTTGCCGACAATCGTCGCCTTGGTGATCTGACGACTGGCCAGATACTGGCGGTATTCGACGTAGGAAACCTCACGATGATCGGACGGGACGCTGCCGAAGAACTTCGCCGCCACGATGAGCGCGAGGATGAGGAAGATCCAGAAGGCGCGCGTGCGAGTCGGCCAGTGCCATGGAGGTCGCTCACCTTCGCCCCGGCGCTGGGGACGCTGTGTCGGGTCGGAGCCCGAAGAGGGATCGCGTTCGTCCATTATCTCTCGCCGTCGCCTGAATCCATCGGGCCTGAATCCATCGGGCCTGAGTCCATCGGCTGTTCGGTGAATTGCAGGTGCATCAGTTTCTCGCTGCCCACATCGACTCGGTAGTGTTCACTGCGGGCCAACCCGGGGACCCAGACGATTCTGTCGCTCTGCTGACGCTCGGTCACCACAACTGCGTCTTCTCGAAGAATTCGCGGCCAACCTGCATCGATGAAGCAGTCGCTCAGCTTTTTGCTGCGCCCGTCCATACCTAGGGGGCGAAGTCGATCTCCGGATCGGGGAGATCGCATGATCAACTCACCGGAAAACTGCCCCATGTCCAGCACCGCTTCTGTCAGATCCAGCGTCGGACGCAGCCGATCGAACTCGTTGGCTTCGCACCATCGACACTCGACATCTGCCGACTGTCGGGGTACCGGCGTGCGCCCGGGAACACTCAGTGGCACGGCGAACGGCTCAGCACGGGACACACGCATGATCAACAGCTCGCCCGTACACTGTACTCGAAGCCCACCACCCAGTTCTCGTAGAGGACCGGCGCCCTCGTACAGCAGGTCGAGGACGAGTCCGACCCTTTCACCCCAATGCCCTTGAGTTGACGCAAGTTCTTGTAGAATCTGACGTAACACGCGTCGCTGAACAGCTATATGATAACCGGCCAGGCGGGAGCATTCAAGCTTGATGCGGCCGGCTCGGCGTTCCGAAACCACCCGTTTCATCGCTTGTTCCGTCACCTGCTGCAGGTAGGCGTCCTCGTCAGCGAGCAGACCCGCTGTGCGCCCGATGGCTGAAACAATCTGTGGATTGTGCGACTGTTGCAGACGGGGCATCAGCTGGTGTCGAATACGGTTGCGGGGGATGCGGATGTCCTGGTTCGTCGGATCTTCCCGCCACCGCAACTGATGGTCCAGTGCGTATTGACGCAGATCCGCCCTCGTGACGCCGAGCAGCGGCCGCAGCAAGCCCTCTCGGACCGGCGCCATTGCCGCCAGACCTGTGGGACTGGTGCCGCGAAGGAGTCGGAGTAGAACGGTCTCGGCCTGATCATCGGCGTGATGAGCCAGCAGAATCCACGACGCCCCGATTCGATTCGCTGTACGCCGAAGAAAGACACGCCGACATGTGCGGGCAGCCATCTCCACCGACTCTCCATGTCGTGCTGCATGGTCGGCAACGTTGGCCAAGCCAATGGTGCACGGCAGCCGTGCGTCGATGGCCAGTTGACGAACGAAGACTGCGTCCTGACCGGAATCACTGCGCAACTGATGGTTCAAATGGGCCACGTGGAGTTGCCACCCCCCCGTCACCCTGATCAGGATGTCGAGTAGAACACATGAATCGAGCCCGCCCGACACAGCCACCACGAGCCCTCCCTCTTGCAGAGGAAGGGCTGACAGCTGTTCAGCCACGTGGGTATTCAGATCGATGGCAGTCGGACCCATTGGAATACCGATTGCTTGAGGGGTGATGCCCCTCGACGAAGAAGGGGTGATTCTTGGCTCGCTTGAGATGAATCTAGGCAGGAGACAACAGATGTCAGCACCCAAACTCGACGGCATCCGCGTCCAGATGGCCCGGATGTTGGAGATCTATTCCCTTTTGCGTGGCCAACTCGAGGCCAATCAGCTCGGTCTGTCGGCGGCCGAACGCCAACGACTGCAGTCAGGGATCAACACGATCGCCACGAATATGCGGGATCTGTTGACCTTTCTTACCCAGCAGAAGGAAGATCCTTCCCTCGCTGGCAACTCAAACACCGCGTATGAAGGTCTTGGTGAACTCGATGCGAACGAAGCTCGGGAGTTCGAGGAGATTCTGGACGCCGTGCTCAAATGGCACGCCGAACTGAGCGTCGAACCTCAATAGAAAGCCACGATAGAAAACGGGGCCCACCGCCGGCGGGCCCCGTTTCTCGTTCTGGCTACCCCTTGCGTACTGCGCCGCTCGCTCGCGGCTCACTTCTTCTCCGGTCGCTAGTTCGACACATCGATCTGCAACGGATCTGTCCAATCGCTGTTGCGTGAATCAATATCGACGGCTCTGACCCTGTAGTAGTAGGTCTGGCCGCGCGTCACAGTGTTGTCCGTGCGTGACGTCTGCAGCGAATTGGGGGTGATGTCGGTGTAGTCTGAGTCGGTGGTCGAATTGGCCACCTGCGTCCGCTGAACTTCGTATCGAACGATAGCACCCGACGACGCATCCCAGGAGATCGTGACAACGGGAGGATCTCCTGCGCTCGATGGTGTTGTCGATACGATACGCACGTTGCTGGGAACGTCGACACCACCGGTCGCCGCAGCAGTCACCGACGAGCGTGGCCCGATATTCCCCTCTGTATCAAGCGCCTCGATCTCGTAGTAGTAGGTGGTCTTGGCCTCCAGCCCGCTGTCCTGAAACTGCGGCGTCGTAGATGTGCCCACCTTAGAAAAGGGTCCGGCGGATGCATCAGAGCGATAGATCGTGTAGGATGCAACGCCGGTCAGCTCGTCGCCATTGGAGTCGGTCGTCGGCGCTGTCCAGGTCAGCGTCAACACTTCGGGATCGTCTGCGTCAGCCTCACCTTCGATGAAGGTTGGCGCAGCCGGTGGCCGGGTATCGGACTGAACCGTAGCACCCGCAAAATCGGAGACCCCACTCTCCCCCGCTGTGGTTACGACGGACACGCGGTAAAAGAAGACCTGTCCGCCCACGAGCCCAGAGTCGACGTAACTGCTTTGACCCGTCGTGTGATCTGTTCCCTCGATGCCGGTGAGTCGTGAATAGGTACCATCAGACTGGGTCGCGCGATAGACGTTATAACCTTCCAGGTCATCCGCATCTGCAGAAGTCCAGGAGACGGTGATACGCGTGATTCCGCCACTGGCGGTGACTCCGTCCAGGGAAGCGATAGAATCGGCCTCCGCGATAGCGCTGACGAATTCAGATCGTTCGGATTCGAAGCCCGATGTCACCGTGGACACGCGATAGTAGGCCAGAACACCTGCGCCGATGGTAGAGTCGACGTATGACGTTCGACCCGTGGTGTAGTCCGTCCCTCCATCTCCAGACAGCTGCACGAAGTTGGCATCCGGTTGTGTCGAGCGATAGACGTTGTAGCCCACCAGATCGTCTTCATCTACCGAAGCCCATGACAGTGTGATCCGTTCGGTCCCCTCTAGTGCCGACAGACTGCTGGGTGCGCTCACGCCGATAGTCGTTGTCGTCGACGTCGCGGATAACTGTCCTTCGTTGCCAGCCGCATCGAAGACGATGATCGCGTAGGTGTAGCTGGTGAGTGACCGCAACCCGGAATCGTCGAACTGGCGGTCATCCGCGTTGACCGTGGAAACCGTCGCCAGGGATGCCCCTGCCTCAGCGCGCAGAATGCGGAAACCAGCGATCCCTGAAAGATCCGAACCGTCGGCGTCCGTCGCCGGTGCCGCCCACCGGACCGTCACCTGATCAAGATCGGTCTGTGAGGCAAGCGCAGAAACATTGAGGGCTCGACCTGGTGCGGACTCGTCTGCCAGTGACTGGCCTCCAGCAAAGCCGGATAGACCGCTCGTCAACCCGTTGTCGCCGATCGCCTGCACTTTGTAGAAGAAGAGATCTCCCGCCGTGAGCCCACTGTCGATGAACGTGGTACGTCCCGTGGTGAAGGAAGTCCCTTCACTGCCGGTCAAACGTTGGAAATCACCGTTGGATGTGGAGGCTCGAAAGAGGTCGTATCCGGCCAGATTGTCGTCATCGACGGACGACCAGGTCAGAAGGATCCGCTCGATCCCATCGACAGCCTGCAATCCTGCTGGCGTTGGCAGGCCCGACGTCCGTGTCAGATTCGACAACACCTGCTGACCCTCGTTGCCCGAATCATCGTACGCGGACAGTGCATATCGGTAGTCGGTGAGTGCCCGCAGCCCCGTGTCGGCGAACTCACGGGTTTCGGCGCTGAGACTGTCGACCAGCAGGAAGGCGCCATCGGTCCCCTCTGCACGAAGCAGGACGTAACCTGCCAAGCCGGTCAAGGCGCCACCATCACTGTCGGTGACCGGTGCACTCCAGCCCACGGAAATCCGACCCGAATCGTCCTCGTCAGCGACGGCCGATACGTTTCGCGGCTGTCCGGGTGCCGACTCGTCGCCCTGCGCTTCGCCGCTGGCGAAGGAGGACAATTCGCTGCGCAGGCCGTTGCTTCCGACAGCCTGCACCTTGTAGAACAGCAGAGTACCCCCCGCCAGATTCGAGTCGACGAAGGTAATACGACCCGTAGTGAAGGAAGTCCCTTCACTGCCGGTCAAACGTTGGAAATCACCGTTGGATGTGGAGGCTCGAAAGAGGTCGTATCCGGCCAGATTGTCGT
>PATE01000140.1 GCA_002712305.1 Gemmatimonadota bacterium | reverse complement strand
TGTCTTGGGGCGTCTTTGCTATACGGCGTTCGCTCCAGTATCACCGGAAACTGTCCCTCGGCTCTGACGCCGTCGCTTGCAGGGAAGTACAGGTCTGTCGCGAGTCTTACGCCATCGCGCATCGGCATCATGAGGTTTCGCTCGGCGATGACACCGTACTGCTGGTGAGAGCCTTCGTAGGTTGTTGCCATTGCTTCATTTTCTCCTCTACTGCCCTTGATGATCGTCCGCGTGGACTTGGCCGAAGCACGCACCACGACCACGGCGTTCTGGCGCCGGCTTCACCCGATCGAGCCCAGATCGTACCTGGTCCGAGTGTGTTGACGCAAGCAGCCGATGTGAGCGCGTTCATCGTTCGTTAAAGCGTTGTTCAGCTGGCGCGTCGGTCGACGAGACGAGACCGTCGCTCCTCAGAATTCAGACCTCCAGGGTGAATTAGCTCCGGGTGCCATGCGCGCTCGGAGCCGATATGTGTTCTTGCTGCGAGAGGTCGATCGGTTCCTCCGCATGCCTCCGGCGTCTGGGCGCCTTTGGTTGGAGGTGGTTCACGGATGTGAGGTGGGGTACCGGGTTTCGAGCCCCATGGGCTCTGGGTCCACAGGTGCTGGACGACGGGTATCGGCGGCACAGACGACGCCTCCGCCATACGGGGGGCCAAGCGACGAGAGCCCGATCGTCGAGCGGTCCACATGGACTGCAGATGGTGCCGGGGCCCAAAACCCTGACACAACCGGCGGGTTTCCTAGGCCAAGTTGCTAACCAGACTGAGCCCGCCTGCGTTCAGGTGGGTTTCAGCAGATAGTGCCCACGCGGCACGCGGTTGCCGCAACGCGACCGCTTCAGTACGTCATCGACACGATCTACCCAGCATCGGGGCCCTCGACAGACGACGTGCGTCACACTCAATCACCGCCAACATCGCGCCAGGGGCAATACTGGGGCATGCATTTCAGTTTAGCGCCGCCGGCAACCACATCCACCTGCGCGACTCCGGCGGCGGTCCCCCCTCGGCCGTCTACACGGTCGGCTCGGCCATCAATCCGACGGTCGTCGACTACGTCATCATCACCGCCGACGGCGCGGCCCCGAGCACGAGTACTACCGCGGCGGGCGGAGGAAATGACACGGTCCAGGCCGTCCCCTTCGAGCATGCGTGGTTGCTTGGGCTACTCGTACTGGGCTACGGTACGTATGCGATCCTGAGAACGCGGAGATAATCGTCGGCCTTCAGCCCCGTGGTTCGATCCGCCTGGCGCGACATCCTCTCGATGACAATCCCGTCGACAGACACAGCGATGGCCACGGCCCCATTGTGGGCGGAGAGCGGGACTGCGCGGAGCAGGATCAGGACGAGAAGGATCATTGCGTTCGTAGTGTGAGGGAGCCACAGACGGGTTAACGATAGCCCCCATCCGGGGTGCACCAAGAAGTCTGACCTCATGCGGCACTTGTCTTGATCTGCCCCGTCGCTGATCGTTCTGGCGTCTCCGTTTCCCTGCAAGCTGGATTTGGTCATGTCAGAACACTCAGAACTCGACGAACGGCTACGCCTCCCGTACTCCATCGGCACGGGGATTCCCCGGGGCGGCGATGCCGAAATCGAAGGCTATCTGCATTCGCTGCGCATTCAGGGCTTTTGCGTCGTCGAGCGCGTGATCCCCGAGGATCGGGTCGACGCCGTGCGCGAGAGCGTGCATGTGGGACGCCGCCAACTGCAGACGGTCCGTGAGGCCGAAAAGGAGCGGCGCCAGGCGTTGGAGCGTGACCGAAATCCAGAGGTGGAGTTCGGAGATGGACCGGTCCGCCCCCCGCTGCCGCCCGACGCCGAGCTGAGCGACGTCGCCTGCAACGGGACCTTTGCCGAATACCTGGCGGAGCCGCGCGTGGTGCGGGTTGCGCGAGCCGCCCTCGATCCGCACGTGCGCATTCTGCAGACCGAGGTCAACAAGTCGTCGAGACCGGCAGAGCAACCGCTGTCCGAGGAGCAGCTGCGGCGGCGGGCCTGGCATTCGGACTGGCCCCACGATCTGACGGCGTACGGGCCGAGCGATGAGGAACCGTGGAAGCACTGTGGCGCCATCGCCCAACCCTTCCCCGATGTCTGCATGGCTCTGTCCACGATCTGGTATCTCGGTCCTGAAGACGTGACCCCATTCAACGGCGGCACGTGGATCGTGCCGGGCTCGCACAAAGACCCACGCAATCCGCGCGGCCCCGCCGATGGGATTGACGAGCATGCACCGATTCCGGGAGAGTTTCAGGTTTCGGCCCCGGCGGGATCGGTGTTTATGCAGGACACGCGGATCTGGCATTCGGGCGCCACGAACCAGAGCGAGCACGAGCGCACCGCCGTGGTCTGCCGCTACGCGCCATGGTGGTTGTCAGGCAATGAGTTTGGCAACCTGCACTCGGGCGGTCATACGTTACGTACGTCGGTGCCGCGCGATGTATACGATCGCTTCTCGCCAGAGCTGCAGTTGCTTTACCGGCACCTGGCCGAAGGGGTGGAGGATGTGCTGCAGGCCGAAAACCAGGAGAAGGCACAGCGCGCCCGGGCGCAGCGCGAGGCGGACCGAGGCGGTGACAACAGCCATCTGGTCGTTGGGGGCATGAGCCGCGAGGAATGGGAACGAAACCACGGCAGAGCGCCGTGAGCGGCGACCGAATGAAAACCATCTCCGTCATCGCACCCGGCCAACTCGAGATCATCGATACGCCGAGACCTGAACCCGGCCCGTACCAGGCACTGGTACGCACCGAACTGGCCTGCCTGTGCAACAAGACCGACAGCGAACTGGTGCACGGCGCGTTTCCTGGCCTCGAAGACGCCTTTCCGTTTGCGCTGGGTCACGAAAGCGTGGGCATCGTCGAACAGATCGGCGACAAGGTGCGCAACTTCGCCGTCGGTGGACGAGCGGTGAGCGGCCTCGTCTTCGACCTCGGCGTCGAAGGACTACAGCCGGGCTGGGGCGGCTTCTGCGAATATGTGCTGGCCAACGATCACGAGGCGATGGTCGCGGATGGTGTGGCCGAAGAGGCGCATGGCTGGATCGAGGTCTTTGAGATCCAGACCCCGGTGGATGCCGACATCGATCCGCATGATGCCGTGCTGCTGTGCACGTGGCGCGAGGTGCTGGGCGCATTCCGGGATTTCCACCTGCAGCCAGGCGACGACGTCCTGGTCTTCGGCGGCGGCCCGGTGGGGCTGAGCTTCGTGAAACTGGGCCGGCTTTTCGGTCTGGGCTGGATCGGCCTGGTCGACCGTCACCCCGAAAAGCAGGAGAAGGCCAGGGCCTTCGGCGCCGATGCCGTTTTCGCGCCAGGGGATGAGACCATTGCCGGAATCACGGCAACGCATGGCCCGCTCGACGCGGTGATCGACGCCGTCGGCAAGGCCGAGCTGATCAATGTCGGCCTGCCTCTGCTGAAGCGTGGCGGCTCGATGTGTGTCTACGGATTCATGGCAGGGCTACGGGAGTTTGTCGTCGACAACTCGCTCGGCGATTTCAATTACAACCTGTTCGTGCACCAATGGCCGACGCGGCTGTACGAAAAGGAAGCCCAGGTCGACCTGTGCAACTGGGTCCGCCAGGGCAAGCTCTCGGCACAGGAGTTCATCAGCCACCGGTTTTCGATCGATCAGATCGAGGTGGCATTGCAGGCAGTGCAGGGGCGGAAGGTCGTGAAGGCGCTGTTGAGCTACTGATCGAGCAGCATCAGATGGAACGCCTGCCAGTCATCCAGATTGTTGAGATCGGCGCCGAGCCACACGGTGTCGTCAACAGGTAGCCCGACAAACTCGAGCTGATTCGCTCGGTTCTCCCCCGACTTCTCGAAGGTCAGCATCTGCTCATTGACCCGGTCGATCGCTTCCTGGGTCAAGCTCTCGGGCTTCGCGTTCTGTCTCACCCATGCTTCGAACTCGACGTACGAGGGCTGCGACTCGATGAAGGATCTCACGCTGTCGAGACCCAGCCCGAGGTGCGTGAGCACGTGACCGTCGAAGCCGCCCTCCCCCGACCGGTATCCGTCGACAAGCCGACCCTTGGCCGTCAATCGCAGCTTCAGCCACAGCCTGGGAAGATGGGCGATACCGAGCGGACCCTTCGTCCAGGTGCTGATCAGTGGGATCTGTGGTTCCATCGTGGTGCCTCTCTCGAAGTTTAGAATGCGAGGGACTTGCCCTCTGCCGCCAGGTCGATCTCGGCGACGTAGATGTCGACGGGCCCGGACTTGTAGTGCGACAGCTCCTTGCGCGGCGTAATCTGACCCGCTTCCTCCCGCCGCAGGACACCCCATCGCTCGATGTGGATAGAAGGAGTCCGATCGGCCCGAAGCACGCCGCTCAAGTAGGCGTGCTGCGAGTAGTAGCTGACGATCAGCTGATCGGGCTCGACCGAGACAAGACCCGGATAGGCTGCATCGCCATCGCTTGGCAGGGCAAACACCGGCGTCACGCCGTCCGGATCCAGCCGGAATATCCCCGTATTGCCCACGGGCGAGTGCTGGGGGATCCACGGCACGGTGGGATCGCGCCGCCCTGCGACATACACGTTGCCACCCGAGTCGCACAGCGCCGGGCAGTGGATCAGTGCCTCCAGGTCGACGCAAGACCACCGCTCGTAGGGCGGGTCGGAGATGTACAGTAGGGAATGCTGACCGGGCTCTCGTTTCGTTCGGGAGACGCACCACAGCTGTCCGTCCGGTCGGAAGATGACGTCCGCTTCGTTGAAGCGCGGCGTCGTCCGATGGTCGATCTTGCGGATCTCCTTCAGTTCGTTCGGGTCCTGGCCCTCGTCGTCAGGGATTCTGGAAACGAACGTCCAGTGCCGGCCATCCTCGCTGGAGAGCAGGTCGCCGCCCTTCTCGGCGCAGTAGAAGACACCCTCGTGCCGACGCACCCGCCAGAGCCAGTAGTTCCTCTCGTGGATTCTCGTCGGGTGTGACCACCGGCGGCCGTCAGGCGAACTGAACAGATACGGTTGCGCCACCTGTCGCTTGCGACCGGCCACCGGCTCGTACCAGCTGTCGGTGCAGAACACGAGCAGTTCATCCTCGGTGGCCGCCAGCTTCACATCCCGTGCGTCGTTGGGCGTTGCCAGCACGGCAACCTCGTCCCAGCGCCTCAGATCTGATGAGCGGAGTACAACAACGACACCGTCTGGCGCCGAGTGCGCCGAGGTCCGGTCGTAGACGAGCCAGAACGTGTCTCGCCAGAAGCAGATGTCGGTGCACATGTTGTGCCATCCATCTCTCACGACGGTGCGGTGCGTTAGGATCTGAGCCAAGGGGTATACCTTCCCGGTGACGGTCTTCGAGAGAGGTAAGAAAGATATGATCAGGATCGCAATGACTGGCTGCGGCACATGGCTGACTCCGTCGCTTCCGCCACGTACACTTCCGTCTCTGTCCCACATCCAACCCACCGATGGACTCACATGCCCGATACCGGCCTGACAACCGAGCAGAAACAGAAATACGACCGTGACGGTTGGGTCGTACTCCCCTCTCTGTTCACCGCCGACGAGTGCGACGGATTGATCCAGCATATGGACGCCGTGCACGCCGGCCACATCGCGATCGAGCGATTCGTTCCACCCGCCGAGGGCGCCGACCATCTCATCGACGCCGATCAATGTCACATCCACGACCCGGTCTGCCGCGACTTCATGCTGCATCCGAAGCTGCGTGCCCCTCTCCGAGATGCGTTGGATGGCGACGAGCCCGAGGGCATCAAGAGCCACTACTGGTGGAAGGGCAGCCAGTGGTCGCAGGGCTGGCACTGTGACGGCACGGCCCTGCCGGAGTGCATCGGCGTCTGGATTGCCCTCGTCGACGTAGACGAAACGATCGGCACGCTGGCGCTGCAGACGGGTGGCCACCGGCGCCGCATTCTGCACCACGACGATCTGCGCCCGGGAAAGTGGGCAGGCCATCGAACGCATTCGGGCGACCCGGAGCTCCGTGCCAGGCTGAGAGAAGAGATCTTCGGGGAGAACGAAGCGGCGGGGCTGGAGCAGGTGCATATCGTGGCAAAGAAGGGAACGGCTGTCATCTTCGACGGCTATCTGTGGCATCGCGGCGTCATGGGAAGCGACCCAGGGGCATTTCGTCAGGTCTACGCCTGCCACTGCATCCCCGCATCCTTCACGCAATGGCCACACGTGCTGTGGGAACGCATCGATTTCGATGGAATAAAACGCTGGTCAACAGGCGACGAGCAGACGCCGGCAGCGCGGCACAACGCACGCCTGCCGCGGCATCCGGCGATGGAGTTCAGTGCCTCGAGCAAGGATCCGTCGCTGTTGCCGACGCGCAAGGATGCGCCGCTGCAGATCCTTTCCGTCGACCAGGCGCAGGATATGGATCTGCGTGGGTTCACGGTGATCGAAGATGCCTTCAGCGCAACGGAGATCGGCGAACTTCGAGACCAGATCGATCGACTCAGCCCCGGCAGTGTGACGGTCGAGCCGTCGGCGGTGGCGCGATCCTTCTGTGGCGGCTCGTTCTTCCAAAAGGTCTGCCACGACGTACTCAACTGCGACGGTGTGCGGCTGTTCGACCACCGGGTGGAGTGCCGTAAGCCGGGGGTCGACGCGGGCACAGCCTTCCATCAGGACATCGCGCAGGTCTTCGTCGAGCCCCTGCAATACCTCACGTGCTGGATTGCCCTCGACGATGCCGACGAGATCTCTGGCTGCCCGTGGTTTGTGCCGGAGCTGTTCCGGCGAGGGCCGTTGCGGCACGAGGTCGACGAAAGCACCGGAGACCTGGCGACCAACGACCTGCGGTCAGATGATGCCGTCTGTGTTCAGCTCCAGAAGGGTTCGGTGGCGCTGTATTGGAGCCTGACACCGCACAGGATCGGCGCCAACGACACCAACAAACCGGGCCTGGCCTACATCTGTCAGTATGCGCCCGATGGCTACGACGACAGAATCTGGGACAACACGGCGAACAGCGGGCAGGGAGGGCCCATGGCGGCGGATGCGGCGCGGCCCGTGGTAGACGAGGCGCGCAACTTCATGGTGCTGCCAGGATTGGAGAGGCAGTAGCTACGTCCTCGAACTTGAGTTGACGTAGCTCACGTAGACAGATGGGAGTCCACGACTCCCTGCACCATGGACCGGTAGTGGTCAAACCCGGGCACTTCCATGCCATGCACCTTGCCCCGGTCGTCGTAGAGCCGCACCTGCACGATATCGCGGGTATTCTCCAGCTTCTCAAACTCTGCCACTTCCGCCTCGTTCATCGGCCCGCCCTGCAGCGACAGGGACTGCACCGATGCATCGCTCAGATCGTCGAAATACGTCGGATCGACGGCGCAAAGATAACGTTTGGCCGCCACGTGATCGCGCACGCAGTCGGTCACCACGCTCGGGAAGAATTCCGCAAGAACCGTCGCGCCCGCCTCTTCGTGCAGCCGGTCGACCGTGTCGTTCATCGTGAAGCTGCCGAACTCGGAGGTGAAATGCCCGATGTCATGCAGAAGAGCGGCAACAATGATCTCAACGCGCTGGCCTTCAGCTTCGGCGAAGTGGGCAGCCTGCAGCATATGGGCCGACATGGTTACCTCTTCGCCAAGGTATTCCTCGTGACCTCGGCGGGCGAAGATATCGGCCAGAAAGGGGACGATGGTGTCCTGGGTCAACTCGGTCATGCGGCGGCTCCCTGGGCTTCCAGCACGGCAAGTGTCGATAACAGCCCGTCCTTGTCGGCGTAACATCCCTGGAGCCGCCGGGATCCTGTGGTTGCAGCATAGCCCTTGCGGGCATGTAGGACGCGGGTATTGTCGACGATGAAACTCTCGCCCGGCTCCAGTTTGAAGCCAACCGCCATCGCCGGGTCATCGATGATTTCGCCAAACCGTCGGTAAGCGGCGTAGAAGTCGGCCATATCCTCGTATGGCACGTCCGTGATCGCTGCAGTCGAACGGTTGTTGAATCGGATCCCGAGCAGCTCGCCATCCGGGGCCAGTTCGATCATCGGCCGCCGGGCGGACAGATGCACACCGTCCTGCCCCTGATACTCAAAACGCGCGCAATAGTTCGTCAGAAGCTCGAACGCACGCGGGGCTTCGTCGCGCAGGCGCAAGGCGCAGGCAAAGCCGTCGACGACAATGCTGTCCCCGCCTACGACCGAGTTTTCGAGGCAGTAGAGGATCTGTAGTGTGGGCACCGGGTCTCGGTAAGGATTGTCTGTGTGGGCCTGCAGGCCCAGGCCGGTGAAGGCAAGGTTCGTCGGGTTGACTTCTGTGCGGACCTCGAACCACTTACCGTAATTCGTCTCCCGGACATAGCCGAAAAGGTCGACCACGCGCAGCAGGGCGCCCGAGTCGACCGGACCGCCGGTGGCGCAAGAAAACCCATACCGCCGTACGGCCGCAAGCCAGGCTTTGCACTCCTTTGCGTTACTTTCCAAGGTGGTCAGGGGCGCTGTGACTGTCTGGGAGTCGAGGGTTCGGTCAAAGGGTGTAACCGCATCGGGAAGCCAGCCCGACGCCCGGTTTCGTGGTGCATCGTAGACGTGTTGCTTCAAGGATTCTGCAGCGAACTCAACGACCTTACCCTCTGGCTCGAATCTGAGTGTCACGCTATGCGGGTCAATGCTTGCCTCGACGATCCGGGTCATTGCGGGGATATCGGAGAGCGTGATCAGCCGCTGTCCATTAGCGGCACTGCGGGTCTCAGCGTCGGGCGCATTGTCGCGAAGCCAGATCGCGTGAAACCGGCTTGGCGCCTGCCCGTCCCACTCGACGGCGACTGCGGTGCCGCCCTCGATGATCCTGACGTTTCGGATGAGGGACATTGGCGATTCTCCTACTGAGTGCTCTGAACAGGACACTCCTGGGGTCTCGTCTAGTATCTCGGACAGTTCGTAACCTCTTCTACATCAGTCAGTTGCGCCCAGCGTGTTCGTGGCCCTCGATCTGCATATCCTACCGCATCATGAAACGACTGTGTCTGCTCATATTGCTGGTTGGATGTAGCCACGATGCCAAGCGGGAGAATCCGCTTGATCCGGCGCTGACGCCTGCGGTCGAGTTGCGGGCGGTCGCCATCGGCACCACCGGCACCACCCAGCTCGACTGGAGCCCCTACCAGGGTGACACCCCCTTCGCCGCCTTCCGCGTTCTGCGCAAGATCCAGGGCCAGGAACAGGTCGACATCCTCGCCACCATCACCGCCCCCGGCCGGACGACCTTTACCGACACCTCGCTGGTCCTCGGCACACTCTACAGCGATCAGGTCTGGGTCGTCAACGCCGCCGGGTTCGAGGTCGAATCCGCAGTGCAGTTGCTCAACCCTCTGTACTTGCCCCCGGTCCAGATCGATATCCTGACCCTCGACGCGGCAACGGCCTCGGCGGCGCTCACCTGGACGCCCTATCATGGCCCCCGCTTCAAAGCCTACCAGGTCCGGCGCCGAACACAGCGACGCCTTCCACCGCCTGATCGACACCTGGCCTCTGCCAACCACAGTCAATAGACCTCTTATACGACTCTATTTCGAAGAGGGCCGCATTGTTGCACTCGTAGGACAAGGTTCGAGAGATGGCATCCAACTGTGGACCTTCGACACGACGGGTCGGCTGCTCAGCGAAGAAAATCTCCTGGGCTTTTCTCCGGCGTCTGATTTCGCTCTGGCGTATGCGCGCACAACGAGTGGACGACGACTCTTTGCCCTGGGCAACGGGGGCCACTATGAAGCGGAAGGGAGAACGGACGATTGGGATTTCGTCCTCGTCGTCCCGGAACCCGATGGCCAACTCCTCCTGCGGGAGCATGCGCTGTCCACAGAGGGTTTCCCCGCGCCGGCCGCAGAAACCCAACGCCAGATATTGGGCGAAGTGACCCTATTGGGGGGAGGCAAATTTGGACGGGTGAAGATTGCCACTGCCGATCGCGTCTTCTTCGCCGACGACTTTGCCGACTTTCCAGCGAACTTGAATGGATGGAATCCAAACGAGCATTTCATAGTTAGAGAACATCCTTTTTAGATAGAGAGTCTGTTAGACAGGGGCGTGCGCGAAACGGTTCGCATATCTGACTCGGAGTGGCGGAATTTCTACCTCGAAACCGAGGTCATCGCCTCAAGTATTGGGGTAGAGATTGGCGCTCCAGCTATTCAAATCGGCGGAGACACGTTCTCAAGCTATACCCTCCGAATCAGCCTCATCGACGCGCTTTCCTACTGGCGCCGGTGTCGGCGAAACGCGCGTGTGGGAGGACCGCTTCGGTACCAAGGTCGGCGTCTGCCTGCCCGAGTTGGGCAGCCTACGCATGGGCAGATACATCACCGAGTGGGGCTATCTTGGCGACGGGGAGGGCGGCCGGGGCGGCCTGACTGGCACCGGTCGAGCCTTCTCCGGTAGCCTCGTCGTCGACGACGAGGGCTTTGTCTATGTCGTCGACGAAGCCAACAACCGCATCCAGAAGTTCGCGCCGTAGCGAGGAAGTGGAGTCGTTTCGACGGCTTCTTCGTGTTGGAAGTGGGCTTCGGTCTCTCTTACGGCTCAGGCGTAGCGGGGGTGCCGTGAGATCACCTCTGTGTTGGCGCCCGCGTCACCGCGCATCAGGAAGATCGGCCGCGTGGCAAAGTTCGTGTTGAAGTGGGCGGATCCGCTCCCCGTCTCTGCCTGGCGATCGAACAGGGACAACGACGGCATGAACCGCAGCACAAATCCAGCTCGACGCCGGGCCGAGCGATTGGGCTGGGAGCCGTGGATCAGGTACACGTCGTGTAGCGAGAGTTCACCGGCTCCCAACTCATCGTCTCGGGCCGTGGCTTCGTCAAAGTGCGCCGCGTCCGTCACCTGGTTGAGAACGAGATCCTCGCGCTCATCATGCACGTGGGGGAACAGTTCCGCCTTCCTGTGCGAGCCGGGGATGTATCTCATGCAGCCATTTTCGGTGGTCACATCGTCGATGGCCACCCAGACCGAGCAGGTTGCCAGCGGGCGAATCGGCCAGTACTGGCCGTCTTGGTGCCAGGGCACTTCCAGTCCCTTGGCGGCGGGTTTGCAGAACAACTGGCCACCCCACAGAATCACATCTGGCCCCAGCACGGAAACCACGTAGTCGACGATCTCAGGCGTTCCAGCGACATCAAGCCACTGACTCGTGATGTCGTCGGGCAGTCCGTTCCAGCCGGGCAGATACGGACACACGATGCTCTCTGGCGGCTGACCGACTGTCGATTCCAGCGTGCGATCCACCAGGTCGCGCAAGCGAGCGACATTCTCCCCCGGTAGCCGGTAGGCGGGCCTCACGAGGCCCTGGTTCCGGTAGGTGTGGTGCTCCTGTGGCGTCAAGCCAAACGTCTGAGCAGTCGTCATGGTCGTCTCGATAGGTTGGCGAGGAAACTAACCACTCTCCCCTGCGGTGTCGTGTTCATCACGCGGCTGCGACGCCGCCGTTCACGCGCCAGCTCCGGCATGTCGACGGCGGCATCATACTCGTCGACGATCTCCGACATCGGTCACATGGACAGTGCGTAGACTACGGCGTTCTCAAGGTGAAGTCGCAGCAGAATGTCTCCGGCCGGTAGATCAGCAAGGGTCCGCCCCTGCCAGGTCACGTGGTGATTCAGAGAATCGCCCTGCAGCGGCACGGCATCCTGTTTCGTGAAACCGCGCAGACGCCTGCCCTGCGCGTCGAGGACTTCCACACGGATCGACCCATCCCTGGCATCGGCATTCAGCACCAACTCTGTCGATGATGAGAGATCCAGCGGTCTAATTGTGACCTGACCGACGCCCTGCAACTCACCACCCAGGGTCGTCTGAGCACTGGTCTCGACGGCAGCGATCCCGGCCAGACGGTCTCGCGGCACCGTGGCCAGACCGATGCCGCTGTCGTGGGTGCGATCGTCGGCGCTTGTGGCCCCCTGCGAATAGGCGCCGTAGTAGAAACGCATTTCGTCGTCCACGAGCACGGCCGTCGAGTTGGTGAAGATCGAGCCACCGTCGAAGGCGTTACCATCACTTCGACACAGAAACAGATCCTGTCGAAAGGGTCGCTCCCACACGATGCCATCGCGACTGAGCATCAACTCGATGTCGATGACGCCGCCGCCGGTACCCCGATCGAGAATCTGATTGAGGCAGCCATACACACCTCGATGATAGAAGACGGGGGTCGTGTGAAACTCTACCTCCGGCACATCCTGCTCGTCAGGAGCGCAGATCAGCTGTGGCGTCGACCATTCCAGGAAATCCTGGCTTTCGGTTCGACCCATGGCGTGCTTCCAGTACATCCTTCCCTCGGGGCCATCGATCCACATCTTGCCATACAGGGCGAAACACTCACGCACGGGATCATACATCGTATCTACGCCATCGCTCATCGACAGAGGGACCGACCAGGGGCGATCCGTGCTGTCGGCGAAGGGTACTTCCTCACCCCACGCTCCATAGGACGTGGCCAACACGGGCAGGGACGTGTGTTTCGTCCAGTGGATCCCGTCCGGCGAAAACGCGATGCACACACCGGGCCGCTCCACACCCGCCGAATCCTCGAAATCGTAGTAGGCCATCTTGTAGCGGCGCTGAGGATCGGGATCTTGCGGAGCGACGATGACGGAGTTGGCGTAGCGGTCAGAGAAACCCCCACGACCGATGAGGACGATGTTGGTATCGTCAATGCCGTTGTAGGAGAACAGCCCGAGATTCGGCTTGTGGAAGTGAATCCCGTCTTCGGATTCGGCGTAACAGACCACACACCGATGCGTGCGCTCCTGGGCGCGATCGTCGGAGAAGGCCTGATACCAGAGCTGGTATCGGCCCGTTGCCGGGTCGCGATGAATGCTCGACCAGGCGATGGCCAGTTCCCACGGCTGCGTCGGGGCCAGCACGGGATTGGCCTCGTGGCGCACAGCGGGATGAACTACGCGGCGTGTACCAGCCCGATAGAGCACATGGTGATCGTCGCACAACAGCAGCGTCTGCATAGGGCTTACCGGATCCGCGTCTCCTTGCCCGTGACACTGGACTGATAGATCCCATCCAGCATCTGCATCAGCTGCACACCGTGCTCCGCCGAGACGATCGGTGTTTTGCGCTTCTGAATACACTCGACGAAATGCGCCGTCTGCCCGGCAAAGGCATCTCTGCCGGGCACCTCGGGATCGATGTCGATCTGCACGCCGTTGCGTTCGGTGTGAATCTTCAGCGGACTCATCGTGGCGCCACCGGCCGTTCCCGCGATCTGAATCGTGCCTCCCCCAGGCAGATTGAGGGCCCAGCTGCATTCGATCTGGAGCGCCGCACCGTTGGCGAACTTGATCAGCGCGAAGGCGGAATCATCCACATCGAAAGTGGTACCCTCCGCCGCAAGATGGGCGAATTTGCCGAAGGCCATTCCCGACACCGAAACGGGTTTGGGTGTGCCCATCAGCCACCAGGCGCAGTCGAGGGCATGTACACCGATATCGATCAACGCCCCGCCACCGCTGCGCGCCTTGTCGACGAACCACGATCGACTGCCACCGGGAATGCCGCGACGGCGGTGGTAGACGGCGCGGGCATAGTAGATCTCTCCCAGCTCACCTTTGTCGATAAAGTCCTTTGCCAGAACGGTCTCCGCCGAAAATCGCTGGCAGAGGGCATACATAAGGGTGAGCTTCTTTGCCTTGGCCGTAGCGGCCATCTTGCGCGCCTGTTTCGCGTCAAGGGCCGGAGGCTTTTCGCAGATCACGTGTTTTCCTGCCTTCAGCGCATCGAGACTCACCGGCGCGTGCAGGAAATTGGGCAGACAGACACTCACCGCATCAACACCGGCCTCCTTCAGCATCTGCCGATGATCGCCATAGGCCTCGATGCCATGCTCCGCCGCCAGTTGCTGTGCCAGATCGGTATTCATGTCGCACACAGCAACGACCTTGGCCTTGTCGTTTGCCAGATACCCCTTCAGATGCTCGCGCCCGGGCCAACCCAGCCCGATGACTGCCACGTTGGTTTTCTTTGCCACATCGCCTCGCTCTCTGTTGATCATGCACGGGTAACGAGTCCTGCATGGATTGACCCTAAAGCCAAAGGACTACGCCCCGCTGCGGCAAGGTGGCCTTTGACATCAGCGCCGGCCCGTGCCGACCTTCCGCAGGCCTCGATTCGATCACCGTCAGGGGATGGGAGATCATATGAACGACGAGCAGCGATACCACTTCGATACGTGGGGCTTTCTCACGATCGAGGACGCCATCACGCCGGAACAGGTCACCGAGCTCAAAGCCGGCGCCGACGAGAACAGCGCCGATCTGGGCTCACAGCTCAAGAAAAATGGCGGCTTCTGGTCGCAGGCGTATGTGGATCTGCTGGATGTGCCAGTGATCTCCGAAATGCTCGATGAGACTGAAGGCGACGCCCATGCCGGCGCCTGACTCTCCAAACCAGAGACTTCGCGCACTCCTCCTCCAGGATGCCCTTCGCTTTGGCCACTTCGTGTTGGCATCAGGGCGGGAGAGCGAC
>PATE01000139.1 GCA_002712305.1 Gemmatimonadota bacterium | reverse complement strand
CGCACTGCGCGGCCACGCCTGGCGCCGTGACCAGCACACCGGAGACCACCAGAAGCCCCACCATCACGATCGCGGCGAGGGGACTGACGAGCCCCGCGGGCAGCGGTCGCTGGGGCTGGTTGATCCGGTCTTCCTCGATATCCTGAACATCGTTGAGAGCGTTGCCCGCACCGGTGATCAGGGCCGCTGCCAACGCGGCCATGGCGATATCGACGGGAGCACCCCCCAAACCACCCGCCACCGCACCCACGACCACCGATCCCGCGGTGAGCAGGCAGTTGATCGGGCGGGCAAGCACAACGATGCCACGAATCGACTTGCCTATTTTGTCCAAAAGGCGCCCATTTTCAGTCCGTTTGTGCAGATTCCGGTCAAGTGTCTGTTATTACTATAGATGCATGTATCGAAGGTCAAAAACACCAAGTTGGTAGGAGCTTCCCAGCGGAACCCTCTATCGTAGACACCACTGTTTGACCTAACTCCTAAAAAAATAAGTGCTTCACTTTGAATTCGCTTGACACGGCCGATGCACCAGATTACTTTCCCCAAAGCTTTGTTTAGAAACAACTAATGACACTTTTTTGCCCCTCTCGGACGACCGCCCCTACGACGTCCCGAATCGGAGGTCGAGCCCCTTGTCGACCATTACAAAAAAGGATCTGGCACTCCTCGTAAGCCAGAGCACGGGCTGCAAGAAGAATCTCGCCGCCAAAATGGTGGATAGCCTCTTCGTCGCCATGCGCGACAGCCTGATCGAGGGGAATCGGATCGAAATTCGCGGCTTTGGCGTGTTCCAGGTAAAGGACACCCGTCCCAAGCCTGCTGCGCGGAATCCCCGTACGGGCGAGATCATCTACGTGCCCGCACGGCGGAAGACCCATTTCAAGCCCGGTCGACTGCTCAAGGAGGCTCTTCACCAGACGCGTGAAGGTGTGGCCACCACGGCGGAAGAGGATGTCGAGGTTTCGGACGGCCTCGATGACGATTCGCCGACGATGTTCCCAGACGAAGACGACTCCTAACCACAGATTCAGACACCCGGAGTTTGGGACACGGAGTTTTGGGCCCATTTTCGAGGCCCTCTACTTGGCGGCCTCCAATTCCTGGGTCAGTTGCTGTCGCCATTCGGTCGGCAGGTCCACCTCCGCTCTGAGCTGAAATCCTTCCACAAGCGATCTCAATCGCCTACGACGTTCGGCTCCATCGGAGATCCGTTCTCGCAGCGTCCGGCGAATCGTCCCCAGTAGATCCAGAAATTCTACGAATTCTTCGTCAAATAGTTCGTCCAGTTGATGTCTCAGTCTGCCCGCAAGGGTTGGACTCGCGTTGCTCGTGCTGATACTGATGCGCAAGTGACCCTTGTTGACGAGCGCCGCCATCCCGAAATCGGATCGCTCGGGGTCGTCGTAGGTATTGAGCAGAATTCGCTGCCGGACACAGGCAGAGCGGACACGCTCAACCAGATCTGCATTGCCGTGGCATGTGTTCATCACCAGGAAGGTGTCTTCAAGATCCTGTTCCAGATCCGGCTCGCGCGCCTCCCAGTGTAGCTCGCCATGATCGGCGGCCTGTGAAATGGCCGCACCGACAACGGGACAGATGACGGTGACTTTCGCCCCCGCAGCCACGAGACGGGCGCTCTTGTCCGCCGCCTCATCTTCGCCCCCCAGCACCACACAACGACGGCCGTGCACATCGAGGCCGACCTGGAAGAAGGGGTTGTTCGGTGGCGACGCCATCAGCGGGGCTGGATCGTGGCGACCAGATGACCCAACTCGGGCAGGATCAGCTCATCCATGGCGAGCCGGACAGCCGGCGTCGATCCGGGAAGGGACATGAGGATCCGCCCCCGGTAGGTACCAGCCGTGGTCCGTGACATCATCGCGGCAGATCCGATCTCCTTGTAGGAGAGATACCGGAAGATTTCGCCGAAGCCAGGCAGTCGTTTGTCCAGCATGCCGTTGACGACCTCAAAGGTATTGTCACGTGGTGAGATCCCCGTCCCGCCATTCATGATGACGGCCTTGCATGCCGCTTTCTCACAGACGATCGCCAACTCACCCTTGATCTGGCGCGCCGTGTCCTTGACGACGGCGTAGTGAACGACCTCGTGTCCCGCCTCGATGAGCTTTTCCTTGATCAGCTGACCACTCTTGTCGCTGTCCTTGTTGCGCGAGTCGCTCATGGTGATCACGGCGACACCCACGCTGGTGGGTGCGTCGGACTTGTGATGGGCATGTGTCACGCTCCGCCTCCCGTCTGACGCTGGCCGTGCAGCGCCTCGTAGCTGCGTTCATCCGGATCGCCGTAGTCGACGGGAAGGGCCAACTCGAACCAACCCTTCTCGACGACGGCACCGGACTGGTCACGTACGCCACCAAAACCGCCGGTCACATTCATGACCTGCGTATATCCCGAGGCGACCAGCGCTTCGGCGGCGCGGACCGATCGTACGCCGGATTGACAGCCTATCAACAGAGGCGTGTCCTGCTCGAAGTGTACCTGCATCACGGTCAGAAAATCGGGATTCGGAACCATCCCGGCCGCCTCGCGGTGCATGACGGGCACATTGAAAGAACCTTGAGGGTGGCCGTTCTGGAACTCTGGAATCGACCGCACATCTACATAGCGGTGTTCCCCGTCGGATTCCAGCAGCTGCTGGGCTTCGGCGGGTGTCACATCCTTGTAGCTCATCGGATAAATCTCCTGGCGCTGAATCTCGCCACCGGCTCCAAGGAGCTGGTCGCGGGGGATCGGTCGTTGGCGTAGGTAGGTGAACCAGCAATTGGTAGAGCAAAAGGTGAGGGAACCGCGTTCGATAAAGCTTTGATCGGAAGATGGTTGCGGAGACTTCCCACACTGGATGCAGTCTATGACGGGCGCCTCAGCTGCGGCCTCGCGGCGGTCGACTGCTCGATTGATAAAGTAGGCTCCCCGCCATCCAATCAAGAGAAAGAGGGCAAACTCGAGGGCCGAAAGACCACTGAAGGCCCAGAGTATGGCCGTGCCGGACAGGGAGATCCAGAAAGAGAGGCAGTGTGGACAACTGACCAGCTTGGCCAGTACAGGCGACTGTGACGCGAGCCAATCCCGAGCAGATCGGGTCGATTCGCCTCGACGAAACCAGCGTGTGAGCCCTGCTGTGAGCAGGGTGAGCAGGGCGATCTGTAGCGCTGTCATCGCTGTCTTGACAGTGTCCAGGATTTCGGCTTGAATGGCCAGTAATGTATTGTTTCCAAGGGCATAGACAAGATTTGACCAACTTGCATATCAGACTCAAACGCAGCGTTCTGATGATCTGCATGGCCGTCGCCTCCGCGGCCTGGACTGGCTGTGATTCCGTCGCCGATGGCGACGAGACCTCCCCGTCCAACGCAGACAGTAATACTGCTCATGCGGACAGTGCCCTCACCGACACGATGGCCACTGATTCGACGGATGTTGACCTGCCCGACTCGGTCCCCGTGGAGATCGCCAGTGCTCAGCGAGGGGATATCTCCTCCTATCTGATGTTCTCGTCCACGATCGCCACAGAAGCGGCCGTTGAGATTCATCCAGAAACCAGCGGTCGTGTCGAAGCGGTGCTGGTCGAAGAAGGGGATCACGTCGAAGCCGGACAGATCCTGGTGAAGCTCGATGATGAGCAGGTCCTGATCGAAGAGCGTGAGAGTGAGGTCGAACTCAATCACCTCGAAGGTGGCTACAAGCGCACCGAAGAGATGTTCAGACGACGGCTGATCAGTACGCAGGAGTATGAGGACAAGCTGTATCAGCTGGAGCAAGCACGTCTACGGTGTGAAAAGGCACAACTGGCCCTCGAACACACGCACATTCGGGCTCCGTTTTCAGGCGTTCTCACCACTCGAAGTGTGCAGGTGGGCGCCCGCGTGGGGCCGGGTGGCAAACTGTTCGACCTGGTCAAACGCGAAGACCTCATCGCACGAGTGCACGTGCCGGGACAATACCTGCGAGAGGTTCAGGTCCGGCAGGCTGCGCAAATCGAGTCAGACTTTCTACAGGACATGGTCTTTGAGGGCTACGTCAAGAGGATCAGTCCCGTCGTCGACCCCCAGAGCGGAACCTTCAAGGTCACTCTCGGTATCCACGATCAGTGGGAACACCTCAGACCGGGGATCTTCGTCACGGCCCGCATCGTCACCGATACACATGCAGGGGCGATCCTGGTTCCCAAGGAGGCCATCGTGTATGACGGATCGGATCGATTTGTCTTTGTCGTGCGCGACAGTACGGCGCATCGTGTGAAACTCGATGCAGGATTTGAGAACAGTCGATTCGTCGAAGCTCGATCGGAGATTGCCGACACGACGCAGGTGATCGTCGTCGGGCAAAACGGACTGAAGGATCAGGCCAGGATCCGCGTCGTGGCAACGTCGAGCGACGTCGTCGCCGGATAAGCCGCGACTAGAATCCATGGAGCCATCCCCCGACCGGACTGCCGAGGAGTTTTCGCGGTCCACCTTCCGCATTACTACGCAGCGTCCCGTGGCCATTCTCATGGTGGTTATGGCCGTGTGTGTGTTCGGCTGGGTGTCGTATCAGCGTCTGGCCCTCGACCTGATGCCCGACATCGCCTACCCGACGCTGACCGTTCGCACCGAATTCCCTGGGACGGCACCTGAAGAAGTGGAGACGCTGATTTCACGGCCGCTGGAGCGCGAGTTGGGCATCGTTCCACATCTGGTCAGCATCAGTTCGATCAGCCGAGCGGGGCAGTCCGACGTGGTCCTCGAATTCGAGTGGGACACGGACATGAACGAGGCCTCTCAGGATATCCGTGAGAAGGTGGATCGAACCCGCCTACCCGACGACGCGGAAAAACCACTCCTGCTGCGCTACGATCCATCCCTCGATCCGATCTTGCGAATCGGCCTCTACGCCGACGAAGGGAACACCCTCTTTCAACTCCGGGAGCTGGCCGAAGAGGAGATCCGGCGCGAGTTGGAATCGATCCCCGGCGTCGCGGCGGTGAAGGTGAAGGGAGGCCTCGAGGAGGAGATTCACGTCTCTCTGAGCGAGCGACGAATTTCTCTGTTAGGGCTGGACATCTCGGCCATCAACCAGCGCCTCGATCAGGCGAATGTGAATCTACCAGGCGGCCAATTGCGTGAGGGGCAGACGGAGTATCTGGTTCGCACACTCAATGAGTTTGCCTCGCTCCAGGAGATCAGCGAACTCATCGTCACCCGCAATGCGGGGGCCGATATTCGCCTGCGCGACATCGCCGACGTCTCTCGGGGACACAAGGATCGCGAGATCATCACTCGTGTGAATGGTCGTGAGAGTGTTGAACTCGAGATCTACAAAGAAGCGGATGCCAATATCGTCGCCGTGGCGACGGCGGTGAAACAACGAATCCACGGAAGTCCTGCACAGAAGGCCTACGTCGTCGGTCTCGATTCAACCGGCGCAGATACTGGCGTCACCGACTCCGATGAGGCGGTGGGGGAGGAAACTCCGGACGAGGAGGCCGATGACGCGGGGGAACCGGATCTGAAGGCGCAGAAACGGGAAGCGGCACGCAAGGCGATCCTTCATTTGCAGATGACGGACTTCCTCTCGTTCCAACTCTCCGAGACGGTCCATCTCGAGATCCTGTCCGACCAGTCTGTGTTCATCGTCAACTCGATCGAAGAAGTACAACGCAGCGCCCTCATCGGAAGCGCCATGGCCGTTGTCGTGCTGCTCATCTTTCTGCGGAACGTGCTGCATACGCTCGTGATTGCGGTGACCATCCCCGTGTCGGTGATCGCCACCTTCGCCCCCATGTTTTTCTTCGATGTTTCCCTCAACATCATGTCCTTGGGTGGGTTGGCCCTCGGCATCGGGATGCTCGTCGACAACTCGATCGTTGTGCTCGAGAGCATCTTTCGCTGTCGCGAAGAAGGCGATGACCTGCTGACGGCCACGGTGCGGGGGACGGGGGAAGTCGGCGGGGCGGTCTTTGCATCGACCCTGACGACGATCGCTGTGTTTTTTCCAATCGTCTTCGTCGAAGGCGTCGCGGGCCAGGTCTTTGGCGATATGGCCTTGACCGTTGTGTTTTCTCTGCTCGCTTCTCTCGCTGTAGCCCTGTTCTTCATCCCCATGTTGGCCTCTCGCCGGCCCGCCCAGACCCACGCCCTCGTCGATCAACTTCGGCAGACCACATTCCTGCAGCCTAAGGCTCGTGTTCGCCTGCGACGGGCCTTCGGCAAAGAGACGGACCAGTCTCCGACCCAACGGCTGCGCGAAGGGGCGCTGGTCATTCCCCAAACCCTGCTGGATCTGGCCGTCCGGGTTGGGCTCGCCCTGGCGAGTCTCGTCGTCGTCATCGGCAAGGTGCTGGTTGCCGTCGTTTTTCAGGTGGTCTGGCCGCTGGTCCGACTCGTCGAGATCTGGAAACGGTCAGAGGCCGGACTCGCCCATGGCCGGTTCAATCGATGGATGGCAGAAACTCCGCCCCTTAGGGGCCTGCGCGATGCTGTCTGGCACGGACTGCTCGATGTGACCACCCTCGACCTGCTTGCTACCGATATGGGTCGTTTCGTGCGCTGGATCTGGCGCCGCCCAACAACATGGTGGCGCTGGATCGTCGGCGGACTGCGGCTGCTGCTGTTTCCTGGCGTTCTGGCGTATCTGCTCGTGCGATTTGTCCTGCACATCGCGCTGAGCTTAGTCCGTGCTGCTCTGGTGACTGCCGCCCTGCTCATCGCCCTGCTCATCGTTCTCGCATCGGGTCTGATCTCCCTGCTGATCGTGCCCGTGGCGGCACCTATTCTGGGCCTGTTTCAGCTTGGACTCACAGGGGTTCAAAATGGCTACCCGGTTCTGCTGCGAGCCGCCCTGAAACAGCGTCTCATCGTTATCGCCGGTGCCGCGATCAGCTTCTGGGTCTGCTTCACGCAACTGGTCCCCAGCCTGGGGACGGAGTTGATCCCCCAGGTGCATCAAGGCGAGTTCAATCTCGAACTCTCGATGCCTGTCGGCACTCCTCTGGTCCGAACCGCTCAGGTCGCTGAATGGGTCGAAGGCATCGCGCGAGAGATCGATGGAGTGGACCGCGTGGCCACGACCGTGGGCAGTGACAACTCTGCGACTTCGACGGCCGATGAGGGTGAACACACGGCGCGCGTGACCCTCCGGCTGGTCGCAGGAGTCACCCCTGGTGGTGAGAGTGCCATCATCGAGCAACTGCGACGTGGGTTACACAATCTGCCCGAGGTGGAGACGGAGGTCTCGTATCCGGCCCTGTTCAGCTTCAAGACCCCGATCGAGGTTGAGATTCGGGGTGAGAATCTGCGCACACTGCGACAGTTGAGTGTCGATGCCGTGGGGCGGATCTCGGAATTGCCGGGTCTGGCTGACGTCCGTTCGAGTCTGCAGGTCGGTCATCCCGAGCTGCAGATCATCTACAATCGAGATCGCCTTGCCGAGCTGGGGCTTGATCTGCGTCAGGTGGCCGAGCTGGTGCGCAACAAGGTCCAGGGGCGGGTGGCGACCGACTTTCGGCGCGACGAGCGCAATGTGGATGTCCTGGTGCGTCTTCAGCAGACCGATCGACTCGGTGTCGATGAACTGGAACGCCTGATCGTCAATCCGGAAGGAAGACGGCCGATTCGTCTCTCTTCGGTGGCTCAGATCCTTATCTCCGAGGGACCCAGTGAGATTCGTCGAATCGATCAGCAGCGTGCCGCACTGGTCACGGCCAATATCGCCGACATCGACCTCGGCACCGCGGCAAATCAGATCATGGCGACCCTCCAGGAAGCCGACTATCCACCGGGATTCTCCTTCCTGATCAGCGGTCAACGCGAAGAGATGGAGCGTTCCCTCGACAGCCTGGTGTTTGCACTGCTGCTGGCCATGTTTCTCGTCTACATCGTCATGGCGAGCCAGTTCGAGTCTCTGATCCATCCCCTCGTGATCATGTTCACCGTCCCCCTGGCAGCGATCGGCGCGATCGGCGCGCTGTATCTGAAGGACGTCTCGTTGTCGATCGTCGTCTTCATCGGCTTCATCATGCTTGCGGGCATCGTCGTGAACAATGCCATCGTGCTGGTGGACTACATCAACACCCTGCGACGAGGGGGGATGGATCGAACCGAAGCGATCGTACGCGCCGGTTCGGTTCGTCTGCGCCCGATTCTGATGACAACGCTGACCACGGTCCTGGGGCTGCTGCCGATGGCCCTGGGGTTGGGCGATGGCGCAGAAATTCGCACACCGATGGCGCTGACGGTGATCGCAGGCCTGCTCAGTTCCACATTCCTTACCCTCGTGGTGATTCCCACGGTGTATTCCCTCGTCGATCGAGGTCGGTGATATGGTCACAGAAAAACCAGACGACAGCCGCGACGAGTCGCGTGACGATATCTCTGGTCACCTGCTGCCGCGGCTGAGTGTCGATCGTCCTGTTTCCGTGATCATGGTCCTGGTGGCCATGCTCGTGGTCGGCGCCATCGCCTACACCCGGATTCCGCTCGGACTGATTCCTGAGGGCCATGAGGGTGACCGACTCCACATCCGTGTCGACTATCCCAGTGCGTCTCCGGAAGAGGTCGAACAGAAGGTGATGCGACCCATCGAGGAGGCGGTGGCCACCGTTCCTCGAGTCGAGCGGATCTACGTGAGCGCGAGTCGTGGTGGCTGCTGGACCTCGGTGACTTTCTTGCCGGGCACCGACATGCACGAGGCCTACGCCAATTTGCGCGACCGCATGGATCGGGCCATGCCCGAACTGCCCGACGAAATCGATCGCATTCAGGTGCGAAAATGGGATCAGGACGATTGGCCCATCCTCCACATGGGCGCTTATCTGCGTGGGGACTACGCCGATCCGTTCCAGGTCCTCGACCTTCACGTTCGGCCCGAATTGCAGAGAATCGAGGGCGTGGGCACGGTGGAGGTCTGGGGTGAGGCGGGCAAACAGGTCCGCATCGAACTGGATCAGGAACTTCTCCGCAGTCACAGCATCGAGCCCTTTACGATCGGTGGCCGCCTGGCGCAGCAGAACTTCACCATGCCTGGTGGCTACGTCGTCGAAGGGGGGCGCAAGATCTATGTCCGTTCCATGGGTCGTTTCGAATCACTGGAAGAGATTCGAGATCTCATGATCGATCCGGAACACGGCCTGCGACTCGGCGATATCGCCGATGTATCTCTGAAGTCGCCCAAGAAGGACTGGTTCAATCGCATCGACCAGCGCGAGACCTTCGGCATCGAAGTCAAACGTGCGGCCAGCGGAAACATCGTCGGAATCTCAAAGGCCGTCCGGGCCAAGCTCGACGAATTGCGCACCCGACCCCACCTGGAGGGGATCGATTTCGAGATTCTCTGGGATCAGGGCGAGCATGTCACCGAGTCGGTGGAGAACACGCAGCAGACGGCCATGTGGGGTGGTCTGTTCGCCGCCATGATTCTGTTCTTCTTCCTGCGCGCGGTGCGGATGACGGCCATCATCACTCTGGCGATTCCACTGTCGATCCTGATCACGATCACGACGATCTATTTCTTCGGTTGGACCCTCAATCTCATCACCATGATGGGACTGATGCTGAGTTTGGGGCTGGTCGTGGACAATGCCATCGTCATCGTGGAAAACATCTATCGCAAGCGCGAAGAAGGTGTGGCGCCACGTGAGGCATCGATCAAGGGGGCGGGGGAGGTCGGTCTGGCCGTCACCATGGCCACCCTCACGACGGTGGTGGTCTTTCTGCCGCTCATGCTGATGAGCGACGAACAGGAATTCTCCTTCTACATGCTGCGCATCGGCATGCCCGTCATCGTCGGCTTGCTGGCGAGTCTGTTTATCGCCCTCGCCATCATTCCGCTGGCTGCCCTTCACCTAAGCACACCAAAGAAGGGCACCGAACCGTGGGTCATCCGCAAGGCGCGAGGCGGCTACGAACGAGTGCTGCGTTGGGTGCTGAACCACCGGCTGGACACGACGATCTTCGTCATCATCGCCATGGCGAGTATTCAGATTCCCATGGAAGGGATGTCCAAGACGGACGAGGGGGAAGGCAACCGCAAGGACATCTGGCTCGCCTTCGAGATGCCCGCAGGCCAGACCCTCGAAGCGGCGGACAAGTTCATCGGTGCCGTTGAAGACACCCTCTCCAACCATCGAGAGGAATACAACATCCGCGTCCTGGAGACCTATTCACGGAACTCATGGGGTCGGATTCACGTGATCTTCAACGAGGAAGAGGTCACTGCGTGGTATGCCGTGGCCTGGGACGGGATCTCCAAGTGGGCCGGTTGGCGAGAGACAACACATCTGGCCTATCAAGAGATCGTGGACGACATCAAAGAGCGTCTGCACATGCCACCGGGTGTGCGCATGAGGGTTAACTGGCGCAGTGGCGGGGGTGATGACGCAGCGGTGACCCTGAATCTCTATGGGGAGGACACGAGTATCCTCGTCGATCTATCCAAGGAGGTCGAGCGACGACTGGGGACGATTCCGGATCTTTTGTCGGTGCAGACGGATATGGACCGGGGGGGCACCGAACTACAGGTGCGGCTGAATCGTGAGCAGGTGCGTCGGTATGGCGTCGATCCGCGAGCGATCTCCGGCAATATCGGTTATGCCCTGCGTGGCCGGGAACTGACCCGCTTCCGCACCGACGACGGACGCGAGATCTCCGTGTTCTTCCAACTGGAGGAAGTGGACCGCCAGAGTATCCGGCAATTGCGCAACATGACGTTCAAGACCGCGGCAGGCCTTGAAGTGCCCCTCGAATCGGTGGCGAATCTGCACGTGGAGCGTACCATCGGTGGCATCCGGCGAGAGAATCGACAGACCGTACTGACGGTGACGGCAACGGCGAGCAAGGCAGATGCTGAGAAACTGTTCGGGCTGGTCGATCAGGCCATGGCGGGCTTCGAGATGCCACGGGGGTACCGGTGGGACAAGGGCACGCGATACGAGCGAATCAGGGACTCGGACGAAGCCCAACAGTTCGGTCTCATTCTGTCGGTGACGTTCGTATTCCTGCTCATGGGGGTGCTCTTCGAGTCCTTTGTGTTACCTCTATCGGTGATCGTCGCCATCCCGTTCTCCTTCCTCGGCGTCTACTGGACCCTCTTCCTGACAGGCACTCCCTTCGACTTTTTGTCGGGGATCGGAACAGTGATTCTGGTGGGGGTCGTCGTCAACAACGCGATCGTCCTCATCGACCTAACCAACCGACTGCGCGCCGATGGGCACGATCGATTCAGCGCTTTGGTCGAGGCAGGACGACACCGATTCCGCCCTATTCTGATGACGACGTTTACGACCATTGCGGGTCTGATTCCGATGGCCGTGGGCAATGCAAGAATGATCGGCATGCCCTATGCACCCCTCGGCCGGACGATGATGGGAGGGTTGCTCGCCTCGACGGTTCTGACCCTGGTAATCGTCCCTCTCTGCTACACCTACTTCGACGACCTGCGAACACTCGCGCAGCGGGTGATGGGGTCGTCGGTGCATCGTTCCCATCCTGTCTCGGGAGGCGCCGACGAGACGTCGTCCGAAGACGATGGGGCACAAACCCCGGTATAAGCGTGTGCGGGCGACACAAAGGACGCCCGCACGGTTCATGACGACTCAGTCAATTCTACTCAGTGAAATTTATTCAGTGAATTCGATGACATCTGCCCTGATGGCGAGGGTCATGTCCGAATACAGCAGCAGATTGTGACTGTCTGCGTCGCAGCGAACATTCGTCAGTGCGAGACGCCGTCCCTCGATCGGGCCGTGTTGTTCCTCAAAGTCGGCCCACAGATTCTCCATCGCCTCCTTGTAAAGTTTGCCCGTGCCGCCGATGCGCGCCAATGCCACAGAGCCGGTCTGGGGTCCATTGGAATAGGTGACGCCCAACAGATAAGAGGCCTTTGCCTCTCCTGACACTCCGATGGCGACGACCTCGTAGTTTGGGGCCGACAATTCCACAGACGTCACATTGGCGGCGGCGAACATTCCCATCTGGGCACAACCACTCAGGGCCGCGACCATCACAGCTACGACGACGATTGCCTTCTTGTTCATCTGTTTCTCCCACGTGATCCCCAGGGGGTCACGTCAAGATTCTCGGTCTCGCGCCGGACATGGACGATCCACGCCTGTGCGCCACGACCTTCCACCGATTGGACCGGCGAATCGGATCGTGGTTCCGGCCCCACTGGACACTCCTCGATGAGATCCCCACGTTCTGCCGCCCGTCCCGGCTATCGATCACGACACGGAGAGCCTTCATGCGCGACGATCTGCGTAAGATCATCGTTTCGCCCGAGATCAACTGCCCTGAGCCTTTTCGGGGCTTCGGTGGATTCTGTGGATGGCCACGGATCTGCCGTCTGCACAATGGTGATCTGTATGTCGCTTTCGGGGCCGGATACTGGCACGCCTCCTTTGTGAATCCACGCCCCGATCTTCCGCCTGCGTATGCCCAGTACATGGAGGAGCACATGGAAGGGGGCGCCACATGGGATGCGCCGACGGGTGGTCACATCATGTGGACACGCAGTTGCGATGACGGCGCTACCTGGACGGCTCCTCGAGACCTGGCGCTGATTTCCCACGCCTATGCATTGGGCGCCATCACGCAGCACAGCGATGGGACTCTCTATGCGGCCGCTCTGATCCAGAGTGGACATTTCTGGGCGGCAAACCTGCCCACCGATCCGGTGGAATTCCTGCGCTGCATGGATGCCAACTTCCCGGAGCAGGTTGCCGTTCTGCGCTCCGACGATCTGGGTGAGAGCTGGCAGGAGGTGAGTCGTACATCCGGTCCATTCCTGTCTCGACTCGAGCATCCCTGTTCGATCACCGAGGGGGTTGACGGATCGCTGCTGATGCTCATCGACGGACACGCAGCACCCGTGGCCAGGCCACAGTGGATCAACGCGCTTCTGCAGTCGACAGATCGAGGGGTGTCCTGGCAGACGCGGTCGATCTTCGGTGACGAGAATCGCGACGTGGAAGAAGGGCATATTGTGCGACTGCCCGATGACCGGTTGGGGACCGCGTCGAGACCATGGGGGCTCTGGATGACCAGTGACGACGAGGGGCTCACCTGGTCTGAACCACGATCGCTGCTGGAGTTTGAGGTACCCGACGGGAAGGCGAATCCAAATGCCTTCAAAAAGGGGGATGCCCTGGTACTCGGGAATGGTACCGCCGTCCTGCTCACCTGTGGGGGTCCGGGAGGCAACGGGCAGGTCCTCTACAGTCGTGATTCGGGCGAGACGTGGAAGACGGCCGCGACGGACCGCGGATTCCAGGCAGATCGTTTCGCCTACTATCCCTCCGCCTGCGCCCTGCCCGACAACAGCATTTTCATGGTCGGTGACCATCAGGGCTTCGCCAATCGTCACGGACCCTTCGGGGCTGAGGTGTTGGCCACACGATTTCGAATCCTCGACGAGGCAGAGGGCGAAGGCATCGAGATCCTGCCCATCGAAGGGGATCTCCATCCCGTGTGGGGGACCCAACTTCACGCCGGGGATCGTACCGATGAGACCCTGTAGACGCGTCGGATCGTCCGGGGGGGATCCTCTTGCGAGCGTCAAGAGGGATGGTCTGAAGCCGGACGGTCCGAGGATGGCGCGTCGATGATCGCCGTGACGGCACATCGTGGTGCCAGTACCCACTATCCCGAGAACACGCGCGCAGCCTTCGAGGCCGCCATCGATCTGGGCGTTGAGTGTATCGAGTTCGATGTACGCTGCACGAAAGACCGGGGACTTGTCATCATCCACGACGATCGTGTCGATCGCATCTCCGACGGCAGTGGTGTGATCGGAGACATGACGACGGCTCAGGTCCGGTCGCTGGATGCGGGCAGCTGGTTCGGTCCTCAGTTCGGCGGGGAGCGATTCCTGACTCTCGAGCAAACCCTCGATCTCATGCCTGCGTCCATGCGCCTGAATGTTCATCTGAAGGCGACGGACGCCGACCGCACGCACCTCGTCGAAGCGGTGATCGAACGGCTGTCTGATCGACGGCTGCACGATCGTGCTTTCATCACCGGTGCCGAGGCCATTCTGCTGGAGGCACGACGTGTGGCGCCGCAGATTGCGATCTGCAGCAACCTGCCTGTTGCCCGATGCGACGAGATCGATTGCCGCATCCTGCAGCCCTCGAACCAGATCACAACCCCCGAACTGGTCGCCGAGGCCCACAAGAGCGGGATCGAAGTTCATCCCTTCTATGCAGACGATCCTGACGAGATGCGGCGATTGATCGAATGTGGCGTCGACGGCATCCTGACGAACGATTCTCGGCTGCTGCAGCAGGTCCGATCTTCAGCGAATGGGAGTTCCACGTGAGTGCAACGATGACGACCGCCCCCCGGTTGAGCCGATTCTCGCCGTTGTCTCGAATTCTCTGCTACGACGATTTCGATGAGGGGCTCAATGGCTGGTGCCCGCTGATCGGCAACTACGAAAACAGCCTGGACACGATCCTGCCCGAATACCGCGATCTTCGGCCACCCATGCTGTCCAATCTGACCATGTGGGATAGGCACCACTGGCTCGATGGAGGGGAACTATGCCCTGAAGCTGGCGACGCGACCCGAACCCGGCAGCCTCGCCGTAGGCATCAAGAGACACACGTTCAGGGAGCTGAGCGCGATCCAACTGGAGTGCTATTTCACCTTTAAGCCCGAAGCGTCGAACCTACAGCTGGGCGAAATGGACGTGAGAGCCGCAGGGGTACTCTTCGATATCCAGGATGGCGGAGGAGACGACGCCAAACGTTGGATGCCCCACCTGCGCTATCTGAATGCCCTGGAGGGCGAGCGTATCGCGCGATGGCAGACGAAACCGGAGACGCGTGCTTTCGCCGAGATCGGTAACAGTGGCAAGACCGTGTCGCACTACCACCTCGGCCCCGAGTCGTGGGTGGATGTGCCCGCCGAGCCCCAGTTGCTCTGCTACAACGAGATCGCAACGAAGATGAACTGGCATACCTGCGAGTTGGCCTGGATCTGCGCGAACGCGCCTTTACGGGTTTCCAGTGCAACGATCAGATCTATGGCCCCGAGCAGCTGACCTGCATCGAGATGCCCGCCATGGCCATCTGGTGCATGTTGAATGTGGCGTTCTGGTGCGAAGCCGACACGGACAGGCGCGCCTTTCTCTATCTGGATTCTGTCGTGTTGTCTGCCGATGCCGCGTGACCGGATAGCAGATAGACGTCGTATCCCACGGGTCCGCACCCTGGGGCCTGGCGGACCATCGTGTCGATCTGCCGTGGTTGTCGTGCCAGAGCCGCGGAGGGGATGGCCCCCCCTGAGCGTGTCACATAGATCGAAGCGTCGCCGAGACTGGCGTCGGCGATGTGGGCGAATCGAGCGTCGTTCGTAATGGTTACACGAGGCGCGTCCGGAAGATACCGACCCAGGCCATATCCCAATCCATATTCGGCGCTGTGAACCCGATCGGCACGGCCCATATCGTGCTGCAGCCGTTGCGAGAGATCCTGGCCGAAATCCGCCCAGCCGTGGTATTCGCACACACGCTCTGTCCACGAGAAGGTGGGTTCCCGCGGAAGATCGGTGGGCGAAACGATCGCTGGATAGGTGGCATTCACTGCGGCAGGAGCGCTGTCGACCAACTGCTGAGCAAGGGTAGGCCAGCGCAACGTGAGGGCCGGAACTGCGGTCATCCCGATGCCCAAAACGAGCAGGCCGGCCCACCAGATTCGGTGGAATCTACGTTGGTGCAATCCGTGAAAGGCCAAGGGCCAGATCCCCAGAAGGCCGGGAAGGACCCAGTTGCCTTTGACCTGTCCATTCACGAGAGCAAAAACCCCGAACGTCGCCAGCAGGACCAGCGCCGGAATCAGGACCAGATCGACCCCTTGCTCGCGACGTTCCTGCCAGCCTCGATAGAGACCCGAGTACAACAGCCACAACAGGGGCGGTGAGAGGTAGAGCAGCGGGGCCAACAAGAAGAGGCCTGCTCGCCACCACACAGGGTCAGAGGCGGCCACCTGAGAGAGGGAGCCGAGCGTGAAGGGCAGATGAAAGTCGAGGCCCCATAGGGCCCATATCAGAGGTGAGGCGACGATGGCACAGGGGATTCCTGTCCACAGCAGGCCGCGAAATCCCTGCCGCCCTCGCAAGGTGAGTGCCAGCAGCAGGCCGGCCATCAGAACACAACCCGTGTATTTGCTCAATGCAACGAGCCCCCCCAGGATTCCCGTCAGCAGCCAGTGGTGATCCTGCTGGCTCCGCCACGCCCGGTCGGCAGCGGCGAGGGTTGCAAGCCACAGCGGCACAAGAACGCCATCGGGATGAAGGAAGGACCCCGTGTGCCACGCCCAATGGCAGGTGACGAAGGCGAGCACTGCCGCGAGTCGATCCGTTGTGGTCAAGTCGGTTTTTTCGCAGGCCGCGTTCATCAGCCACGCCGACCCGGCACCTGCAACGATGAAGGGCAGTCGCAGAGCCATGTCGTTGCCCGCCCACAGGACATCGGCAAGACGAATCACGGCCAACATCACGAAGGCATAACTGGCATCGAGGTGGTAGCGGGCCCAATACCAATAGGCGGCTTCATCCTTGCCGAGCTCTACACCCATCAACAGCAGGCACTTGGCCGCAACAAGAAGGGCCGTACCCCAGGCGAGGGCCCGCGGAACGGGCACAAAAATCCTGTCGCCACTCTGGGACCGCTTCGCCCTCTGGGGTTGATTGACCCTCTCTGGGGGCCCCGTTATATTCTCAAACCCAAGCATAAGAGCTACGAGAGGAACACGAAGAGATGGCAGAGAAGGAAAAAGAAGAGGGTCTTCTTAAGGAGGTGACGGAGCGCAACATCGAGCACTCCCTCCTCAAATCCAGGAAGATCTTCCTGTGGTCGCCCGTGAACGACGATTCGGCGCGTGCCATCGTGACACGCCTGTTGTCTCTCGACGCCGAAGACTCCGAAACAGAGATCCAGCTGTACATCAACAGTCCTGGCGGTTCGGTTTCGGATGGTCTGGCGATCTATGACGCGATGCAGGCCATCGCTTGTCCTGTGTCGACGGTCTGTACGGGTCTGGCGGCGAGTATGGGAGCGGTCCTGTTGGCAGGTGGGGCAAAGGGTCGACGGTTTACGTGGCCTCATGCTCGAATCATGATTCATCAGCCCCTGATCATGGGAACGATCACCGGACGTGCCACCGATCTCGACATCCATGCTCGAGAGATGCTGAAAACTCGCGAAGAGATCAATCGTCTGTTGGCGTCTCATACAGGGCAGGATATTGAGAAGTTGGCGAAGGACACGGATCGCGATTTCTACATGTCGCCGAAGGAGGCCAAGGAATATGGCCTGATCGACGACATCGTCGAGACGACCACCCATCCCAAAGCCAACGGCAAGTAGTCAGCCACCGAATCTGGGTCGTCGTAATCTGAACGAAGAGCCGTCCTCCAAAGGGGCGGCTCTTTTTGTATGCCCTGCGGCGTTTCTATCGCTGGCACTGAGTGCAGTAGAATGTGCTGCGACCGGATTGAACGATCGACTTGATCTTCGCCCCACATGTTCGGCAGGGCTCGGCTTCCCGTCCATAGACGGCGAGTTGTCGCTGGAAGTATCCACCTGTTCCTGAACCGGCGTAATCGCGGATCGTCGTTCCACCGTGGTCGATGGCCTGCTGTAGTGTCGTTCGAATCGCGTCCACCAGCCGCTCGAGACGGGGTCGCGAGATGCGACGCGCAGCGGTGGTTGGACGAATCGCAGCTGCGAAGAGTGCCTCGCTGGCATAGATGTTTCCCACGCCGACCACGACGTGCCCGTCTAGAAGAAGGGTCTTGATCGGCCGCTGCCGGCCCTTGCAGGCGGCAGCGAGCAGATCCACGTCGAAATCTGCCGACAGAGGTTCGACGCCCAGCCCCTGCAACCAAACACAGTTCTTCAACTGGGTCGCCGTCAGGGCAAGAACGATGCCGAATCGACGCGGATCGTGGTAGACGAGTGGCGCCCCGTCGTCGAGATGGAAGATGACGTGATCGTGCTTCTGTCGTTCGTCCGTGACCAACAGATTCCCCGACATCCCGAGATGAACCAGCAAGGTCCGGGCACCCTCCAGGTGTAGCAGCAAGTACTTCGCCCTGCGTTCGCACGACAGGATCTGCCGACCTTTCAGCGTTCTCAATCGGCGTTTCGACAGCGGTTCGCGCAGTCGCAGATTGCTGCACCACACGTCTTCGATTCGCCGACCCACCACGTGTGCTTCCATGGCGCGACGAACGGTTTCGACTTCTGGAAGTTCAGGCATGTGGCAGTTCAGGTATCGGGACGGGTCACAAAACAGAGCCCGTCACCATTGCTGATGCGGGCTCGAGTGACCGAGAAGGGAATGTGATTTCAGTCGGGTGGGTCCAGCAGGTGCATGGCACCAAAGGCTGCGCCCTGCGGGTCGATGAGCACGGCACCGCGACCGACCTTCGGCCAATCGTCGGGTGGCATCTGCACACGCCCGCCGAGTGAATTGGATCTGTCGTGGACAGCGTCGCAGTCGTCCACCATGAAGTAGACGAGCCAGTTCGACGGTCCGCCATCCGCTTCATCAAGAGTCAGCAAACCGCCGCCAGGCCGGTCTCCGTTCATGAAGACCGTATAGATGTCGCCGTAGGGCTCGATGGTCCAGTCAAAGAGGGTTGTGTAGAACGAGCCAGCCGCGTCGGCATCATGCGTCAGCAGCTCATTCCAGCACAGCGAACCATGCTGATTGACCAGCTGGGCACCATGGCCATCCTTCCGGACGTGCCCACATCGACGGGACTGGCCAGGATCTGGGCGCCGAGACCTTCCGCCTTCTGCACCATTGTATCCGCGTCTCTACAGAGACAAAGCTCAGCCAGTGGGGGGGCGCCGTCGTGGAGGCATCGTCCGGTGCGCCAATGCCGGCAACGGCCCGCTCCTGAAGCGCCGCACGGCCCGTCTCGTCGAAGGCCCAATCGAACAGGGCACCGTAACAGTCACGGGTGGCCTGACGATCATGCGTCATGTGCTGAATCCAGCAGAATGTGCCGGGAGGATAACTGTCGCGGAAACCCATATTCCTCAGGCGGATCGAGGTCTCTGGCCGTCGACGCCGACGACCTTCCATGTCGTGGCAAGTGTAGGAGTGACCTGTCCGAACGGCAAGCACGTGCTCGAGGAGGAACCACTGCCGGCCGACAACCTTGAGAGCCTTGTCGGGGGCGGTTACATTCGCCTTCAACCATCACCCGCCATCCAACCAAAATGAGTCACACACCATGGATCTGAATCGTCAACCACCGCGCCGCCCCTCGAATACAGGAATGGGCGGGGTCGTCGGACTCGCCCGCATGACCGACAAGGCGCGTGGTCACTATGCCGAACTCATTGGCGAGTTCAAATACGGACAGATATCCGGAAACGATGCCGATCTGCTCGCCTTCCTCAACACGACGGAGGAAGCCTTCCTCGACCTGGCCATCGCCACACCCGATGACGAACTCGCCGAGCAGGTTGTGGCGTCCAGCGGGCGTTCGACGGCCGAGATCGACGAATTCAATACTCAGCAATTGGACCGCGAGCCTGAGGACGATCTGCATCGACGTCTGTTGAAGGAACGCATCGAAGCGTACGCCCCGGAACGCACCGACATCAAAACCGTGCTCAAATCGATCGAGCTGGACGACTGGGGAGCCTTTCGTGACACGGATCTGACCGCCGCACCGCCGCGGACGGCCTATATCAAGACCGTGCTCGGTATCGTGGCCGCAGCGCGGATGGCGGACAAGGCTCGGGCCTCTCGGATCGACAAACTTGGCGGATACTACCTTTACGGCGACGATTCCTATCTCGATCGGCAAATCCTCGAACTGCTGGGGATCGACGCTGCGACCTTCGCTGAGGGCGCCTGGTTGAACCCGAATGACGTAGAGTTGGGTGAGTGGCTGCTCGAACGGATCAAACCGCTGTCGACGGGGACGGTGTCTGCCTTTAACGCGCGAATGAGCCTGCACGGCATTGCCACGCCGGGCTACGAAGAGAGGTTCGCCAAACGGCGGGATGAAGTCTGCGGCGAAGGACGCAACGACATCACCACCTACTTCGAGTTGATGGATATCGATGATCAGGACCACTTCGAAATCGTCGATCTGGAGAGACGTCCACCGAGAAGCCCCTATGACGCCAGTGTGGCGGGTATCCTCTCCTTTGGTCGAATGATCGACAAAGGACGGGCTCATCTTGCCCAGCGGCTGAGTGTCTACTACTTCGGTGAAGACTCCGGCTTTGACCGTCGCATCCTCGAACATCTTGGGATCACGCAGGAACAGTTCGAGAAAGGCCTATCCGAGCACGCAACGGACGACGCGGTGCTCGGATGGCTGCAGCCGCAGTTGGAGGCGGTAGCGGGCAAGGTCGATGATCTCAACGAAACCCTACAGAGTCTCTCACCCGACAATGTGCGAGACTTCCTGCGAGGGGCCGTGCGGAAACTCGATCCAGCTCGAACCGATCTGGACACGTTCATGGCTTTCTCCGAACTGGACGATGTGGTCACCTTCGCCCGGCTGCACTCTCACGTCTGAGCGATGGGGCGACCTCTCATAGGCATCACCACAAGCCTCGCTGCAGGTGATCGACCTCGACAGTTCCTTGACTGCTTCTACACCGACGCCGTCGAAGCCGCCGGAGGTTGCCCCGTACCTCTGGCGATGACAATCGATCTCGATACGCTAAGGCCCGTGCTCGACCTTCTGCAGGGGCTCGTCATCGTCGGTGGCCCCGCGATCAGTGAGGGACTCGTCGGCTCTCTGCCGGATGACATCAGCCCGACACCCTCGCGACGTCACGAAGCCGATGTGGCCAGCTTTGAACGGGCGCGGGAGAGGCACCTGCCGATTCTCGGGATCTGCTACGGGATGCAGTTTATCAATGCGCGATTCGGTGGTACGATCAACGCGGATCTCCAAGCCCACTTTTCAGCGAATCCCCATTCGCCGCTGCGAAATGATGGTGAAGACGTGTTTCACGACATCGAGGTGACCCCCGATTCGCAGTTGGCCGCAGCAGTGGGGGAGGGACGTCGTCGTGTCAACAGCTACCATATCCAATCCGTCGTCGACGTCGCTGCCCGTCTCCGGATCACCGCTCGAAGCGATGACCAGATCGTCGAAGCTCTTGAATCTGAGGATGGAAGGATCGTGGGCGTCCAGTTCCATCCGGAGCGGATGGGTGCCGATGGAGCCGGTCTGTTTCGGCAGCTCGTCGAACGTGCCGAGGGCGATTAACGGACGCATCCATGAATCGCACCAATACGGCGCCCATGCGGCCGGACGACTGGGTGATCGGTGCCCTCGGTGTGTGGATGGGTACGCCAACCGATGGGTGGCGGCGTCTGGGTCCCTACACGTATGTCACCAACGATCTGGCCATCGACTGGGCGCGGCCCGATCGAGCGGCCAACATCTACGTTGCCGCGGGCCACGGACTGTGGCTCGCCAGCGGCGATCCAGATGTCCGGTGGCGTCAGCTCCATGACGAGACTTTGACCGAGGTCACGGCCGTATATCAGTCGCCCACAGCAGATGTGATCGCGGCGGGCACCTACGGCGTGGCACGGGCGACGACCGATGACATCGGCATGCCACGCTGGTGCAGTCAGACCGAAGATCACGTGCCCGATGAGCGCTTCACCAACTGCCTGCTGATCGACGAGACGGGTCCCTGGCTCGCCGGTACCGAGGCGGGCGTCCTGGTCAGTGATGACGGCGGTCTCCATTGGCGTCTGAGCGACCTGAGTGCCAGCGCCGTGCGATCCCTGCTGCACCGTGAAGATCACTGGCTGGCAGGTACGGATACCCAGGGACTGTGGCGCAGTGAGGACGGCCATCAATGGACCGCTATCGAAACCCCGACCCGCAGCGTCTTCTCCATCGCTGAATCTTCGGGTCGACTGATTCTGGGTGGCTACGACGGGATTCACGTGCAGTCCGAAGAGGGTTGGCGTCGGGCAGGTCCACGAGCACTGATCCGCTGTCTGGCCGCACGCGAGGATGTCTGGCTGGCCGGAGCAGACCCCGGTGGTCTGTGGTGTTCGAGCGACGAAGGTGTCAGTTGGCAGCAGACGGGCAGCTTCGTGAGTGTCCACGCCATCTATCCGGCTCAAGTATCTGGCTCAAGCGTATCAGCCCAGGAAAGACTGACGTGACGCAGATGGACTATGACCGGCACGTGGATGCACGGGCCGAGCAGATTCTGGCAGCTGTCAGGCAGAGCGGGCGGAACTCCATGTGGTCGGTTCACGCCCAACTGCACACGCAGGCCGAGGCGGCTGATTTGGCAGATCAGGTGATTGAGGCCGTCGATCGAACCCTGTACGAAATCGTTGCCGGCGGTGACGACGCCAAACTCGGTGGGCCCTTCCATATTCTGCCGGCCATGCTCCTTCTCTGTCGCTGGGAAGCGGTGATGGATTCTGCTGCGATCGAGTCGATCCGCTCGTTCTTTCTCGAGGGGGTGCAGGCTCGGGGCAACACCTAGAACCACTGGCTGATGTACTACACGGGGAATCTACTGGCCGCCGAGCGTTGGTCCGACGCGTCGAACATGTGGAATGGCTGTTCTCCAGAAGCGATGCGACGTGAGGCGACTCGGTGGATCCTCGGAACGATCGAACGCACGGCTCGCCTTGGCCACCACGAATACGATTCTCCCGGTTATCATGTAGAGCACATGGCGCCTCTGATCGGGCTGTTCGAACACACGCGTGATGAGCACCTGCGCAAGCAGGTCGAGCGTGTGCTGACCCTGAAGATGGCCGATATGGCTCTGGAGTATTTCAACGGATCGTGGGCTGGCAGCCATTCGCGGGAGGGGTATCGCGAGAACACGTGGACTCGAGTCGGACCGATCCAGACGCTGCAGTATCTGTATCTCGGTGGCGAGCCCTTCGATGCCGATCACCACGTTCATCACTACGCGATCCCAGCGGCCGTCTCCGGCTACCGGCCGCCACCCATGTTCGCCGAGATGGCATGGGACCGGTCCACCCCCCAGCGGGTGCGCAAGACGAAGGCGCCGCGCAATATCATCCGGCACAGTCCCGCGGCCGCCGATCCCGTGTACAAGACGACCTACATGAGCCGTTCTTTCGCACTCGGATCCGCGCAGATCAATCTGCCAGGCACCGCGGCGGGCCCCATCGATCTGGTCTCCTGGGATCTGACCTGGTCAGCACCGAAACACGAAGGCAAGATCTGCTGCAACCACCCCTTTCAGGGACCGGAGCGCTTCAGCGCCTTTCTTGGGCCCTATCCACAGAACGCCCGTCGCGCCATTGGCTGTGACAAGCCGTATCTGCAGTCCGTGGATCGGCTGTTTGGTGCGTCTCCGTTCGAGCGTATGCTCCAACACGACGGTGCGATCCTCGTCCTGTATCGCATTCCAGAAGACGACGAGGCTCCGTTCGTGAATCTGTATCTGCCACCCGGCACGCAGTGGACCGAACAGGATGGGTGGCTTTTCGGAGATCAGACGGATTTCTACGTCGGCCTGCGCCCCATCGGCAACTACCATTGGGAGCGGATCCGTGAAGCACGCAACGATGGCACGATGGTGACCAGTGGCGATCTGATCGATGGCTGGTTGCTGCGCATCGACGATCCCAATGCGGGTCTTGCTCTCGAGGCGGTTGAGGCGACGGACGTGGAGTCATTCGAGGCGTTCCGGCAGCAGCGCCAGGCACTAAAGGTCGATCTACAGGACTGGCCCGATGCGAATCGCGTACGGATGCAGACCCTGGCGGGCACCCACATGGAGATCGACTATGACGGCGAGCATCTCATCGATGGTCAGGTGGTCGACTACGACCAGTGGCCGCTGTATGAGGCGTCCGGGGGTACGCAGGCCGAGGTGGGGACGGGGCGGATGCGTTTCGCCCATGGCTCTGCCGTGGTGGACGTCGACTTCGAGCTTGATCCGGCCCGTAAACTGATGCCCATGCGGGTGATTGGTTAGGGCTCGACTCTGTCGAGCCCTAACCAATCACTTCGGAGCTTTTGAGCAGCGCCGACTGCCGCGCTGCTCAAAACTCCGGATGTGGCGCCATTCGTCGAGCCCTATCCAAATCATTTCGGAGCTTGATCCATGTACAAGATCCTCGTGGCGGAGTGCAAACAGGAGATCTCCACTTTCAATCCGGTGGAGACGCAATACGAAGATTTCTCCATCAACCGGGGAGAGGAGCTGTTCTCTGCCCATCGGGGCATCGAATCGGAGATCGGGGGAGCCATCGAGGTCTTCTCGGAGCGAGACGACCTCGAACTCTTACCGCTCTGGGGGGCGCGAGCCAACTCGTCGGGTTCCCTGGCCCAAGCCGGCTTCGATCGCCTGGTGACGGAGTTTGAGCAGAGTCTGATCGCCGCCAAAGCCGGCGCCGATGCGTTCTACTTCTCGATGCACGGTGCGATGGGGTGCACGGAGGAGCTCGATCCAGAGGGGTTCCTGCTGCAGGTGGCGCGCAGGATCCTCGGGCCGCAGATCCCCATCATGATCTCCCTCGATCTGCACGGAATCCTCACCCAGCGCATGCTAGACAACTGCGATGCGCTCACGATCTATCACACCTATCCGCACGTGGACCTTGCCTCAACGGGAGAGCGGGCAGCTCGTCTGCTGCTGCGAATGCTCGACGAAGACCTCAAGCCGACGATCGCTCGCGTCGTCGTTCCGGTTCTCGTACGAGGTGACGAGCTCAAGACCGAGACCGGAGTCTATGGGGAGTCGATCCGTCGTGCGCAGCAGCTTGAGCAAAGTGGAAGTGCGCTGTCGGCAGGAATGATCATCGGCAATCCCTTCACTGATGTGCCCGAGTTGTGTTCTCAGGCCATTGTGGTGACCAACGATGACGCCGAGGCAGCTGAAGAGGTAGCTTTGGAGATGGCCGAGGATTTCTGGGGGAAACGAGCCCGGATGCAGGCGCCTCTGATCGCCATCGACGAGGCGATCTCGGCAGCGAAGGAGCTGAGGGGCACGGCGATCTTCGCCGATGCTGCCGATGCGACCAGTTCAGGGGCCTCCGGCGACAGTAATTCACTGCTTGCCGCCCTGATGGAGGCTCAATACGAAGGGAAGGTTCTGTTGCCCCTCGTCGATCCACCCGCCGTGCAATGCGCCATCGAGGTGGGCTTGGGGCGGTGTGCCACCTTCTCGCTGGGCGGGGCCCTCGATCCCCGTTTCTCACCGATAGAACTCGAGGCGAAGGTCGCCATGTTGGCGACGGGTCCTTACTTCTTTGAATCCTGGGGGAATGTGCAGGATGCGGGCGACACGGCCGTGCTGCAGGCGGGCTCGTTCACGATCGTGGTCACCACGCGACCGGTCTACCTGTTTGATCGTTCGCTGTTCCTGGCCCATGGTCGCGACCCACGACAGTTCGATCTCGTCGTCGTCAAATCCCCGCACTGCCAGGAGCGTTTTTTCGTCGAGTGGGCGGCGGAAAACTTCAATGTCGATGCGCCCGGTTCGACGAGCGCGAATCTCAAAAGCCTCGGACACACGATCTGCCAACGACCCATGTATCCACTCGATGACGACGTCGTCTTCGAACCCGTCGTGCAACACTTTCCGGCGTAGTCCAGGCTCCTTCTGAAGCGACTTGCTTCAGAACCATCGACGGGCGCCGCCCTGCTGGCTGGGCACCTGCACAACGCGTGCTTCGTCCAGCAGATAGGCTGAGAGGGCGCCTCCGTAGATACAGCCTGAATCCAGGCCCACTGCCCAAGGGGGCTGCTCCTGCGATGGGCGTTTCACCACCAGTCCGCCAGGCGCATCGTGACCGAAGATGATGGGATGGTCGGCGAGCGGATCGATGACGTCATGCCAACGCGGCCCCTCGATTCCGCCCGTCGGAGGCCACGTGCGGATCGTGAGAAACTCGTCGCGAGACGTGCCCTCCACACTATCGACGGGATGGACTCCTGCATGGACCAGCAGAAAGGAGGGCTCATCGATCTTCAGCGGGATCGCTTTCAACCACGGCAACAGCGCATCGACACTCGGCAACAGGGCATCGAAACAGATCCGCTGATCTGGTTTCTTGAACGTCGGACTCTCACCTTCATCGTTGGCCTCGAACTGCTGCAACAGACGGGCATCGTGATTGCCCAGCACCATCTCGGCACCTGTGTCAAGAATCAGTTCCCACACCCGGTGCGGCTCTGGGCCTCGACTGAAGGCGTCTCCCGTCAGCAGCAAACGGCAGGTGCTACGATCGAACGAGACTGTTTCCAGAAGCGCCTCAAACTCGGCAGCGCATCCGTGAAGATCTCCAACGAATATCGTACGCACGTTCCTCTCTCCAGCGTTGATCCCCCGATGACGAGCGCGTATCATAATCGTCACCGATGATCGGGTCCATGAAAGGTCTGTTTCACCCTCAAGGGCCCACACGATTCGTCTCGATTCCCCACTCCCACGTGCATCCATGAGATAGGCCCCGACCATGACGCCTTCTGCCTGCCACGTGATGGCTAAACCATCGGGGTCCGTCTGCAATATCGACTGCAAGTACTGCTTCTACCTCGAGAAAGAGAAACTCTATCCCGACGCGGCGCGCACCTGGCGCATGAGCGACGAGGTCCTCGAGTTGTACGTGAAGCAGTATATCGAGGCCCAGGACGTGCCTGCTGCCAACTTCGCGTGGCAGGGGGGGGAACCGACCCTTCTCGGTGTCGATTTCTTTCGGCGTGCCGTCGAACTGCAGCAGAAGTATGCGGGGGACAAGACGATTACCAATGCGTTCCAGACGAATGGCATCCTGCTCGACGACGAGTGGGGTGCATTCCTCGCCGAGAATGACTTCCTCGTTGGCCTGTCGATTGATGGACCGCGCGAGTTTCATGACCGCTATCGTGTCGACAAGGGGCAGAAGCCGACCTTCGATCGGGTGATGGCAGGCCTCGACATGCTGAAGAAGCATGAGGTCGAGTTCAACACCCTCACGGTTCTGCAGAATCACAATGCCGAACATCCGGTCGAGATCTACCGATTCCTCAAGGAGATCGGCTCCGGTTTCATGCAGTTCATCCCCATCGTGGAACGGGTCGCCGACGACCCAGGGCCCGATGGCCTTGAACTGGTCGATCCCACGCACGAGGGGGGCGCCAAGGTGGCGCGCTGGTCGGTGGGGCCTACGCAGTATGGGCGCTTTCTGTGCGGTGTCTTCGACGAGTGGGTGCGGCACGATGTGGGCGAAACCTTCGTGCAGATCTTCGATGTCAGCCTGGGCAGTTTTCTCGGTCAGGATGCCAGTCTGTGCATCTTCGCCGAGAAATGCGGCAAGGCATTGATCATCGAGCACAATGGCGATCTGTATTCATGCGATCATTTCGTCTACCCTGAATACAATCTTGGCAATGTGGCGGATCAGTCGATTCGTGACATGGTCGCCGGTGACGCACAGACGAAGTTCGGTGACGACAAGGCAGATACACTTCCAACATATTGCCGCGAGTGTGAGTTCAAGTTTGCATGCAACGGTGGTTGCCCGAAGCAGCGCTTCGAGCGCACGCCCGATGGCGAGGGTGGGCTCAACTATCTGTGCAAGGGGTATAAGATCTATTTCGCCCACATCGCACCCTACATGCAGTTCATGGCGAACGAACTGCGTCAGCAACGTCCGGCGGCGAGCGTGATGGAATGGACCCGTCGACGAGACGAAGCCCGAGCACCTGCCAAGCTCCCTGGACGCAACGATATGTGTCCCTGCGGAAGCGGGCGGAAATACAAGCGATGCTGCGGCACCAAGGCGAGCAGCCCGGCTGCGGCGGCGAGTTGAGGAAGACACACATGACCAATCTCAGACCCGTGAGTGGGGAATGCGGAAGAGGAGGAACACCTTGATTGATATCCAGCTGCATCGTGACCAGCACAAGGCGGTGATCACCGTCGATGGCAAGTTGTTCACGGAGTATCGCTATGGCCACTACGTCTGCCGCCCTTGCTTTTATCCGGTGCAGACACCGTCAGGCACGGGCCTGACGCGGCACTATCCCTTCGCCGAAATCGACGGAGAGAACCAGGACCACTATCACCACCGCAGCATCTATACGGCGCATGGTGAGGTGAATGGCTTCAATCTGTGGGACGAGAATGTGAAAGGCCTCGGTCACGGCTCTATGCTGCAGCGTGGTGAGCCGGTGGTCGGGATGGCGGGCGAAACGGCACAGATCGATGGCATCGTCGACTGGTATGGTCCGTCTGGTCAGCCGATTCTCGAGGAGCGACGCAGCTTTCACGTGATCGCCGATGGCGATCTCCGCATTCTTGACCAGCGCAGTGAGCTCCATGCCGTTCACGGCGACGTGACCTTTGGCGATACCAAGGAGGGCGGCATGTTCGCGATCCGAGTGCCGACCTCGATGGATGCCAAGGACAAGGGACGGATCGAAAACTCCGAGGGTGCTGTGTTCGAGAATGGGGAAGGCGAGGAGACGACCTGGGGTGTGCCGGCGGCGTGGGTCGATTATTCGGGTCCCCTTCCAGATGGCACCGAGTGGGGGCATACGGTGGTGGACCACAAGGACAATCCGTGGCATCCCACGCACTGGCACGTGCGCGGTTATGGTCTGTTTACGGCCAATCCCTTCGGTCTCCACGATTTCAAGAAGGATGAGAGCGTCGACGGCAGTTGGACGATCAAGGCGGGTGACATCGCCGTGAGTCAGTTCCGCTTGATCATTCATCCCGGTCGCGGTGTCGACGCCGATCCGCGAATTCGAGCCCTCATCGATGCCTATCAGCAGACCAGCGACTGATCCAGCACAGCGAGTGAACAGAAAAGGGCCGCTACCCGATTGGGTGGCGGCCCTTCGTCGTTAGGGCAGGCGACGGGTGCAAACCTCAGCGCAGAAGGGTCATGCGTCGTGTCTTGATGCCCTCATCCGTGATCGCACGATACAGATAGATTCCCGACGCCACACGGTGTCCCACCGCGTCGCGGCCATGCCACTGTAACACGTGCCGGCCCGCGGACAACTCGCCTTCCATCAACACCTGAATCTGCTGACCCAGGGCATCGATGATCTCCACGCGCACATGTCCTGCGCGCGAGAGCGACAAGGGAATCGATGTTTCCGGATTGAAGGGGTTGGGATAGTTCTGATCCAGGACGAAGTCACCCGGAAGCTGCCCGCCCAATTGGACGGTCCGCTCGGCGACATTGCCGGCTTGATCGGTCACACGAAGCGTCACCGATCCCGCCAGATCCTGCGATAGGGTCAACCACTGACCATCATAGTCGATGGGGGTTGCAATGGGGGCACCGCCACTCGACAGGGCAATCCGATCGATGCCGCTTCCACCATCGGTCAGCCGCAGGCGCCGTACGTCCTGCTCCGTCTCGATGGAAGGAGAGACGCGGTCGGCAAACAGGGCGAAACGTCCGAGTTGCTCGATCCGCTCGGTGACGGAGTCCGAATGGCGCTGGCCACCCATGAATCGCCACGTATCGGCACCCGTATCCCACCGATAGAGATCGCCACGAAGTCCTGATGATGTCAGTTCCAGTACGGCGCTCTTGCGCAGTGGGCCAGTGGCGTGCAGTTCAAACGCCGCACTGACGGGTGTCAATTCTGTCGTTGCCGTCACGGCCTCAGGCATGATCACGACGACGGTTTCCGTATCGAAGCTGCCGGCCACCAGATGGAGCTGCGCGCCACCACCGGCCACGACCCGTCCCGAGCTTTCCTGAGCCGTGCCCACGTGGATGCTGCGACTGTCCTTGTAGAGAGTACGATCCTCCACGGCGAGGGCGAGGTATTCGATGGTGCCCTCGACGCCGGGGGACAGGACCTGAGACCCGAGCCAGATTCCGTTGCCAAGGTCGTTGATGGCGATATCCGCCCAGTCGTCGATCTTGGTGCGCATTCGTGGAGCAGTGAACGCGGCAAGACTGTCGATCAAATAGAGATGCAGATAGTCAGGCTGGATGGGGTTCGGCACGATGGCCAGGTGAAATCCCTCCTTCTCAACACCTGCACTGCCGTCATCGGGCAAGACCTGCACCAGAAGGCGCGTCTCGGCGACGCTTCCATCAAGGGCGCTCGCCTGTAAGGTGATCAGATGCGTTCCCGTCACGTCGAGCAGATCGCCTCCGACGAACAGCTCACCGGCTTCGACGGTCAGTTCCACCCCGATGGCAGCACTGGCTGTCCACTGCAGGGAAGAAGGGTCGAAGGTCGTCGACGAGAGAAGCTCGGAAGAAGACAACGACACAAGACTGTCGCCGACGAGGGCGATGGTTTCGGTCAGTTCCACCAGCTCCAGGCTGGGCAGCGCGACCATGATCTGCACGCCGATCAATCCCTCGACCAGCACGTTGCCGAAGGCGTCCAGTCCGCGGATCGAGAGAATCTCAGCGCCTGTCGCGTCCGCATCGGCCAGCACAACCACACGACCGGTGGCCGCATCGACATAGGCCTGCGTGTGCTGGCCGCCTGTGAACTCCCAGGTCAGGTCATCCACAGCCGCCCCTTGAAGGTAGTCTGCCAGTTCGAGACTCTGATCAAAGGCACCTGAGGTGACGGTCAGCGTGGGCAAAGACGCGAGCTGAATCGTGGGATCTACGGGATCCACGGGTGGATCGGGTGTGTCCGGTTCGTCGGTCCCCGGTGCGCCCAACACGGTCAGCTCCAGAACTCCCGTCGTCGACAGACCCGACGGATCGGTGACCTCGAGACCAATCTGGAACTCACCGGAGATAGTTTCCGATGCACTGATGGACAAGACATGAGAGGTCGCATCGACGCGTACGTCGATCCCGGGCGCACCCGTGGCACGCCAGCTCATCTGCTCCGGGGTGTGATCGAGATCCAGCACAAACTGATCGAGGTCGACGGAAGCATCCACACCGCCCGCAGGAATCTCAATCGCTGGGAAGGGGACCAACAGGGGATCGCCCCCGGCAGGTGCACCGAACACGAGCAGATCGAAACTCGACTGCTCCCCACTGGGGTCCGTCACCAGGAAGCGGACGGTCTGGATCCCCTCGAAGTCATCGGGTGCGGTGATCAGTGCAGCGCCGGAAAGGCTCATCTGCACGAGCAACTCGCTGCCCGTCTCCGTCTGCACGCTCCAGCTCAGCGTTTCGAGAGGATCGTCCGGATCGGATGAGAAATCGGCAAGGTCTATCACAGTCTGCTGGCCGGCAGCCAAACCGAGGCGGGCCGGTGGATTCAGGAACTCGGGCGCCAGGGAAGCGACGACCGTCACCGTGAGGAGACTGGTCGCCGCTTCACCATCGGCGTCCCGCACCTGAAGCTGAATCTGTTCACTGCCCAACCAGGGCGAATTCGGGGCTGTCACGATCAGCAGATCCCCACGCTGCTCGAGTTGGATTCGCTCGGCGCCCTGCCAGGTCAGAGACAGAAACTCCGCATCCTGTTCAGCATCGCTGAAGATGCTGGCGATCTGAAGGGTCGAGTCCTGCTTGCCCCGGGTCAGTTGAAGGTTGGGTGACAAAAGCGCCGTAGGGGCGTCGTTGATGGACGTGACGGACAACTCCACTTCGGCGTCATCACTGAACTGATACTGGTCAAAGACGGTCAGGCCGATCAGGGCCGTGCCGTGCCAATCCTGAAGGGGCGTCATCGTTGCCCGCCAGGGAGGTCCTGTGATCTCCACATCGACCGTGGACGGCGCGTCGATTTCCCACGAGAGCCGAGATGCCGGGGTGTCCGGATCTATTAGATATGCCGTCAGATCCAGCTCATATGTAACGTCCTCGACCGTGATTAACGGCTCGGGTGGTGTCAGATCGGGTGCGGCATTCACGAAGATGTCGACCTCAAAAGAGGACGTCTGGCCATCGGGATTGACTGCCGTAATGGTGACCCGCTCCCATGGGGAGGTGTCGTCGGGGGCACGCACGGTAAGAAGTGAGGTCAGTGGATCGATCTCTAGGCCGAGACTGCGGCTGTCGGAGACCTCCCAGCTGATCTCGGAAGGGCCGTACAGAGGATCAAAGAGGGCATCGGCGAGCCGGAACGTCGTCGTATCGATCTGGCCACGGGCCAACACCAATTCCTGGGGCAGGCCTTCGATTCCGATGCCGCGAACCACGACGCTCAAGGGGGTGATAAAGCGAAAGGCATCACTCGAGCCATCGGGTAGGAATACCCGTGTCTCTCGGAGTCCGGTCTCGTCGATCTGGATGTTGGTTGTCGCGGAAGGTGCTTTTGCCCGAAGGGAAAACGAGGCGACACGCCCCGTACCCGAGTCCGATGCACGAACGACACTGTAGTCCATCTGCTCTCCCAGGGGAGAGGCGGCGGGATCATCGGCCTCGAGTCGCACATTTCGGAAGACTTCGCCATTGGCCAGGAACCCGCCTTGGGCAAAGGGCTGAAACCCCGCGACGGCCGGCTCCTTGTCCTCATCGACGATCTCGAAGACATCTTCGTCGAAGGTGAGGAAGATGGCAGCGCCGGAGATCTCATCCCCCTCAGAGTCGACCCACACCTCCACGTCGATCATGTCGCCAACGAGAATCGTGGTTTGACTGACACCTGCCGAGGCGTGTCGCAGTTGTAGCTGCGCCGCCATTAAGGGCTCAGTGAGGAGGCCGAGAAAGATCAGCAAGGCAGCCAGACCTGCTGGCCGCATAGAGTATCGTGCCATAGTCCATTGACTCCGGTTCGAGCCGGGGAATGCTCCCCGGTCCTGGACCTTCCTTCCTGGAGGGTCCGCTCTGGTTCCCGCGAAGAGAAGCATCCCTGTCTTGGGGGCTTCCCACCCGAGGCGGGGCAAAGGACGTGCCACCCAACCATGTCGTGGGAGCACTCGTTGGCAGGAACCTCCATCCACCCGCTGGGAAGGAAAATCTCTCACTCAGGGGGAAATCCTTTCCCCTCCACGGGGCCAGAGCGTCCAGAACGCGAGTATTCTCAGAGAGAATCGGGTCTGGCATTGGCCTTGCTGAAGGCGGTGCGGGAAACCGGGTTCCAGGCGGGACCTCTCCCGAACGGGCGTTAGCGCCCGTCGCACTCAGAGCCGCCCCGCGGGATGCGGGGCACCGCCGCTGGATCGAAGGCCTTTCGTCCTCGAACAGACGGCGACCTCCCGAAAGGGAGGTTCACCTTCCGATGGAGTGGAGGGCGACAGTGAACCCTCAGAGCGATTGCAGCCAGCCGACACGACTCGTGTCGGCCGTGATGACAGGAACCGAACGACGGCTACGCCGCCGCGTCAGACGCGGTGCGGCCTGGCTCAGTGTGTGCGTCTCTCTGACGGGTCTCGGCCTGGCCGAAGCTGCGCAGCCCATCTTCGAGAATCGGACGCCTACGGGATTCTCGGCCACCGATTCCACATCGAACACAGATTTTGTCGAGGGCACTGAGGTCACCGTTCGCGTCGATCTCAATCAGGCCGCAACGCCGACCTATCCCGTCATTGGACACTTCCACAATCTCGAGCGAGCCACAGCGGTCAGCACCGAGGACATCGATGGCCTGCGGGCCGATATGGCCGTCGGTGATGGCGGAATCGTGCACATGGCGTGGATCCATTCCGTCGTTGAGGGAACCGTTTCCACCCCCGTCTACTTCGTCAACTATGCTCGCAGCAATGACAATGGCCTCAGTTTCAGTACTCCCGTCAGCATTAGTGGATCCCTCCGATTCGATCTGATCACAGCCGGCGGGGGGAGTACCTCGTTCTCGACCCTGGACCTTGAGATCGATAGTCGCGGCAACCCGCGAGTCGTATATGCCTTTGATTCATCGCCCGACGGTCGGACGGTGGAGTTCAACAAACGGCCCGACAACGTCTACCTCAACTACTCACAGAATGGTGGCGCCAGCTGGCTGCCCTCCGATCAGGCCCTCCTCGTAAATGACACCCTGACGGTGGGGAATACAGAGGGACGGTCTGTGGCATTTCCACAGATGGCGATCGACGAGCGCGACAATATCTATATCAGCTACGTCCGCGGCGTCGCTACTCCCCGCGACGACATCATGCTCGCCCGGGTCGATCGCGGTACGAGTCCATTCACGATGGAGTCCATCGGCAGCCTCGGAACGGCCGGATCAACCGGCGGTGTCCGTCTGACGACCGATACGGGACGGCAAACCGGCCCCGACCTGGCCGTCGGGACGGGGGATGTGCTCCACGTTCTGTACTTCGACGACAATGTCGTACCCGCTTCAAGTCAGATTCAGCACAAGACGCTGCTGGCTGACGATTGGAACGACGTATCCGCTTTTGGCTGGGACCAGAATGTCGCTGGTGCCGCAGTAGGTCTGTTCAACCCGTCGGCTGCTGCGAACGCATCACTCAATGTGAATGCGACCTACCTGTTTCCTACGGCACTCGTGGACACCATCTCCACGCCGGATCGGATTTACGCCTTCTGCAAGTACGGCGACGCCCATTTCGAGACGGTGGCCTACAACTCCTACGACTACGATCATGCCAAGGGCGGCAGTGGTGGCTGGATTCTTGCGCAGGCAACCCCGGTCTGGAGCACGGCGGCAACACCACTGTTTCAGAGTGGAAATCTGCAGACAAACATCGAGCTCGACTGGGAACTTGTAGATCGGGTTTCGGCCGTTCTCGACGACCGGCGTACCGACCTGGGAGAAGTGCACATCGCCTTCAGCGCCGGCTACTCGAACACGGCCGCCGCCGCCGCCGGTGAGCAGGACATCTACTATGGATACTTCAACGGCAATACATGGACCTTGCCCGAACGCGTCGCAGACGACGATGCGGGTACCATCGATGGAATCGCCGCAACGGACGTCTTCCTTCAGTCGCCCATTCTCGCCAAGCGCACGGGAGACGACAACGTCTACATGGCCTTCGTGGCGGGAGCCGCCGAGAGCTACGGCGTCGACCACAGTTTCGACGCCAACCAGCATCCCTATTTCAAGGTTCTCGGACGCAGCGTCACCTCAGAGGATCAGTCCGTTCCTGTAGGCGCTTACCAATACGATCTGACGTACACGCCCATTCTTGCTCACGACGCCACGACGGACATCGAGGACAATGCCGTCTACGTCCACGTCGCGGATAACTCTGATGGCTCCGGGCTCGGCGCTAAAGGCCGGCAGAGAGATGGTTTTCTCGCCGGTGACTGGGAAAGAGTCGGAACGAGCCTGCGGGACAACGACAAGTTCTTCGAGGGCCTTGTGAACGAAGATGCCACCTCCGATCACGAGTGGGGAGACGACAACGACAAGATCGGCCTGCTCGTCAAGCTCAATGTGCTTGGTTCCGATTCGTCGACGAATCTTCAGCTGATCACGGCGTCAACAGCTTCAGATGCAGGTACCGGGCATGGGGCACGCACGGTCCGCGTCGCTACGGCTCCGCCTGTGTCACTGGCCATCGGAGATTTCTTTCTGCTTGGCGCAAAGATCGACATCATCGATGCCAATCGCGTACCTACGGTATCCATCTCTCAGCCCGATGGCAGTCTCGACTCTGCCAACACGTCGTACACGATCCGCTATGAACTCACAGATGTAGACGACGATTTCTCAGCAGGACTGGCGGCGGCCCTCTACTTCGCCGACAGTGGCGGGCTGAACACGGTGCAGGATATCCGCATCTTCGGCACGCTCATTGCCAACGAGAACGATGACCCTGCTTTCAATGCGTCGGGTACCGGTGACTTTCTCGAAGGCAAAACGGGGTCCTACACGTGGGATGACCCACCGAATGCGCTGAAGAATCTACTCTTCGCATCGATGAAGCAGGTCCCCGATGGCAATTACTTCATCTATCTGGTCGCCGACGACGGAAAGAACCCGCCCGCCTTTGCTGTCAGCCCCGGCGCGCTGACGATTCGACACAAACCGATCGTCGAGTTCGTCGATCCTATTGGTATCGATACCGTCGACACAGGCGTGCGCACAGGGGCAAAGGCGAATCCATACGACCTCGACTTCTTCGTCCGTGACTTCGACAATCAAGGCAGCAACCAGGTCGCGCTCTTCTATTCCGCCATCAGCGGACTGACGTCGGTCTCGGCAAGCGGGACCTATCCGAACCAGTCCTTCGTGGTGGGCAAGAGTCTCAGGGGTACGCGGGCAACATTTATTGAGAAGTCAGATACGCTCACCAGCGCGGACGTCGAGTTCTCCTGGGATGTAACCGACTCGATCTTTGTCGATCCCGACTCCAGTATCGTCCCCGAGGGCCAGTTCTATCTCTATGCTGTGGCAAGCGATGGCGGTTTTGTCACCATCGGTCAGGGGGACGGTCAACTCGTCGTCAAACACTCCCCGACACTGACGTTCTACGAGCCACCCAAAGACACGCATCGGTCTCTGAACTCCAGGTCACAACCGGTCTACACCCTGCAGTGGCAAAAGGGCCCCGGTGACCAGGACTTCGATGACAATGCCACGATCGATTTCTACTTCACCACCGACAGCCCCGTCTCCGTCAACTACGAAGGATATCCCGACTCCCTGCGTGCAGACGCCGATACGCGACTCATCGACTCCGGTATCAAAGAGGATGACGACACCGGCGCAGGTGATATGTATGTGTGGGACTTCCGCACGCCACCGAACGACGTGCCACGGAGCGATCGTCAGGTCTGGATCTACGCGATCATCAGCGATGATCGAGGAAACGAGAATGCCATACTCGGTGGCTCGATCACCGTTACGCACGACCCGAGTGTCACGCTCCTGACCTCAGATCTCAATGATCTGAACTCGGATTTCCAGAAGAACGACGTGCTGCGCATTCGTTGGGATGACTATCTCGTCGACGACGGATCCAGCACTGATGATGCCTATGTGCGTCTCTATGCCACGACACGGGCCGCTGGCTTCCACGCCACCGTGGGCGCCCTGGAAAACGATGTCGCCAACGCACAGACCTTCCTCGTGAACAGCACGAACGGAACCCTTGCGGGCCATGTGGAGGTGCGAGAATCGGACAACAATTTCTTTGACTGGAACACTCGTTTGTTTGGGCCCGCGGGTACATATCTGATCTATGCGGCGATCAGCCCCGACAGCACTTTCAGCAATAACGCGGCGACCACCTTCGATGGTTCGTCATCAGCACTGACCATCGGCGGTACGGCGACGACGCCGAATGTGGGTCTGAGTCCGACAGACGCGACCGTCGCCATCGGTGATACGCTGACCCTCGATGTCATGATTCAGCATCCGAGCAATCTGAATCTTGTGCAGATCGTCATCGACCTGAACAGCAGTGACTTCACCGTCATTGATCAAGGCAATCCAGGTGTGGTGCCCTTCGTCGATCTCGACAACGTCTTCACGGGAGCGACACCCATCGAGAATCAGGTCGTGGGCAACCAACTGCGATTCACGAAATCGTCGTTCACGGGGCAACTCGTAGGGTCTACGACCGAGCCGACGGCTCTGGCACGGGTGCAACTCATCGCTCGCACGACGCTGACCGGATCACCTGCCGTCGCATTCTCGAGGAGCGACGCAGGCACTGTGTTTGGTCTGGTGGGTCAAAGCCAGCCCTTGGATTTCAACGATGGACTCAGTCTTACAGACGCTGATCTGAAGAGGCAGCCTCGTGGTTCGATCACGGCCACTGTCAAACTGGAAGGCCATACTGCCCCCCTCGGGTCAGGGAACCACTCGACGCTTCTGGATATTCATCTACGCGCCCCAGGCAGCACGATCGACATCGACGACGCAATTTTCATCGCCGCCAACGATGCGAACCTGAGCACGACCGATACGGTCGAGGTGGCCACCAATGCGGCGGGGGAACTGACGCTGGTCAGCGTACCAGCCGGGCGCTACGTGTTGACGGTGAAGGACACGAGTCACATCAGTGGCCGCACCGATACGATCGTCATCCGCAACGGCGAGACCATCGATGTGGTCAACTCCATTTCCGCTGCCCTGGAAGTGCTCGGTTTCTTCGGGTCTGATCTGCGTGGCGATCCAACCTCGATCCTGCCTTCTACCGGATCGCAGATGATCGCCGGAGACGTGAGCGAAGACAATGAGATCAACGAAGATGATGTGAATCTCATCATCGCAGCCTGGGGTACGAATAAGGCGCTGCCGAGCTTCCATCAGGCGGATATCAACAACGACGACATCGTCGGTGCGTCCGACCTGACGGTGACCACCTCGAATTTCGGCAACAGCGAGGGTTTTGGTGCGCCGCCCGTGTACAAAACGCTGGCAAGCCCCAGCAACGAGCGGGCGCAACTCGACATACGAGTCGTCGGTGGCCCACCGAACGGAGCCTATCGTACAGGGGATCTGCTTGGGGTTGAAGTACATGCCCTCGATCTGGGACAGTTGGCGGGCTTCGAGTTCGATCTCGCGTATGACGACACCCGCCTGAGACCTCTGGCTGACCGGACACAACGAGGCGACATCTTTGCCCCCAACCCGCACGGCAGTGTGCTTCAGACCCGGTTGGACGGGGAACGACTGCGCGTCATGGGTTCCCGAGTTGGCAAGGATTGGGCCGCCAGCGGGGATGGCCACCTGGCACGCCTCTGGTTCGAGGTGCAGCAGGATAGCCCTCAACTTGCAGATGGTCTTGAACTGGGCAGCGGTCTGTTGCTCGACCCAGGATACCGTCCAGAGGAGGTCTCCTGGAAGAGTGCGCTCTCACAGTTGCTGTTGCCGCAGCAAACGATGCTGCGACCCAACTATCCGAATCCATTTAACCCTACCACGACACTGCCCTTCGCTCTCGACCGTCACCAGATGGTGAGACTCGAGATCTACAATGTCCTCGGTCAGCGAGTCCGAACGCTGATCTCCGGACCGATGGACGCAGGTTTTCACACGCTGGTGTGGAATGGTCGAGATGACGGTGGGCATTACGCCGCGGCAGGCCTCTACTTCTCGCTGCTCGAGACCGAGACCATGCGACAGACGCGCAAGATGAGTCTGTTGAAGTAGGTCGCCATGCGTCGCAATATCCTCCTTTTTCTTCTGCTGGCCGGCACCTGTTGGGCCGCGGATCCGACGTTCGAAAACAAGACACCCGTCGGTTTCGTTTCTCAGGATAGCACGACAAAGCAGGATTTCATCACCGGGAGTACTGTCGAGATTCGGGTTGATCTGAATCAGGCTGTCACCGACGAGTATCCCCTGATCGGGAACTTCCACAGCCTCGAACGCGCCGAGCAGATCAGCTCAACCGACACCGATGGGTCCTGGGTCGACATCGCCATGGTCGACGTCGCCCCCTTCGGCACGCAGGCCAACATCCCCTTGGCAGGCGTAACTCAGTCCTTCAGCGCCATCAACGCCATACACATGGCCTGGATAGAAGCGTCCACAGCGACGAGAGGGACCGTCTTTACCGGCGGGTCTACACCGGTGTACGAAGTGCTCTATGCCCGCAGTGAGGACAATGGGGCGACCTTCACCACTCCCGTGAGTGTCTCAGGTGGACGCAGCTATTTCGTCCTGAGCACAGCTGGCTCGGGCAGCTCCCTTTCAACCCTCGACCTGGAAGTCGACAGCGGCGGCAATCCGCGTGTGGCGTATGCCTTTGTGACAACGGCTGATCACAGTGCGAATCGCAACGTCTACTTCGGCTATTCCAGCGACGGAGGCGACAGCTGGAAGACGCCGCTGGCGGTCAACGATGTGAGTGTCGTCGGAACCGAGGGCGCCAAGAGTGCCTTCCCACGCATGATCATCGACGACCGGGATGAGATCTTCATCGCCTATGAGCGGGGGACCTCTGGTACTGGGGACATCATGCTGGCCAAGGTCAACCGCAGTACGCCGACGTTCACGATGGAAACCTTTGGATCCCTCGGAACGGCGGGCAGTGCCGGTGGCGTTCGCATTACGGCTGATGCAAAGCGGCACAACGGCGTCGACCTTGCCCTCGGAGATGGCGACGCGCTACACGCCGTGTATTTCTCCGATGCCGATAACCGAATCGAACACAAGCGGCTCTCCACGGATGATTTGTGGTCTACCGTCGGCGCCACCGGTTGGAATCAGAATGTGGATGGCGCCACGGTTGGTGCCTTCGTCGACGAGGTTTCTGGCAACGCCGCTCTCGACGTGAACGCAAATTATTACTTCCCCACAATCGTCGTCGATCGACAACCTGTGCCGGACCGTGTGTTCTCTGTTTTCAAGTTCGGTGACAACACGCCGACGGAGGGCATCTATTTTAATCAATACGTCGACGACGGATCCACCGGAGCAGGCGCGACCTGGGGTGTTGCCTCCACGGTGTGGAGTAGCGCGCTGTTCGCTGACGGACTCGGAAAGTATGGACCCGAACTCAACTGGTCTCACACGGAGCGAGTCGCCGCCTTCGTGGATGATGTCGTAGAGGACGTGCGCGGTGATCTGCACATCGCTTTCAGTGCCGGATTCTCAGGTAAGACAGCTGACGAACACGATATCTACTACGCCACGTACAATGGCTCAAGCTGGACCTTGCCAGAGGTTGTGGCCGATGACGACAGTGATGGGGCAGGGACCGACGACGGCATCGCCAACACGGACACGTATCTCGGTTCTCCTGCGCTGACCCATCATCCCGGCGCCGACCACCTCTATCTCGCTTTCATCGGGGGAACAGGTGAGGGGTATGGCATCAACTCGGTCAGCGATGTGAACCACCATCCCTACTTCAAGATTCTCGGTCGCGACATCACCGTCGAAGATGAGTCGGTTCCCGTGGGTGCCTACGAATACACCCTCTCGTATACGCCGGTGAATCCGCTCACGCCCGTCAGCGAGCGAGCCGATCGACCTGTCTGGGTGCATGCCGCAGATCCCACCGACGGTTCCGGTCTGGGAGCAAGGGGGATCGTCGGCGACGGGTTCTTGGCTGGAAGTTGGGAACGAGTTGGAACGTACCTGCAGGACACACAGAAGCGCTTCGAGGGGCTCATGGACGACAGTGCGGGGGATTCACGGGAATGGGGAGATGCGGGAGACAAGGTTGGACTGTTGGTCAAGCTCAACGTTCTCGGCAGTGACTCCTCCACAAATCTCCAGCTGATCACAAGCAGTTCCGCCGCTGAACGCAGCGTGCACGTGGGGACAGCGCCACCAGTCTCTCTGGCGGCTGGTGCCTACTTCCTGCTCGGCGCTGACATCGACATCGTCGCCGCAAACAGCGCCCCTGTCGTATCAATTGCCGATCCCGACGGTGTGAGCGACACCGTCAATATGTCTTATGCCATCCGATACGATCTCACCGATAGCGATGACGATCTGTCGAGTTCGCTCAATGCCGCCTTCTATGCGTATCCATCGGCGGGTCTACGCAACGTTCAGGATATCCGGATCTTCGCGACGCTCATCGCCGACCAGAACGATGTGATCGCAAGGAATGCCAGTGGCACGGACGATCTAACGGAGGGCACCAACCAGACTTACACGTGGGACGATCCGCCGACGGCCCTGCAGACCGGATCGCTGTTTGCCTCGATCGAGAAGGTTCGCTCGGGTTCCTACTACATCTATCTGGTCGCCCAGGACGGGGACAACGACCCCGTCTTCGCCGTGAGCCCCGGCACTGTGACGATCGTTCACTCGCCCGTGGTGGTTCACATCGATCCGAGTCAATCGGACACGGTTGATACAGGCGTTCGAACGGGTCTTCAGGCGAGTCCCTACGATCTGGACTTCACCGTCGTCGACAACGATTCAGAGGCCCGCGTTCAGCTGTTCTACGCCGCCGTCACCGGTATCAGTTCTGTCTCGGCGTCTGGCTCGTATCCGATTCAGACATTCGTCCTCGGCAAAAGCCTGTCAGGCGTACGGGGCACGCAGATTACATCTTCGACCACGCTCTCTGGCCATGATCGCGAATACGACTGGGACATCAAGTCTCCGCTGATTCCTCAGGGTGCCTACTATCTCTACGCCGTGGCGAGCGACTCGACCTCCGTCACAGTCGGGACATCGAGGAATCGTGTCGTGGTGCGTCACTCGCCCCAGTTCACGTTCTATGAACCCTCGCGCAATACCCAGCGTGAGATCGACTCCGGGTCTCAACCCATTTACACACTGCAATGGCAGAAGGGTCCAGGAGATGCCGACCTCGATGACGACGCGACGATCGCTTTCTACTTTACCACCGTCGACCCGGCGACCAAGAACTATAGCGGCACCGACCGCACGGACCTGCTCAAGACAGGTGACGGGGATGGGGGCCTCATCATCGACGGACTGAGTGAAGACGGCGAGGGGGCTGGTGATTTCTATACATGGGACCTGCGCAATCCTCCAAATGAGATGCCAGAAAGTGGTGTCCGTGTCTGGTTGTATGCTGTGCTTGATGATGGCAATGGCAATGAGCGGGTGAGTCTCGGTGGCTCTCTGGTTATCAACCACAGTCCCTATATCCTGATGAAGTCGAGCCTGCCCCAGATCAGCCAGGGCGATATCGTGCGTCTCACGTGGGATGACTACATGGTGGATGATGCCGCGGGGAACGATGATGCCTATATCAGATTGTACGCGTCCCGCATCGACACGTACACCGCGCTGAACACGCTGGAAACGGATCTGATTGGTGCAGGTGGCACGGACAACGTGCTGCTGGTGACCTCCAGTGACGGCACGGCATCGGGTACGATCCAGAACATTCGAGAGGACAGCAGTAATACGTTCCGCTGGGACACGCGCACCCCCACCTTCTCACTCGCGCAGGGAACCTACACCCTTTATGCGGGCATCAGTGCTGACGCGACCTTCGCCGACAACACGACGGGTCGGGTCAGTTCGTCAGTGAACGAGCTGGTCGTGACCTCGTCGCAGGGCACGTCACCGAATCTGGCGCTGAGTCCCAATCGCCTGCGCGCGAGTGTCGGAGACACACTGACCTTTGATGTGCTCGTGCAGTCGAGTGGGCTGACGGCAGAGGTGGTCAGTGCCATCCTCCCCATCAGTTCAAGCCTGTTCGACGTGGTGAATCCGACAAGTCCCTTTACGGACGCGGGAGAGGTCTTTACTGCAGGAACCGTGATCGAGGACACGACCATCGGTGGACTGATCCGCTACACGAAGCAGGATCTCGGCGGTGAGATCATCGGCACTGAAGAAGAGCCCAAGCGCCTTGCCTCCTTCTCGGTGGTTGTGAAGTCCGGTTTCTCGGGGCTCAACTCGCTCCGCTACGACACGGACGAGGCGAGCCTGAGTCTTTCGGGCAGCAGTGTCCCCCTAAAGGCAAGCAACGGGATGTCGACACGCAATGCACAGATCGAGGCCGTTCCGCGAGGGCGGATTCTGTCGACGGTCCTCCTCGAAGGTCGAGCGCCGCCCATCGGTTCCGGAGATCACGCCACGCTTCTGGATGTCCATCTGCGACTGCCCGGCAGCACCGTGGACATCGTGGATACATCGTTCCGCACCGCAAACGACGATGCCGTGGGTACGGCCGATACGGTTGAAGTGCAGACCACGGCTTCCGGATCACTCGTGCTGGAAGAGATCCCACCAGGGCGTTACGTGCTGACCGTGAAGGATTCGAGCCATCTCAGCGGGCGAACGGACACACTGACGATTCGAGGCGGTGAGACGATCCAACTGACAGGTGCTCGCCTGTTCGCATCCGACCTACGAGGTGATCCGTCCCTCCTTCTGGATCAAGACGGACGGGTCCTGCTCGCAGGCGATGTAACAGGAGACAATGAAATCGACGAAGACGATGTGAATGCTATCGATGCGGCATGGGGGAGCAATCCGGCCGTGGATCGCTTTCAGGAGTCCGATATCAACAACGACGGCCGAGTGGGTGTCGAGGATCTGACCGTGACATCGTCGAACATCTCGAATCTCACGGGCTTTGGTGCACCGCCCGTCTTTCGTCCTGCAAGCGCCGCGACTGAGGCGAGTGTCACGATTCAGGCCCCGGGCCGTGAAGGAACACACTGGCGAGCCGGTGAACTGATCGATCTCGTCGTCGCCGTGCAGGACGCACGTGATCTGGCCGGCTACGAACTACAGGTGGATTACGATCCCTACGAGGTCACCATCATCGACGGTGAGAATGTCGATGTCGGGGGGGTCTTCCGTGCCAATCCAGACGGGTGGTTCTCCCGGCACCAGCTACAGACCGATCAGCTTCGTGTTGCCGCGGCGCGCCTCGGCAAGGGCTGGGCCGCAGAGGGCTCTGGAGAGCTGCTTCGCCTGCGGGTGGAATTGCATGAGGACGGCTTTCCATCCTCTCTCAGAATCTCCGGGGGACGGCTCATGGCAGCCGACTACTCCTCGAACTCCATCGAAATGGTCGGTGAGCCACGCAGCCTGGCCGCACCGCGCACCTTCAGCCTCGGCAGCAACTATCCGAATCCCTTCAACCCCACGACCCAGATTCACTTCGACATTCCCGCGACTGGTGACTTCGTGCCTGTTGCGGTGTCGATGAATATCTTCAATGCGCTGGGACAGAGGATTCGCCAGCTGCTCGATGAACCATTGCTGCCCGGCTTCCATGAGGCCGTGTGGGATGGCCGTGATGAACTGGGTCGCTCCCTCGGGACCGGCGTCTACTTCTATCGTGTTCGAGTGGGAGACGATCTGGCGACGGGCAAGATGACGATGGTGCGCTGAGGCGCACCCACTTAGCTCAATCGTTCGATCACCGCATCGGCGAACTCGTTCGTCCCCAATTCGCCCCGCAAATCACCCGTCTTGCAGCCATCGGTCAGCGCCTGATCGTAGGCATCACGAATCTTTACGGCGCACGAGCGACAGGCGTCGTCATTGCGGTTGTCGGCCAGATAGTTCAGCATCATCACCGCCGACATGAGCAGGGCCAGCGGATTGGCCACCCCCTTGCCGGCAATGTCCGGGGCCGATCCGTGCACGGCTTCGAACACAGCCTGTGTTTCGCCGATGTTGGCGCCGGGCACGACGCCCAGACCCCCTACGAGACCAGCGCACAGATCGCTGACCACATCCCCATAGAGATTTTCCAGCAGCAATACGTCGAATTGTGACGGATCCTGCACGAGCCGCATGCACCCCGCATCGATGATCGCTTCCTGATATCCGATGTTCGGATACTCGCGCTGATGTTCCTCTGCCGCCATGCGAATGAAGAGACCATCGGTCAGCTTCATGATGTTGGCCTTGTGGAAGACGGTGATCTTCTCGCGACGTCGTTGGGTGGCATAACGGAATGCCCAGTGAGCGATTCGTCGGCAGCCGCGATCCGAGGCGACCTTCATGCTCATCACGACACCCGGCGTCACCTCGTTTTCCACACCGGAGTACAACCCTTCTGTGTTTTCCCGGATGATGACGAGATCCACATCCTCGAATCGTGTCTCTACGCCCGGCAGCGTGCGCACGGGACGCACGGCGGCGTAGAGATCCAGCTGCTTGCGCAACTGCACGTTGACGGAGGAAAAGCCCTTGCCCACCGGTGTCGTGCACGGGCCTTTGAGGGCGATTCCGTAATGACGGATCGCTTCGATGGTGGATTCGGGCAGCACATCGAGGTCACGTTCCAGAGCAGCAAGTCCGGCGGGATGTTCCTCCCAGACCACGGGTGCTTTCGCCGCTTCAAGGATGCGTTGTACCGCCTGCGTGACTTCGGGACCGATGCCGTCGCCGGCAATAAGGACAACCGTATGTTGTGTCATATGTCTCAGATTGTACGGCTCAGGTCCCAAAGGGGCCAGAAGCAGGCATCATGGCGCGTCGAGGTCCAGGCGCTCGTATTGCTCGACGGGCGTGTCGCAGGCGGCCATCAGTTCGGTCATGGAGGCGACCATTTTCTGGGTGATCGCCGCATCCTCGATCGGTGACAACTGCTGCGGATCGTTCTCTAAATCGTAGAGACTGCTGCCATACTTGTAGACACGACTGAGGAAGGTGAACTCCTCTCCCGTGTCGCCGCCGATGCGCAGGGTCTGGCAGTCCTTCGTGAACGAGAAGGGATCTGCCAGTGCCACACCCTTCAGCTCGTCCACGCCGAAGGGGGCACGCATGTGAGTCGGCATCAGGGTGTAGTCGAAGAGGGGACGATTGTCTTCGCGGGCAGGCCCTCGCATATAGACGTAGCGGCCGTCGGTCACATTCACCTGGTGCCCGTGCTGGCCGAAGATCGCGGCTTCGCGAATCTGCGCATCTGACTCGATCGTGGCTGCCAGGTCACGCCCGAGCATGTCCTTTGTGGGGGGCTGATCAAACAGACCCAGCAAGGTCGGGCCCAGGTCGATGGCCGGCTGCACCAATGACTGCCGTCTCTCACCGGCCTTGCCACTGCGCGGATCCCACACAAAGAAGGGTGTGTGGGCGACCTCGTTGTAGAAGGGGACCCAGCACTTTGCCCACACGTCGTGCTCGCTGAGCAGGAATCCGTGATCCGTCCAGACGACGAGCATCGTGTCCTCCCACAGATTCTTTTCGTCCATCAGGTCCAGAACGTCCCCGAGTTTCTTGTCACACATGCTCAGCAGGGCCGCGTATTCATAGCGCATGTGCTCGACCTGCTCCGGTGTTTCCGTCACACGATCATAGGGGGGCCAATCGTGCAGCGGACCATCGTAGTCGTCGTAGTGATCCGGATAGAGCTCCTTGAACTGCTGCTGGGTGAAGAAGGGCTCGTGGGGGTCGAAGGTCTCCAGATGGAGAAACCAGTTGTCGGCGTCGTGGTTGCGGCGGATGAAATCGATGCCAGCCTCGAAGGTCTTGGCTTGTGGCTGGTCGATCTCCCGCTGCATGAACTGCCGGTTCACGCGATCCTGCCGACTAGCACGTGCGCCATCGGCATTGCGACCGATCGCATCACTCACGGGCGGATCGTTCACCTGTCCTATCCAGGCGTCGCCTTCCTGCCCCCGATGAAACTGCCATGTGTCATAGCTGGTGTGGTATGTGGCTCCGCCGGCCTCCCAATAGTGCTGGTGGTCGGTGATCATGTGACTGCTGATCCCCGACTGTGACAGCATTTTGGGCACGGAGTCATCGAAAGGTTCCAGAGGGCCCCAGGAACGGTGAAGGAAATTGGGTCGCGCCGTGTGGAAGTCGCGTCGAGCGGGCATACATGGCATGGAGCAGACGTAGGAGTTGTCGAAGGTCACCGTGCGCTGCGCCAGTCGCTTGAAGTTTGGCGCGTGGGTCCAGTCACAGCCGTAGGTCGGCAGGAAATGCCGGTTCAACGAGTCGAACATGACGACGATGGCTTTCATGACGCGGGCTTCCTCGATATGGCCAATGGATTTTTCTACGTGGATCGCCTCAGTTGATCAACACCAGTATAGACAGGCCCCACCGCGCCGAGAAGACGCAGGTCCGGGTGTGGGCCAGGGGTTCGAATCGTACTTCGTTGACATGAGCCGATCCCGGTCGGTACCTATGGCCAACTTCCACGACCCATTACCGACCAAGGAGCTGCCCTCCGTGAGTGAAGACCGTCTCCAGTTGCAACTTGATTTCGTTCTGGCCGCCGAAGACCTGAAACATGTGACCCGTCAAACGACGTTGCCGGCCGATGGTCGACAGGAGAACGATGCCGAACACTCCTGGCACCTGGCCCTGATGGCGATCGTGCTGGCGGAACACGCAAAGGGCGACGTGGACCTGCTCCGCGTGCTGACGATGCACATCATCCACGATATCGTTGAGATCCTCGCAGGTGACACCTTCGCCTATGACGAGGCGGGGCACGAGGACAAGGAGGAACGCGAGCAGGCGGCGGCGGCGAAACTGTTCGGAATCCTGCCCGATGATCAGGCGCTCAAGCTGCGCGGACTGTGGGACGAGTTCGAGGCACGCGAATCGGATGACGCCCGCTACGCGGCGGCCCTGGATCGCCTACAGCCTCTCATGCTCAATTTCCACGGAGACGGGGCAGCCTGGCTGAAACATGGGATCCGGCGCGATCAGGTCGTGAAGCGCAATCAGCACATTCAGGAAGGCGCGCCACGCCTGTGGGAATTCGCCTCTCAACTGATCGACCGAGCCGTGGCAAAGGGAAAACTCAACGCCTGAAACGTCTATGATGAAGGGATAACTGGTGACACTGCTTCCCTTGGCTGGCTCTCACGGCCTCGGCCACAGAAGGATGTGAAGACATGACACAATCACGTTCGCAATGTGTGCTGCATGAGGGGCTTAGCTATTCCAGTGCAGACCCGTTGCTCAAGCTTGACCTGTTCCTCCCGCCGGCAACCGCCAGAACTGTTCCTTGCGTCATGGTCATCGCCGGCGGGGGATTCCTGGCCCAAGACGGGCAGCGATTCCGTCACTTCGCCGTATCCCTTGTGGTGAACGGATTTGCGGCTGCCCTCATCGCCTATCGTGGGCGGCCGCATCACACCTGCCGGGAGACGATTTCGGACGCAAAAGCTGCGGTTCGCTTCGTGCGAAGCATCAGCGGCGAATACGGTATTGACCCCGACAGAATTGCGGCGGTAGGGCGGTCCGCAGGCGGATTGGCCGTGTTGCTGGCTGTTACCGGTGGCATGGGGGAGTTTGAGGGCGACTGCGGTCATCCAGGGCTTCAAGCCGCGTACAGGCGGCAGCGGCGATTGCCGGTGTCTACGACTTCGTCGCACGTTTCGAGACGCAAGAGCAGGTGTTGGCTCAGCCCGAGGTGGACCGGAAGCTCAAGTCAAATGCCGAGTGGATTGGGGCGCCTTTCTCGACGACCGACGAAAGCTGGCTGCGGGCCTCAGCGATCAACCACATTACGTCCACGGTGCCGCCCATCCTCCTGATTCACAGCAAGGATGATCCGCTCGTCCCATGGATGCAGTCACGAGACATGCATGCAGCACTGAGAGAAGCGGGCGCCGAAGCAGAGATCGAGCTTTCCGAATCTGGAGGACACGTCGGCCCTGCGAACTCTAAGGAGTTGGTCCTTGCCTTCCTGAGAAAAGCGCTGGCAGAACCATCGCCTGCAACATACCCCGAATGATTGCTTGATCATGTCCAAACCAGAATCTGATCGGAAGGTCGAACTCTCTGATTCCATCGGCGGGACTGTGACGATACGGCGTACGGGGCCGGTATCCTGGACCGTGCGACAAAGAAATTACGGCGAGGAAACACGACAACAACCAGAATCCCACCTGGCTACGTGTGCACAATCCGGGCGCAGCGCTAAAAGTCACCATTCGTCTGATTTGGGCCGAGTCGCGTTGGATGGGCCTTCGCACGGTTGGGTATGTGGAGCGGAACGGCAGTTTCAGAGCCATCACCGGGCAGATCGACACCGTGGCGACAACCTACCAGTTCGAGGTACCTGCTGGTGATTCGTATTTCGGGGCCTTCCCGTGGTACACCAATGAAGACGCTGACCGCATGATACAGAAGGCTCACCGCCAGAGCACCATGTGCAGTTCACGGGTCATCGGCGTTACCGCGGAGGGCCGCGATATCAGATGTCTGACGATCGAACGGCCGGGCGGCGCACGAAAAAAAGAGAACGTAACGGTATTCGGCCGATTCCACGCGACGGAGCCATCAGGCTCGTTTGCCGTTGACGGTGCAGCGGAGCTTCTGTTGAGCCCGCGCGCCCCGAACCCCTCTTCGAGCGGTATGCCTTTCACCTTGTGCCGGTGGCCAATCCTGACGGAACCGAAAACGGTCTCAAGCTGACCAAGTCCGGTCCGATTGACGAGCACGACTTGGTGCCCGGAGGACTCTCATCGAACGATCCCACGATAGAGGCCATCCGCGACGAGATTATGTCCCTCAAGCCGGCCGTCTTCATCAGCCATCATTGCTACCTCATGCACACGTTATGGCTCGGCGTCTTCGACAATGCGCTGGGCATCAAAATGCTCGATCTGCTCGTCGATCAGGACGAAAGGGTTCGGTCTCATGGACGGTTCGATTCACCGGTCCGGAGAAGCAACGCTCAGGCACTATTGTCATACGCACTTCAACAGCACAGCCGTCTTTACCGAACTTCCCTGGCAAGGCCGTCTGCCGAAAGAAATCAAGAAACTGGGCGCGGACATTTTTCTGGCAGCAATGATCGCGCACGACGAAGAGTAACGGTTAGCCGCCGATGCCTTGGTGTCGTCGGTAAGCGGCGACGCGGGGTGGCTGGATATTGCACGTCTACATCCCCAACGCAAACGCACCTATTTCTCGACGACGCACCAACCTTTTACCATACTTCGCGGCGGCAGGTTTCTCATCTCTGATTCGGAGACGTGTGCTCCGTGAGCGAAATCGAAAGAACACGAATAGCCGAGTTCTCGGAGGACGAGATCGCGATGTGGCGAGAGCGCGGCTGGATAATCCTGGAAGCCGCCGTGCCCCCTGAGCAGTGCGCGCAGCTAGTCGGCGCCATCTTTCGGCAGCTGCGCCAAGACCCAGACAACCCCGCTACATGGTACCCGCGTGAATACCCGCAGCCCCACGGTCGGTCCGACCACCATGATGGCTTTTTGACCTTCGACCCCACGCCCGAGTTTGCTGCCACCCGGGCGTTGCAGTGGCAGATCTGCCAGAACGAGCGGATATACCGTGCGCACGCGCAGCTACTGGGGGAACATCGACTGAGGATGGGGATGCAGGTGGGGCGAGCTTACATGAAGCCGCCGTACATCGGGGGCGATACCCTCGGGGTGGAGATGAGCGGGCCGCTGGAGCTGCCAGATGACAAGATCTTTCACCGGCGTGGAGGGGACATCAAACTGCCCGGGGGGGAGATGGCCCTG
>PATE01000138.1 GCA_002712305.1 Gemmatimonadota bacterium | reverse complement strand
ATGGAGACATAGCTAATCAAGGATCTCCTGTAGAGGTCGACCGCGAGCGATCTCCTCCAGGATCTTGTTCTGCGCATGGAGGATGGCCGTCGATTCGGACCGTTCGGTAGACATTTCGGTAGGTAGGCCCATACTCTCAGCTTGCGTTGTATTGGTTCGGTTTCAGCGACGATGGAAAAACTCACGACATTAAATCAACCCGGGCCCGAAGGGGCAAATCGGCCAGGCCGATCGAATTGAGCGACGCGGAGCCGCAAGCCGCCGCTCGCAGCCAGGAGAGAACGCCAGTGGACGTCCGTGTAGAGACCATTCAGCAGCAACTCGCTACACAAGGATTCTGCGTCGTGCCTGATCTGATCGACAAGCAGACGATCGATCAGGCTCGCCAAGTGCTGAACCGCCTGCTGGCAGAAGAGGCCACAACTGATACCTCTGCCACTGGATCTCAGCGCGTCGGCCGGCTCGTGAACAAACATCCGGTGTTCATAGAGCTGTTGTGCAACCAGTTTGTCGTCGATGTATGGCAGCAGTTGCTCGGCGCCGACATCATCTGCTCGTCCTGGTCGGCCAATACGGTGTTTCCGGGTCACGAATCGATCGGCTGGCACGTGGACTATCCCTATTGGTCGAAACAAGCCCCCTGGCCCGAGGGTCTGATGGCGGGCCAGACAGTCTGGATGCTCGACGACTTTACCGACGAGAATGGTGCCACCGGGGTCGTGCCGGGCTCACACAAGAAGGCACATCCCCCGGAACAGCCAACAGACCAATGGCGTGACGACGGCAAGGTTCTGACAGGGACGGCTGGTTCGGTGGTGTTTGCCGATGGCGCCTGGTGGCATACGGCTCGACCGAATCGGTCGAAGAACCCCCGTTCGTGTCTTCTAGGCATGTACATCATGCCCTGGTTCCTGCCTCAAGAAGACATGGGTGCTCAGCTGTCCGACGTCGAGGACCCGCCGGAGCTCCTGCAGCAGCTGCTCGGTGCTCAACAGCATCGACCGAGAACCGTGGGAGCTTGATGCGTTAGTGCACGATCCAGGTCTTGTCGAGTGAGATGACGAAGACGGTGATCAGAATCCATCCGATCACCCCTCTGTCATGGCGATCGTCATCCTGTTTTCGCACTCGCGATGCACCAGTTTCCTGCCCGATCGCACGCCGCGTAGTACATCCGGTATCCCCCGTCGTCGAGCCGGATCACACTCATATCCTCTGCATGGACTGCGTCGATTCCTGCCTGCTCATGCCCTTCACCCTCGATGACACAACCCTCGCGCGTCCACGAGAGCCCATCGTCCGATGAGGCCGCGAAGATGCGCGATCGATAGCCGGCCATGTCACTGGCGATAGACGCCACGGCGAAATCGGCACTTGTGCCACGATCAACAGCCTGAGGGTCGTTGCTCGGGTGAAGTGGTTTCTGCGTGCCAGCGGGTACGTCCTGCCAGGCGGAATAGAGCATCCACCAACGCTCGGTCTCGTTGGCTGGAACCATGACATCGGCCGCGGTGATCCCCACGTCTTCCTGCTCCGAATACCGATCCTGCATCCGATCACCCGATTCGCGTTCGAAGTGCAGACCATCGGTCGTGACGGCACTGATGATGCTCTGAGACATTCGTTCCCCATCAGCCAGTCCGCCCTCATCAAAGTGCGACTCAGAGTAGTAGAGTCGACCTCGCCCATCGCCGAGGCTCACGTACCGAGGCCCACCCACACCCTCGGCACTCGCCAGACGTGCCCCCTCTTCCACCTCCCATTCGAGCAGGTCGGTCGACCGCGCACTGCCGATGAGGGTTGGCCGGTCCGCCGGACCTCGCGACTCGAAATACATTCGCCACAGACGGTCTTCGACCTGTGTGACGGAGGGAGCGAGGACGCGAAGAGACCTGTCTGGGACCGCCGGATCGGGCGCCACGCGAATCCCATCGTCGGGAACAAAGTTCAGTCCATCGTTGGAAAACGCGCTGAAGATACTTCCCTGGCAGGCTTCGAAGGGTCTGTCGGAACCGATCGCCGTGTAGAAGAGCCGGTATCCACCTGACGGATCGCGGACGATGCCCGGTGCCTGCACTTTGGAACGATCCAGATCGCGCGAACCGGCCACGCGCGGGCCCGCCTCTCGAAGCCAGCGGAGAGGGGTTTGAGCAGATCGTTTCGCCATCAATCGACGGGCGCACCGGCGAGGATCTGATCGAGGCGCGCCAACTCGTCGGCTGACAACTCGATGTCGGCGGCGGGGACATAGTCAGCGACCTGAGATGGACTCTTCGCGCCGACGAGAACGCAGTTGACGGCTGGTTGCCGGAGGCACCAGGCGATCGCAAGCTGGACCATCGTGCACCCCACGTCGTGGGCCACCTCTCGGAGTCGGTCACCCAGCTGCATGTAGGCCGCAAACTGTTTGCCTTGAAAACGCGGGAACCCGGATCTCTCGTCCTCGTCAGGAAACACGTGATCTGCTCGATACTTGCCCGTGAGCAGTCCTTTGGCGAGAGGACTGTGGACGAGATTTCCGATTCCACGCTGTTCGCAGAATGGTAGATCCGTGGGTTCGATGTGTCGGTCGATCATGTTGTAGCGAGGCTGGCTCGAGTGGAAGGGTGCCACGCCGTAGGCCTGGCTCATCTGTTCGGCGTTGAAGTTGGACACGCCGATGAACCGTGTCTTCCCCTCCTCCTGCAGTCGGGCCATCGTCTCCATCGTTGATTCGATGGGATAGACATCTGCACGCCAGCTGTGAACCTGATAGAGGTCCACGTGGTCAACACCAAGGGCGCGCAGGCTGTTGTCCATGGCCGTCCTGATCCCCGTGGGTGAGTAATCAGAACTGACCTTGGTGGCGAGAAAGCACCGATCCCGATATCCATCGCCCAAGGCCCTGCCCAGCGTGGATTCGCTCGTGCGGTAAGCCTGGGCCGTGTCCAGTAGTGTGATGCCCGCATCGATGGCTGAACGAACTGTAGAGATCGCCACCGCCGCGTCTACGACACCCATCCCCCCGCCGATGGGCCACGCCCCCAGTCCGATGACGGAGACCTCCGGTCCCTGGCGACCGAGTTCTCTCGTTTTCATTCACCCCTCGCTCTTTTCAGTGACGTTAGATGGCCCACATGCCATGGTGATCGGTCGCATGCTGTATGCCGATCGAGACCGTGTGAGTCGCGCACGTCGTATGAGTCAGGCGCCACGGAAGAGCGCTGTCAAGCATCGCCGACGGCAGTTGACACTCCTCCGTCGAACGATGTACGGTCGTTGCGTAACCGATGTGGATCGTAAGAACGAGGTGATGAAGAATGGCCGCCTTTCGATTGCTGGTCTGTGGAGCGGGCAGCGCGTCCCTCCACGTAGCTCAGGTCGCTGCCGCAGATGGTCGCGGAGAAACAGTGGGTTTTTTCGACCCCGTACCCCGTGCCCTTGAGCGGGCCCAAGCTGCGCTTCCTGAGGCCGTCGTCGGCGACGATTACGAGGCCCTGCTGAAGCAGACGCGCCCCGATGTGGTTGTCGTAGGCGGTCCGGATCATCTCCATGCCGCGCAAACCCTCCAAGCCCTCGAACATGGATGCCACGCACTCGTGGAAAAACCGCTCGCCACGACGATCGACGATGCCCAGCGCGTCATCGACAAAGCCGAAGAGACGGGACTGGAGGTGATGACGGATCACACCTTCCGCTACATGCATCCGTGGCGCGAGACGGCGCTGGCGGCCAAGGAAGGAAAGGTGGGAGACGTGTTCTTCGTTCAAGGGGACTATATCCATGACATGTGGTCCTACTACTCGCCGGAGGGTGAATCGCACACGCCCTGGCGCATCGACTCGGACCATCCGCAGAACATCCTGCTCGGCGGCGGCTGCCATCCCATCGACCTGATGCTGTGGGCCGTGGGGGCGCCGGTGTCCGAGGTGCACGCCTACAGCAGCAAGATGAGTATTCCCGAATTTCCCAGTGACGACTGTTATATCCTGTCCCTCAAGTTCGCCAACGGCGTCTTGGGCAAGGTCTTCGTCAGCAGTGGTTGTTCAGGGCACGGCATGGGAGGAGGTCCCCTGGCCGTCTATGGGACCGAGGGCAGTCTGTGGAATGGTCGTATCTATCGACGGGGGGCCCGTACGCGACAACTCGCCGAACGATCACCTGGGAGTACCGTGGGTGGGCATGGATGGGGCGGTTCGGTGGTGGACTTCCTCGATGTGCTCGAGGGTAAGCGGGAGAACCCGATTACCGCCCGGGATGGTGCAACCGTCGTGTCGGTGTGTGACGCCGCGTTTCGGTCCTTGTCCAGCGGTTGCCCACACGAACCCGTCTCTTTTGGGCAGGAACCCATGCAACTGAGAATGTCCATTGGAGCGCAGACGGTCAGCGCCCTGCCTGCCGCGTCGTTACCCGCGACGTACGAGATTCGAAGCATTCGCAGCAAGGACAAGGGCAGCTGGGCAAAGATGATGCGAGCTGCCGGTTTCGCGGGTTGGACCCGTGCCAGGATCGACGAATGGCTGGCCGCACCTGAACGCCGGGATGGCTCCCGTGTCGTCATTCATGAGGGGCAGGTCGTGGCCGCCACCTTCGCCACCCGCAACAGTCCGACCACAGGTGCCCTCGACTACGTTGCCGCCCATCCCGACCACAGCGGCAGGGGCCTGGGACGGGCGGTCTGCCTCGGGGTTTTGAATTACCTGACGGCAAAGGGGTATACGGAGGTCACATTGAGCACCGATGACTTTCGGCTTGCTGCTCTGAAGGTCTATCTGGATCTAGGCTTTAAACCGGTGATCCAGCGCCCCGACATGGTGGGTCGTTGGAAGCGCGTGCATCGCCGCCTCGCCGCGGGCAGATCTACGCCGTGATACTGAACGACGTGATGACGTACTCCGTTCTCGGGCAGACCTACTCCGTCTTCACGTCCAACTGCTGCACCAATAGAAACTGGCCAGGAAGGAGCAGAGCCGTCACACCCGCGGGTTGGAAGTGGGCCACTCGCCCGAGAAAGGCCTGCTTGCCTGGCTCCGTCTGCAGGTTGTGATAGATCTTCCCATCGTCAGCTTCCAGGTGATGGAGATGGCCGAGCTTACAGGAGTGCGGCAGGTCAGCTACGGCCAGCCCACACTGGCACTTGTTGACCCCCTCGAGGGTCACCTGGCGCCCCGGGTCGGAACGGAGGCGGCCGAAATCGATGAGCGGCACCGTCGTGATGAGGTCCAACTGATCGACGTGTAGAAGGGTGCCGCGATCGACGATGAATCGGGGACCATATTCTGCGCCGAGGCAAAGAACGTGAGAATGTCGACGACGACGACGCGCTCCTGGAACGCTCCGCTCTCGCCAGGCCCCGCCAGGGCCATCGAACCGGTGGCAACGATAAGGTAGGCAATCTGTCTGCAGATCTTCATCATCTGACTCCTTGCTGGTTGATCATGACGAGTCTGTCACTCATATAGTGTGTCCAGCACCTGGCAACACGCAGCATCAATCATCTCTGAGGCACCCGGATCGACCCGACAGGCGTGGGTCACCTCGTATCCACCTTCTGTGTAGGCGGAACGAGTGGGGACATAACCTATCAGCCCATTGGTATACCCCAGAAAGAAGGTATCCTCAAAAGCAGACGTCCGTTTCACCGACTGTCCCGTTTCGGCGAAGATCTCGCCGGGCGCGGTGGCCAGCCCAAGCTGGCCCAAACGCAGCGCGGACACCTCACATTCTACAGCCGACAGCGCTTCGTCGGTCTGCCAGCTCACGATTGCCGCTTCTACGTGTTCGAGTCGGTGCCTCGCCCACCAGAGAGGCCCACTGTTCTGCTCGCCTTCTTTCTCTCGAACCGCAATATCTCGCAACAGCTCCTGCTGCAGATTCTCGGCGTTGGTCTGTGAGTCGTAGCGATAGCCGGGCAGGTGGATCGTCTTCGAAGCGAACGCGACACTGCGAACATCCTGTACTTGAATCGTCTCCCAGATGCGAGTGGCCTCACAACCCAGGCGGACGCCAAGGGAGCGCGCCGCGTCGTGATCATGCTCCATCCGGATGGGATTCACATCGCCACAGGCGCCCTGAAGATAAAGGGACAACGTACCGGTCATCTCCTCGACGACTCTTCTCGCCTTCCCGGGAAAGCCGGCCGAGATCTCAGCCATGCGTCCTCCGAGGCTCACGGGGTGGCAGGCGAAGTTCAGTACCGTCGCTATGGGCTGCCCGTTGGCGTGGTCGATGCGAGCGATGCCGACGCTGCGATCGACGGGGCCAGATGGATTCTGACCCAGCACGATTCGCGAGTCGCGCAGTTCGCGCCGATTGATGCCGATGTCAGACGCCCCCCAGTCGACGCCCATTCTTGCCGGCTGACACCTCTCCATGGCTTCCCGACACACACCGGCCAGCACGTGCGACAGATATGTTCGATAACTGTCCACCAGGTCGACGTCGTGATCATTCACCGACGGCCCGTAGTGAGTGTGAGAACAGGCCAGTGCAATGCTGGTGGGTGCAACCCCCGTCGCAGTGGAGATCTTCTGCCGAATGCATGCGACGCTCTCCGCTGTGAGTTGCAGGAGGTCGAGGCTGACGATGAGCAGTTGATCATCCCCGTCGCTTGCGGCAAGCACGGTGGCTTCGAGGGGGTCGTGCACTGCCGCCGCCGCGTCACGGCCAGCGAAACCTACCATGGGAATGCCCACCGGCGGCGTAATATCTGCCCGGGCCACACCACACTGAAACGTCATCTTCGGCCTATTGTTGTAGGTTCATCAGATCAGACTGCAAGCTATAATGTGCCCAATCGGTGCGCGACAGCCATTGACGGATTCACGCTTGATGTCGATGAATCTTCTGTGGCCAATCATCATCTTGGCCATAGAATAGAGGGCTTGCCCCTTGCCATAACGCAAGGAAACTGGTGATAATGCAGTGTTCAGATCCCGGACCGATGTAACCAAAGCAACGAAAGCAGGCATACAGATACATGGCGAAAAAGGCCAATAAGAGTTACGCGCTGGTGATCGTGGAGTCACCGGCGAAAGCCCGAACCATCGAAGGATACCTCGGTGAGGGCTACGTCGTGGAATCCTCGGTCGGTCACATTCGTGATCTTCCTTCCAGTGCTCGAGAGATTCCAGCCACCGTCAGCAACCAGCCATGGGCACGTCTGGGCGTAAACGTCGACGACGACTTCGCCCCCCTCTATGTGATCCCGGCCAGCAAGCAGCCGCAGGTGACGAAACTGCGTAAACTGCTGAAAGACGCTGACGCCCTCTTCCTCGCCTGCGACGAAGACCGCGAAGGGGAGGCCATTGCCTGGCATCTGACCGAAGTACTCAAACCAAAGGTTCCCGTGCGCAGGATGGTCTTCGACGAGATCACCCGTCCCGCCATCGAAGCAGCCATCGAGTCCACCCGGGAAATCGATCAACGTCTGGTCAATGCGCAGGAATCGCGCCGAATTCTCGATCGACTCTATGGATACGAGATTTCCCCGGTCCTGTGGCGGAAGGTCAAACCAAAACTCTCCGCGGGGCGTGTACAATCTGTGGCGACACGCCTGGTGGTGGAGCGCGAACGCATCCGCATGCGTTTCAATCAGGCCGAATATTGGGACCTGGAAGCGGAATTCAAGACCGAGGATGGGCAACTGGCGGCGGGACTGGTCGAATTGGGCGATCGGCCCGTTGCCACAGGCCGGCACTTCGTCGACACGACCGGTGAACTGGAAGACCCCAATGCGGTGACCCATCTGCAGGCCCAGGACGCGGCGGCGCTGGCCGAAACGCTTCGGGATCAGACCTTCACCGTGAGCCAGGTGACGGAGAAACCCTTCACGAACAAGCCTTACGCGCCATTCATTACGTCCACGCTGCAACAGGAGGCGGGACGCAAGCTCCGGTTTACTGCGCAGCGCACCATGCGGCTGGCGCAGAGCCTCTACGAGAACGGTTTCATCACCTACATGCGTACCGACTCGACGACCTTGTCGTCGCAGGCTCTGAATGCGGCCCGTTCACAGGTTGAAGAGTTGTACGGCAAAGAGTATCTGCCCGATGAGCCTCGGGTCTATCGCAGCCGGTCGAAGAACGCACAGGAGGCCCACGAAGCCATCCGCCCCGCCGGCGAGTCCTTCCGCACGCCGAAGCAGGTGAGCAATCAACTCGATACCGACCAGTTGCGGCTCTACGACCTGATCTGGAAGCGGACGGTCGCTTCGCAGATGAAGGATGCCCACGGCATGCGGACGAATGTCCGCATCAGCGCGCCTGCAGGTGACCGGGGAGACGCGGTTTTCTCGACGTCAGGAAAGGTCATCTCCTTCCCAGGTTTTCTGCGTGCCTATGTAGAGGGCAGCGACGATCCGGCCGCGGCTCTGGACGACCAGGAGAAGGTGTTGCCACCGCTTCGACCCGAGCAGCAGGTAGCGACGGAAAAAATCGAGCCTCAGCAACACTTCACGCAGGCCAAGGGTCGCTATACCGAAGCGAGTTTGATTCGCGAACTCGAAGAGCGTGGCATCGGCCGACCCTCGACCTATGCCTCGATTATCCAGACCATCCAGGATCGCGGATACGTACGACTCAAGAGTTCGGCTCTTGTACCGACCTTCACGGCCTTCGCCGTCGTCAATCTACTGGAGCGACATCTGCCCGATCTGGTGGACTATGGGTTCACGGCGCGCATGGAAGATGGCCTCGACACGATCTCACGCGGCGAAGCTGATCCTGTACCGTGGCTTCATGACTTTTACTTTGGCGAGCGTGAAGGCAGCGAGGGCAATCATTTGGCCGAAGTCGGTCTCAAACACCTGATTGGCTCTCACGCCGATGAGATCGATCCGCGAGCCATCTCGGCGATCCCCCTGGGAAAGAACCCGGCAGGTGAAGAAATCGTCTGCCGTGTGGGCAGATACGGCCCCTACATCCAGATTGGCGATCAGGATCTACGGGCCACCGTGCCCGACGACATCGCACCCGATGAACTGAATGTGGAACGTGCGATCCGATTGCTGGAGGACGCCGAGCAGGGAGACAAGGAACTCGGCGTCGATCCTGAAACGGACAAACCCATCTATCTGAAGACGGGACGTTTTGGCCCCTACGTTCAACTCGGTGACCCCGAGCTGACACCGAAGGGCAATGTGAAAGCCGGTGGCAAACCCAAGATGGCCAGTCTGTGGCCCGAGATGTCAATCGAATCAGTGACCATAGAGGAAGCACTCATGTTGCTGAGCTTTCCCCGTGAAGTCGGTCCGCATCCCGAATCCGGAGAGAAGATCACCGCCCAGGATGGGCGATACGGCCCCTACATCAAGATGGGGACCGAGAGTCGATCTCTTGCCGACCATTCGAAGCTGGCCACGATCAACGTCGACGAGGCGGTGGAACTCCTGAAGCAGCCGAGTGGTCGTGGCCGCAGCCGGTCGGGGGGCACGATTCTGGCCGAACTTGGCAATCACCCGACTTCAGAGCTGCCGGTTCAGATCAAGAGCGGGCGCTACGGCAACTATGTGACGGATGGTGAGGTGAATGCCACCCTTCCGAAGGACAAGGAGCCCGAACAGATCACCCTCGAACAAGCCGTCGAACTGATCGCTGCTCGCGAACAGAAGATGCGCGACGAGGGCAAGGACCCGAGGGCCAAGAAGGCCCCCAAGAAAAAAGCTGCCAAGAAGAAGGCCAAGAAAAAGGCACCAAAAAAGAAGGCCGCAGCGAAGAAGTCCGCAGAGTAGGACCCACTCATGTCCGATTCTACTGCCCGCCTCATCGGTCCCGACGAAGCGATCAAAGTCACCAAGATCGAGAGCTTCGTCCTCGTCAATTCGTGGGTCTTCGTGAAGATCTCCACCGATGCCGGCATCACTGGCTGGGGTGAGATGCTGAAGGACGACGCCAAGGCCTGTGCCGCCGGTGCCCTTGAGGTGGCCGACTACCTGGTCGGCAAGGATCCGCGCCCTGTCGTCCATCATTGGCAAGCAATTCACCGCGGGGCGTTCTATCGCGGTGGCCCCATCAAGACCGCCATTCTTTCAGGTATCGATCAGGCCCTCTGGGATATTGCCGGTAAGTGTCACGGTGTCCCCGTGTACAAACTGCTCGGCGGCCCGACGCGCGAGCGCGTTCGCGTCTACGGACATGTAGACGAGAAGACGGGGGTCAATGCCATGAAGATTGGCCCACCTGCATCGCGCAGGGCGTCGAAGTACGTCGAAGGTCAGAGATTCGTCGATGAAGTCGTCGAGGGATTCAAGGCTCTGCGTGACAAACATGGATCCGGCGTCGACATTGCCGTCGACTTCCATGGCGCCGTTCAACCGCCGACGGCGATGCTGCTGATGAAGGCGCTGGAACCCTATCAGCCCTGGTTCTATGAGGAGGTCGTGCAGGCATTGAATGTGGATGTCATGGCTGAACTGGCCGCTAAGACGCATATCCCCGTCGCCACGGGGGAGCGCATCTTCACGAAGTGGGGATTCCGCGAGATCATCGAGAAAAGGGCCGCCGTGATCCTGCAGCCTGACGTCTGTTACGCGGGCGGAATCACCGAATTGAAGATCATCGCCGGGATGGCGGAGGCCTACTATACGCCGCTGGCACCGCACAACCCGCAGGGCCCGCTATCGCTGGCGGCAAGTCTGCAGATCGCGGGGGCCATCCCCAATTTTCTTGCCCAGGAGCGGGGTGACAGCGAATACGAGGAACTGCTGGCCACTCCCCTGCCCCCGGTCACCGAAGGCCATCGCCCGCTGCCCACCGCGCCAGGACTTGGTGTGACCATCGATGAGGACAAACTTATGGGCATGGTCGGCGAACCCAAACCCTACCCAACCGCCTACGACGACGACGACGGGGCTGTCGTCGACTGGTAGACTCGTCCCGGTGGACCAACGGGTGGCCCTCACCATTTCCATCGACAGGTTGAATCGTGACGCAGGACCCCTTCCGTCTTCGATATATCGTTGGCTCATCTCTCTACGGTACACTACCTCTTTCTGAGATTCTGCCGCAGGTCAGCAGGAACCACAGCGACACCCTCGACATCTGGCCGCGAGTTCACGGCGATCAACGTGAGCAGGTTGAGGCGATGGGGCACGACGCCTTCGCCGAGCTGCTCCAGGCCCACCGTGTGAAGCTGGGGGCCTCCACCAGATTTGATCTGGGCCCCTTTGAACTGAAGTCGGAGATGGCTTTCGCGCAGGAGTTCGGCGCGTCCCTTCTGGTGTGTGGCAGCAAAGGGCCCAAAGGGTTGGCCGGGGACGAACTTCGCGGGGCGGTGGCCGAGCTTGCAGAAGCGCTGAAGCCCCACATCGAGGCAGCCGCCGGCCACGACGTCACGATAGGCATCGAGAATCACGGCAATGCCCTCATCGAGAGTCCTGACTCGATGAAGTGGCTCGTAGAGTTTACCGACTCCCGTCACCTGGGTATCGCTCTTGCCCCTTATCACTTGCCCGATGATGCATCGATGATCGCGAAGTTAATTGAAGATCTCGGACAGCATCTGTGTCTGTTCTACGCCTGGCAGCATGGGATGGGCTGTCACGAAAAGCTGCCGAAGGAACAGGAGCTCCTGCAGTTGCCGGGCAGAGGCGACCTCGACTTTCTTCCGCTCGTGGACGCCTTGCGTAAGATCAACTTTCGCGGCTGGACGGAGATCTTCATGCATCCCGTACCACGCGGCATCCCGATTCTGGACACGGCCTCCGACGTGACGGCCGAGTTGGAACGATCACGTCTCTACTTGGAAGGCCTGGTCGCAGCTGGAACGACATCGGCCGGTGATGGGCGATGAGCGACGCTGATTCACTTCAGGCGGTGTCGCCCCAGGCACCTCTTACACTGCGAGAACTTACGGGCCTGGACCGTGAAAGGTGTCCTCTGACCCGAGGTGTCCCCTTTCCACCTGGCGCCGTTCACCGGACCGAAGATCTACGACTCACTACAGCAAGTGGCGAGCAGATCCCGACCCAGCTGAAGCCGTTGGCTCACTGGCCTGACGGGTCGTTGAAGTGGGTCCTGGCGGACTGGCAGAGCGACCTCGTCGCCGGTGAGTCTTTAGATTTGATCCTGGGCCCGGGTGAGGGTCCCACCTCCATACCGACATCGCAGATCCTTGTGGAGGAGGAAGATGACTCCATCCGAGTCTGTACGGGACGACTGCGCCTGACGCTGCGCCGTGATCGTGTCGGAGTCTGCGAGGATGTCGAACTCGGCCACCGGTCACAGGACACCTTCGTACCCACGACACGGTTTGGAGCTACTGGCCTCGAACTGTGGGCCAGGGTCTGCGAGGGCGAGTCCTTCGGCGGCACACGCCGAAGGATCTATGGCCCTGACGGGCGCTGTTCTGCCCACCTGGCGCCCGATGCCTGGTCGGTGGAGGTGGAGGAGGCAGGGCCACTTCGCGTGGTGATAACATGCCGAGGTGCGCTTGAGTTGGACACACCGATGCATCACTACGCAGGATACCGCCCCCTGCAGTTCGTGCTACGGCTGCACTTCTATGCGGGGCAGCCCTACATCCGCTGTCTGTACTCCACGGTGATGACCCTCAATGCGCGCGAGACACAGATCGAGCAGATCGGACTCCGGTGGTCGATTCCTCAGTCGGCTTCCCTTCATTGCAGGACATCCGGCGAGTCAGTCTCCCTGGAGGCGGGAGATCGCCTCGAACTACACCATGTCGACGATGAGGTCGCTCACCTGACACACCAGACGTCTGCGGGGCGGCAGAGCGAGGATAAGCAGCAGCCAGAACCATGGTTGTTGGCCGAGGGCGCATCAGGTGGGGTCGGCGTCGCCATGCGACACATGGCCAAGGAGTTTCCAAAGGCCCTGCACGTATCACCCGATACAGGAATCGAAGCTCTTCCCTACTGCCCCGCTGAAGATGAGCGCATGCAACTGTCCAGATACGCCGAGGACGTGGCCTGGCACGAGGGGGAGGGGATCTACAGCGACGGCACAGGTACGGCGAAAACGACGGAACTTTTCGTCACGTATTACGACAGTGGCCAGGGTGACCATGCCCGGGCATCTCTGCAGGGACTACTCACACCACCTCATGTCAGCGTCTCTCCTTCGCAGATGGCCGGCTGCAGAGCGACAGGCGGCTTCGAAGTCGCCGGCGATCGATTCCCGCGTTCCGATGCCTTGCTGCAGGGCGTCGTCGACTGGTTGCAGCGGCAGATTCAGTTGGGCCGCTGGTATGGCTTCTTCAACCATGGCGACTTTCTCATTGCCTGGGAAGAAGCAGCACAGACGTGGAGATACCACGGACGATGGGGTTGGTGCAACAGCGAGTGGGACCCCCGTCATGGGGTGTGGATTCAGTATCTGCGGACCGGCGACGCCGACCTGTTCTACCTGGGCGAGGCGATGACGCGGCACTCCGTCGATGTCGACACGTGTCATTGGCATCCCTTCCGACCCTATTTCGTCGGTGGATGTTATCGCCACAGTGTCGATCACTTCAGCGATGAACCTGTCGCTTCGCACACGTTTCTCGACAACTGGATCGACCACTACTACCTGACGGGTGATCTACGCACACTGGAAGTATTGTGCGAAGCAGGCGACTTCTTTCTGCGATATCGATGGACCGAAGACGCGCGTTTCAGCTTCTCCCTTCGCAGCATCGCCAACACGCTGCGGGGCCTGCTCTATGTCTTTGAGGCCACCGGGGAGCAGCGATACATGGATCGCGCCGTGGAGGTGTTCGAGGCCATTGCGCGCGGGCAGAACGAGGACGGTAGCTGGCACAAGCGTTTCCAGATCTCAACTCCGGATCGCCTGCCATCGCAGCTCCCCTTTGGCATGGCTACGGAAGGCACAACCTTCGCCGTCGAGTTGGGAGCTCCTGCCTTTACCGACGAGGAACACCTGGCGCTGTCCGGGGATAAGAAGCCCATACGTCGCGAAGTACCGATCGAGGATCAGAAAGGTTATCAGACCCACTATCTGCTGATCGGTATCGAGTTGTTCCACCGCATGACCGGTCGCCAGGATGCGGCGCAGGTGTACCGGCGCGCCGTCGATTGGTTCTGTGGCGGCGATCCTGGGCAGGGGTCCGAATTTGCCCGGCAACAGCACTACGGGGGGATTCTGTGCCGCCATCTGGCCTACAACTGGCGACTCACGGGCGACGTAAGGTATCTACAGATCGGTCAGGACGTCCTGGAAACGGTCGTGCAGATGCAGGACACGAGTGACGATCCCATGCGACGTGGCGCACTGGCCATGAGCCCCATGTATGTGAGCCTCGTGTTCTTCGGTGTCCCCTATCTGCTTGAGGCCTTGCGGGAAGCTGAACTCGATGAGCCGTCCGGGTGAGGCCAACGACGAGCGCAGTCGTTCTCCGTGTCTCGATGATGGCCGACAGGGTGCCGTGCAGACGGTGGTCAGGCCCAGTCTTCGGCGCCCTGAAAGGGCATGTGGTCGCCTTGCACCCATGTGGGTGTGGTGGCATAGGCATTGGCCACGCTGGAATCGATATGACCCCGGCAGAGAATGCTTTCGTGATCCGGATTGGTCACATGAGTGGATGTAGGGATGTAGCGTAGGGTCAGCCCCACGCGCCAGCGATCTGACGCATTCGCATTGGAGCCGTGAATGATCGTCGGATTGTGGATGGACACATCGCCTGCCATCAGTTCGAGATCGACGGCATCCTCGTCGTCGATCTCATCGGGATGGATGCCGACCCCCAGGACAAACTTCTCGCGATCGAGTTCCACCATCTCGCTCTGCTTTCGCAGGCGGACATTCTGGGTTCCAGGCAGAACACGCATGCAACCGTTGTCGACGACCGAGTCGGTGCCGGCGACCCAGAGGGTGGCCACCTCCATGGGTTCCAACGGCCAGTAGGATCCGTCCTGATGCCACTGCACTGCCTGGCCCTTGTGAGGCTTCTTTGCAATGTAGTGTGCAGCAAACATGGCCACATTGGGGCCGAGGAATTGCTCGGCCACGTCCACGAGGCGTTCGTCGGTCACCAGCCGATGCATGAAGGGATCGTCGACCAGCAAGGAGTGTCCGAGACGTTCGGGGCGAGTGTCTGGGTGACGCTCCATGAGCCAGTGTACGTGATTCACCATCTCCCCCGCGAGGCTCGCATCGATGGCACTGCGAGCGACACAGTAACCCTTCTCGTCATATTCCTCACGCAATCCCATGATCACTCATTCTACCATTTGTGGTTCAGCGCCAGACGTGGCCGCGAACCGGTATTTGCACTTCCACCATGCGCACAGAGGGCGTCGTAGAAGAGCACGTCTCCTCGTCTCGGCGTCAATATGACGGGGTCTCCGACCTCGGCCCGGTGCAGATCCTGATTTAGCGTCCACATGAATCCGTATCGCTCCTCATCCGAGCGCGCCAGTCGTTCGATCGCCTGGTGTGAGCCGGGCCAGACCGCGGTGCCGCCACAGTGGTACTCGACATCGTCGAGAAAGGTCATCGTCGCCACCCGGAAAGGGCGCGGAAAGGTCCGGTGGCCATGTTCTTTGATCGCGTGATCGATGTGTGGTCCGGGTGGTTGCCAGGGTTCTTCTGTTGGGAAGATGTTGATCGCCAGCGCGCCGCCTGGCGCTTCGAAGCGAGCGGATGATTCGCCACCCAGCTGAGCGGCAACCTGCAGGAACGCGTCGGTGTAGCAAGCGATGATGTCTGGATGGTCGACACCCTCGGCAAAACTATCGGGCCAGGTATCGGGGTCGTCAGGACGAGCCTTCATGCAAGACCACATGGCCAACTCTGCAGCGGTTGCGATAGAATCACCCATCAACCCCGATACGAGTGTGAATCCATCCTGCACGTAGTCCGTCAGATGCTTCGAAGAAAGTTCATGCACGTTCATCACTGTCCTGTTGGAGGCGGAGGATCCGCCATGGCACGGCCCGCTGCCGATCTGGGTGGCACGAATTCGAGAATCTCATCTTCCACTCCTAACCCGAGGCTGCTAGAAGATGGACGACCGCTCATTATCCGTGCAGGGTGCCTCCGAGGCAAGCGGGCATCCTCTGAACTTCCTAATGTTGGGGCCCGTCTTTTCAAGATCGGCTGGCGGATCGAGACGCGTCGCTGAACGAGTGAATGACGTGAGAACACGTGGATGACGAAGGCACTGGCATGACCGAGAAAACATTTCCCACCTGGTCCCCAATGGAGGCCGACGCACTCACAATTGCGGTACAGTTCCCGGCCCCCCTGATGGCTCTGGCCGAGGGCCAGGTGCCGGCCCTTATCCTGCGTGGTGCGTATCCGGCCACAGACTGTGCGGCACTGATGGACCGCTTTGAAGAGCGGGGATACTTCGACAACGACACCGTGGGAGGCCGAGAGTCACAACTCAGCGGTGGTCCTTATCTGGACCTGGGAACGAGCCTCGGACGCGTGGGGGCGAACCGTGATGAATTCTTCGCGCACGCCGAACGCACGCATGATCTGTTTCCACGCCTGTTTGAAGGACTCACCGATCCGGTGGCCTTGATCTATCGGAATCTGTCCACGTTGTCACCTGGAAAGACCGTCAAGACGGCAGAAACGGCAGATGGTCGCCGCTACGGACCCGCCATCTTTCGTATCTACCAGAACGAAGAGGGCCACAGAGCGCACTACGATTCGGTACGAAGACGGGCCAAGACAGATATCGAGGTGGCTCGATTCACGCACCAATTCGCTGGAATCCTGTGCGTGAAGAAGGGATCCGTCGGGGGAGAATCGACCATCTACCGTGCCAAAGGTGAGGGCGCAGTCGAGCAAGCCGTCGATGACGGTGAGTTCGAGACGTACGCCGAGCAGAACACGATTCCCAGGGCACGAGTCGAACTGAATGCGGGAGATCTCTATTTCTTCTACACCGAAAACATCCACGAAGTGCCCAAGGCGATCAGGAGTGAAACCCGGGTCGTCCTTGCCGTCTTCATAGGGATGTCGCCGGAGGACGAGGAGATCTTCGTCTGGTCCTAGTGACCCAGTGATCGAACCCTCTAGTCCCTCTTGTTCCACTCGCCCAGTTCGAATCGGCGTGAATCGGCGGGGGTCATCAGATCTTGCCTCTCCAACGTTCGGCGATTCCAGTTCTGCCGTCCGTGGAACAGCAGGTGTTGGTTGGGTGGGATCTGTGCCTTGAACTCCTCCGTCAATTCACCGTCTCCCCAGTATGGAAACTGCGCCGGCCCATAACCGGTGATGATGATGACGCGCTCCCGCTCGCAGATCAGTCGACCCGTTGCGTGAATCAGAGGTTCCACGAACAGAAGGGTGGAGCCCGCCGGGGCGACCACCTGGTGGATCAGAGAACGATCCTGATAGGCACACTCGATCAACTGTTCGGGAGGCAAGTCCATCTTGTGGCTGCCCGCGATGACCACCGTGCCCCCATCGTCGGGCCCCAGATCCGTCAGATTGGTCAGGGTCTTCACGAAGTTGCAGTGATACAGTCCATGTCGGGAGTGGCTCCCGAAGGGGACGTCGGTGCCGCGATGGAAGGGGAACCTGTGGGCATCCGCATCTAACGCTTCCCAATCAGGAGCACGCGAATTGATGTGCGCATTGGATTCCACCATCCGCACTTCCCCGCCGATGATCTCCGCTGCCATGCCCACCATCCTGGGATGGGTGATGTAGGCCGTGATCGCAGGATCGGCCTGCTCGATATCTCGCATGAAGTCGTGATGGGCTGGCCGCGAATCGGCGAGACCGGCACCGCGAACCTTCGTCTCTTCTTCGTCCGTGCGAGAGGATGGCCGCCCCGCCTCGATGAGATCATGCTTCAGTCTCTGCAGAGCTTCGATGAGGACGCCGCACTCTTGCGTCGTCAATGTGTCTTCGATCACCACATATCCGAACACATCCAGGTGCAGGCGCTGAGCAGGCGTGAGTGCGGGAAAGGGCAGGTCCATCTGTTCTTCGGCTGACATGGATGCAAACCTCGAGTCGTTTCGGTTTCAGAGGTGGAGGCTGACGGCGGCCCGGACGCTAGTTTGGCTGTTCCAACTGCCCGGTGGCAAGCCAGTGTGCGCATTCCTCGCCGAGTTGCTCCACCGCCATGGCCTCGTAACGGGCCGAGTCTTCAGCCGACAGAAGTTCACACCATCGGCCGTTGGTCCCGCGATTGATGAAGACCTGCGCTCCCGCATCCCAGAATGCCCCACCCAGCGGCACGCTCTTGGTGGCATTCTGCTTCATCCAATCGAATGAGCAGTATTCGATGATCGACTCCCAGCGATCATCGGGCACGTCGATCTGCAGGAACTCGGCAACCTGCCGCATCTGACCCGGCATGTCGGCCTTGAGCGAGTTGTAGTGCACGAACATCACGTTGGGCAGATCGCGAATGGACCACCACGAGCGGATGTTGTCCCAGAAGGGCCAGAATGGATGGCCATCCTTGTCGAGCCACTCATTCCAGTAGTCGACCACATCCTCTGGTTGACGCTCGATGGGAGGCCCGACGCGGCCGGGCGTTTCATTGAGAGCGTCGTACCAGAACTGATTCGCATTCACGTGGTGGTTGTGCATGCTCCACACCACATCGCGGCCGTCTCGCGCCAGATAGAGATACTTCGCCTTGGGAGAGAAGACGAGGGCATCCACAGGAAGGTGCGTCTTGAGAAACCGCCGATGAGTCATCGCTTCGACGGCGGGTAACTTTACCTCCTTGGGGGGCACTCGCAGGTCGATCCATGGGGACATTTCGGCGACTTCGAGGT
>PATE01000137.1 GCA_002712305.1 Gemmatimonadota bacterium | reverse complement strand
TGGGTGTCGAGATCTCCGTCGATCCAGCCAAGCAGTTCCCGTGTCTGTCGGGCATTTGCCTGCCCACCGATCACGTCAATCTGGTCGCGCGGAATCCCGAGATCGTGATCCTGCCATCCAGCCGCGGTGAGCGTCCGACAGTGCGTCTCGCTCACCTCCATCATCCCTTCGGTGCCCCGGATCTGGAAGGTTCCGACCGTGGCGCCCTCCATGTCGAGATCGGATTCGATCATCAGCTGAGAACCATCGGCAAAGTGGACCAGACCGAGGCAGCCATCCTCGATGGGCGTGTCGCGCTCGAAACGGCCACTGGTTCGCTCAACGGCGCCCATCACCCATTGAGGGACCGGGTCACCGAGCAGGAAACGAACGCCATCGATGGCGTGGGTGCCGCAGTTCAGCAGGCCATGGCCGAGTTTGCTCACAGCGAACTGGACCGTACCCAGGTGCCCGGCGGCGACCAGCTCTCGACCCTTTTCCCAGCCAAGGGTGAAACGTCGCTGGTGACTGATGGCTAGTTTCACACCCGCCGCCTCGCAGGCGGTGATCATACGATCCGCGTCGCCCAGACCGACGGCCATGGGTTTCTCGCAGATGATCCCCTTCACACCAGCCTTGGCAGCGTCAACCGTGAGGGGTGCGTGTAGAAGATGCCATGCGCAGATGCTGATCAGATCGGGGATCACCCCTGCGGCGAACATCGCTTCCAGGTCGCTGTAGCCCACCGCATCTGTGCCGTCGCCGTACTCTTGCAGGAATTGGTCTCGGGCGGCTGCGATAGGATCGACGAACGCCACCGTTTCGACGCCGGCCAGTTGGTAACCTCGAACATGGTAGTGAGCGATGTCGCCGCAGCCGACGATGGCCGCAGTCGGCCGGTGAGCACTCATGGTGTTTTCTCTCTTGAAAGGGGTAGAGACATTCGGGGCGCCAGCGATCGACGACCGGCATCATCCTTGACGGTCAGTCCTTCTGCATCGAATAGGTTGAGCAGCGCCAGCGCATATCGACGATTCGTGTCGAGGGATTGGCGAAAGTCGGACACGCTGATCTGGTCTGCCGTGGCGAGGTGTTTCTCCAAACCCTCGCGCGCATATGCCATCTGTGAAACACTGACGAAAAGCGTCTCGTCGAGGAAAACCAGACGCCCCAACCGACCCATGGCTCGCAGCAGGCTGGAAACCTGACCCACCTCGGCGCCTGTGGACGAGGCCAAGTCTTCGGCGCTGGGCGGCTTGGCCAGACCACCCTTCTGGAGTTCCTGCTCGATGCGCTCGGCGAGGACCTCATCTTCGGGTGAAAGGCTGATCTCGTGTGTCGACAGCCGCACAGCTGCACCTTCTCTGGCCGTGATGCCGTCGGCTTCCAGTCGACCCAGTAGCGCCTCGAACAGGGGCTCGCTCGGCCCGAACCCCAGTTCTCGCATCAAGGAGACACGTGCCATGCCCGCTTCCTGTGGTGTGGCCCGATGATACCGGGTCAACGTGTCGACGATCAGCGACTGATCTGCTTCCCAGAGTTCGGTCGTCACCAGATGGCGAACCCCGTGATGATCGAAGGCCGTCAGGGACGATGCCGCGTCTGCCTCGAGGGAATCACCATCCGAGGCGAAAGCGGCTCCCGTATCCTGCAGTGAAGGGGCTCGGCGACCCCGGTGCCGAACCCACGCGATCACCGCCGTCGTCATCGATTCACCGGTCAGTTCATCCAGAAGAAGAGCCACAGAGCCCTCACCTTCACGGTGTTTGTCCGGCGACGGATCCAGGACCGTGCCACCGCCGATGGTCACGGCCGGTGAATACCTGCGTACGACGAAACGATCGCCGAAAGCGGCCACGACGGGCTTCTCGAGACGAATCTGTGCCATCGTCTGCTGACCAGGTTCCAGTGTGGTGTCACGCAGCAGCACAACGCGACCGAGGGCCTCTATGGTGCCGATGTGAATCCGAACCCGCGTACGTTGCTCGAGGTGCTTAGGGGCTGATTCGAGCAGTCTCAGGTCGACATCGAGCATCGAGGTTGCCTGCAGACTCCCTGGTTGTATTAGAACGTCTCCGCGCTCGATCTGTTCGGCATCCTCACCCGCCAGATTGATAGCGGCCCGGTCACCTGCCTCGACCAGATCGACGTCTTCACCATGGCGTTGAAGTCCGCGGATTCGCAGCCGTCGTCCCTGAGGCAGCTGCTCCAGTTCGTCTCCACGACGCGCCTGACCGCTGAGGGTTGTGCCTGTGGCGACGTTGCCAAATCCATGGATGGAGAAGGCGCGGTCTACGGGCAGACGAAAGGGACGGGACCTCGCATCGCGTTCCTGCACGGCGGCGAGCGTCTCTCGTAGACTTTGGGCCAGCGTATCGACGCCGGTTCCGTGCAGCGCCGAGACCCGCAGGATCGGTGAGTTCTCAAGCTGTGTTCCCTGCAGGACACCACGCACGTCTTCTTCGACGAGCTGTAACCACTCGTCGTCGACGAGATCGACCTTGTTCAAGGCGATCACTCCCCTCTCGATGCCCAGAATCTGCAGGACATCGAGGTGTTCACGCGTCTGCGGCATGACCCCGTCGTCAGCGGCAATCACCAGCAGCGCCACGTCGATCGTGCTCACACCTGCGACCATGGTCTTCACAAAGCGCTCGTGACCAGGCACGTCGATGATGGTCGTGGTCTGGCCGAAGTGCGCGAAACCCAGTTCGATCGTGATCCCCCGCTCCTTTTCCTGGCGGGTACGATCCGTGTCGACACCGGTCAGCGCATGCACCAGCTGTGTTTTGCCGTGGTCGATGTGACCGGCCGTGCCGATGACGGTATGTGCCAATACGTTTCCTTCCGTTCCGCCCACTTCGCTCTGGTTCTATATTGAGCGCCCCCCGTCCTATCGAGGAGAGCCCCATGCACCTGAAACACGTTCGACCCGATCAACTGCGCCATGCTGTGCAGGCGGGACATCCACTGTTGGTTCCCGCCGGTTGCATCGAAACCCACGGGCCTCACATGGCCATCGGCCATGACACGATTATCGTCGAAGAGATCTGCGAGCGCATCGCGGCACGAATGAATGTCATCATCGCCCCCTCCTTTGACTACGGCCCCACGGGTTATGCCCTCGGGGGCCCGGAGGACGGCACCATCGATCCCGACTATGGCGCTTTTGGTGGGCTCGTCAAATCCGTCCTGCACAACTTCCTGGAGATGGGTTTCGCTCAGATTGTCGTCATCATCATGCATCAGGGAATGGGGGCACCCCTGGCTCAGGCCTTCTCCAAGGCCGCTGCCGAACTGTCTTTCGAGAGCATGTTGGAAAAGGGATATCCCCGAGGCTGGTGGGCAGACGCCAAGCTCAAGGACGAGGTCGCATGGGGCCGTATCCAGGTGGCCCCCATGATCCTGCCCGCCTCATCGCCCCCTGCGGGCGGAGACCACGCCGGCTACAACGAAACGTCTTTCCTCATGGCGACAAGGCCAGAGTTGGTCGATCAGACTCGACTCGACGACGACGCACCCTGGTATTGCGGACACGATCAAGAGCGGAACAGCTGGACGGCGAATGTCGAACATGGCCAGGCCATGGTCGATGCTGTCGTGGATGCCTGGGTCGATCGATTGGGCGGAGAACGGTAACCATGGGCGCCATGCAGACCGTTGACCCCGAACACCTGCGCGGGCGGCTGATTCACCGTGCGGTGGAAACTCTCAGCGAAGGGGGTGTCATCATCTATCCCACCGACACCATCTATGGTCTGGGGTGTGACATCACCAACAAGAGTGCCATCGAACGGATTCAGCGAATCAAGCAACGCGATGCGAAGAAACCGATGTCCTTCGTCTGTGCCAACGTGGCCGACATCAGCACCTATGCCCACGTGAGCAAATTCGCCTTCCGAATCCTGCAGAGACTCTTGCCGGGCCCCTTCACATTCATCCTGCCCGCCACGAAAGAGACCCCTCGGGTTCTTCGCAGCAAGCAGAAGACCGTCGGTGTGAGAATTCCCGATCATCCCGTCAGCATCGCCCTTGTCCGCGAACTTGGGCGCCCACTGCTGAGCACCAGCGCCAATCGCTCGGCAGAAGACGCGCTCACCGATCCGGTAGATCTGGAACGTGAACTGGGCAAAGAGGTCGATCTGATCCTCGAGTGCAGTATTCTGCCCGTTCAACCCTCAACGGTCGTGTCGTTGATCGACGACGAAATCGAGGTCCTGCGACAGGGCAAGGGAGACATCTCCCCTTTCCTCGAAGAGGCACCTTGAAGCCAATCTTAGGACTCGTCCGCCTCCTCCGTGTCTTCTTCGTCCTCATCGAAGTAGTCGCCATACATTTCGGTCAGTGCTGGCGTGTCTCGAACGTACTCCCGCCACTGCTTGCCGACGGTGTCCGTGTCGACACACTTCGGACAGAGCACGAGCATGTTGTTCTGATCCGTACCCTGGTAGCCTCGATTGTAACAGAGCTTGCAGTTCTTGCCGCTTCGTTGTCCGGCGGCCAGTTCCTTGGCTTTGGCCAGATGCTCATCCGGCAATCGCGGTGTGGTCTCCACTTCCATTCTCCTGCGAACATGTAACGCGAATGATGGGTTTGGTCTGTAACCTCGGCCGCCATCGGCGGGGAGGCAATCTGTTGACGCTGGCCATGGCGTTGCTTGCCACCAACGCAGCCGCGCAATTCACGCCGTATGCAGCACGAACGGAATTCCTCCTGACGCCACCTGGTGTCCATCCCGGTGCGCTGTCTGGCTTCATCAATCCCGCCACACTGGCCCTGCTACCTGCTCCGGAGGTGAGTGCCACCTTCGCAACGGCGGGCAACAAGAGGTCTGTTCGATCAGACTGGGGCTGGTATGCCTCCCTGCCTCATCTCGGAGGCGGGGTCCTGCACCGGCAGCGGCCGGGCCTATCCGACCTGACCGAGGCACGAATCGGTCTGGGTCTCGGTGACCAGGACGTGGCCTTCGGCGTGGGTCGAGGGTGGTCCACGGGACGGGGCCCACAGACGTCGAGTGTGTGGATATCCGGTGTCCTCTTCAAACCCTCGCCGAAGTGGTCTTTCGCCTCCACGTGGACCGAAGCTTCGGGCGGTCACGGACGGGAAATCGCGGGAGATGTGGGGTATCGCCCCATGGGCGACGACCAACTGACCTTGTTCGCCGAGGGCGTTCGGTCCGACAGAGCGGCAGGCAGAGAACGATTCTGGAGTTTAGGGGCGAATTACCGTGCCCTCGACGGAGTACACGTGAGCGGCCGATTCCTCGACGGTCACAGTATCAGCCTTGGACTGCGCCTCGAATTCGGAGAACTCGGCGTACGCTCACAGGCTCGCCAGACCAGCAGGAATTCGGGCACCCGACGACTCGCCGCGGTGCGCTTCGGGCCCCATCGAGGCGATGCTGCGACACGATACCGTGAACCGGTGTATGTCGATCTTCCCATGAGCGGATCGGTGCGCCATCGTGCATACCGCCTGCTCGACGACGGTACAAGTCAGCTCGATCTAATCGCCGATCTGCGGGCGATCGAGCGCGACCCACGGGTAGAGGGCGTCGCCATCAATCTGTCGGGCCTGCGCATCGATCCGGCCCTCTCGTGGGAATTGCGCGAACACCTGCTGGCCCTACGCACAGCGGGTCGACATGTGACGATCTATGTCGATCGCGCCCGACTGCGGAAATACCATTTGGCCTCGGCCGCCGACCGAATTGTGTTGGATCCCTACGGCGTGGTCGGACTCGAAGGACTGGTGGCAGGACGGATGTATCTTGCCCAGGCCCTCGAAAAGCTTGGTATCGGCACCCAGCAGTGGCGCACGGGCGAATTCAAGACCGCCTTTGAAGACGTCAGTCGCACGGACATGTCTGACGGTGATCGACGTCAGTTGATGGCCCTGCTGGAAGATGCCTATACCGGGTTGCGTCGAGATATCACGGAGTCGCGGGGTCTTTCGGAAGACACCTTCGACTTTCTCGTCGACGGCGCAGGCGTGTTCACGGCCGAGGAAGCCCTCGCAGAGGGACTCGTGGACACGTTGGCACGATGGCAGGATGTGGACCCGATGATGCGAGCCATGGGAGCGCACCGTGGGATCAGTACGGCGCAGCTTGCTCGACCGAGTGAAACTATCTGGGGACGTCCGCCGACGATCGCCCTCGTCTACGCCCTGGGCGTCTGCGATCTCGACACGGGGATCCGCGCTCGGCAGTTGACGCAGCAGTTGCGTGACCTGGCCACCGACGGTCGTGTCGACGCCGTCGTGCTTCGAGTCGATTCCCCCGGTGGAGATGTCCTGGCCTCTGACTGGGTAGCAGAAGCCGTCGCCGAAGTCAGAGACAGCAAACCGATCATCATCTCCCATGGCCGTCTCGCCGCCTCGGGTGGATACTGGATCTCCATGGAAGGTGACGTCATCGTTACATCTCCTCACACGATCACGGGCAGCATCGGTGTTGTGGGCGGCTGGCTCTACGAAGATGGCCTGAAGGAGAAGCTGGGGATCCAGACCGATCGAGTGCAGGTGGGTGCTCACGCCGATCTCGGATTTGGCGCGCGGATTCCGCTGCTCGGCCTGTCCCTTCCGGACCGGCCTCTGGATACCAAAGAGGCGGCGCGGGTCGACGAGGCGATCTTCTCCATGTATGAAAGATTCATCGCTCGCGTCGCCGACGCTCGTGGTCATTCAATCGCCCATGTGGACAGCGTGGCCCAGGGACGGGTCTGGAGTGGCCACGCCGCCGTAGAGCACGGCCTGGCAGACACGATCGGCACGCTGTCGACGGCGATCGACATCGCCCGCCAACGGGCTGCCATCGACGCAGATCGACTTCTACGGGTCATCGAGATCCCGGCGCGCGGCTGGTTGGCCCCTCGCAGTGGCGTGCTCCCCTTCGGGCTGTTCGCCCGTCGTCTTGCTGCAGAGCAGGTGACGCCCAGCCTGTCACCTCTGCAGTCGTGGCTCGAGTTCCGATCTCGCCACAATGGCCAGGCCATGCCCATGTTGCCCGACACCTTCATCGGATCTGAAACGAACCTGACCGGAGAACCACACCATGAATGACACAGCTCAGGCAGCCAGAGACCTCTACGAGGAGATGGGGGCCGTACCCGTGATCAATGCCGTCGGCAACATGACCATGTTGGGTGGATCCTCTCCGGCAGCCTCGGTGCGCGAGGCCATGGACATCGCCCAGCGCTACTTCGTCGACATGGATCAGTTGCTGGCCGGCAGTGGTCGGGTCGTGGCCGACTTGCTGGGCTGCGAGGCGGCCCTGGTCACACCCGGCTGTGCCTCAGCGCTGCTGCTGGGAACCGCCGCCTGCGTCGCGGGTGACGACCCCGAGCGCATGTCGCAGCTGCCTGACACGACGGGCATGAAAGGACAGGTCGTGTTGCAGGCGTCACAGCGTTACAAGTATGAACGTGTCGTGCGTATGGCGGGCGTCGAACTTGTGATTGCCGGCACACCCGAGCGTGTGACCACCGATGATGTGGCCGCCGCCATCGGTCCGCAGACGGCGGCCGTTCTGTGTCCGGTATTGGGCACGGAGACCGATGCCGTCGTTCCTCTGGCAACGGTCGTGGAGATCGCTCGCGGCGTGGGTGTCCCCGTCATTGCCGATGCGGCGTACCAGGTCGATCCCGCCGACCACATGCGGGCAACGGCCTCGAGCGCAGATCTGGTCGGGTTCGGTGCGAAATACTTCAATGCCCCGAACAGCTCAGGACTGCTGTGTGGCCGGGCCGACCTGATCGAAGCCGCTCGGGCCCACACCTTCGCGGCCTTTGAGAGACGTGAATTGGCCGGGATCGGTCGACCTCTGAAGATCGACCGTCAGGAGGTCATCGCTGTGGTCATGGCGCTGCGGGAGTGGCTGGGAATGGACCGCAGCCAGCGCGATGCAGAACTCAGCTTTCAAGGCCGAGCCCTTCGCGACGCTGTGGAAGGACTGGCAGGTGTCACCTGTGAACCCGCCACGGGCGATGGGGTCACGGGCCTGCGCATCATCGTCGATGACGCACAGAAGGTGGCCGATGCCCTGCGTGCCGGATCCCCGTCGATCTGGTGTACGGTGCACGACACCAGTCTGTTCTTTGGACTGCGGACCGTTCACCCGGGCGACGAGATGGTGATCGCCGAGCGATTGCAGGAAGTGCTGAGCTAGGAGATCAGCCCCATGAGCCTCTAGCCATGATGCCGCCGTCGACACATACCGATTCACCCGTCATGAACGACGCGTCCTCGCTGGCCATGAACAACACGACCCGAGCGATCTCGGCGGGTTGCCCGATTCGATTCATGGGCGCACACGCAGACATGGAGGCTCTTATCGCCTGCTCGTCGCCACCGATCGCCTCGAGCGCCTCATCGACCAGCGGGGTATCGATCGTCCCTGGATTGACGGCCAACACACGAATGCCATGTTCGGCATAGTCGAGGGCCATCTGCCGAGTAAGGGAAAGAATCGCCCCCTTGCTCGCCGCGTAGGCAGGCACTCCTTTGGCAGACTGCAGACCCTGTACACTGGCCGTGTTGATGATCACCCCGTTGCCCGCCTTGATCATGTGCCCGAGACAGGGCCGGCTCATCAGGAAAAAACTCTTCAGATTCACATCGAGGATCCGGTCCCATGCCTCGTCGCTGACCTCGTGGAGCGGTAGATAACTGTCTGTGGGCTGGATGCCCACATTGTTACACAGGATATCGACACCCCCACAAGCCTCGACGGTTGCGGCCACGAGCGCGTCGCACTCGGCAGCCTTTGAGACATCGGCACGGTGGAAACGGATCTCGCCGGCAGACGGAGCCCCGGCGGCCAGTGCCTCTCCGGCCACCGTGTCCACGTCGGCACAAACGACACGCGCACCTTCTTCGGCGAAGGCCTTACAGATCGCGCCGCCGATCCCCTTGGCACCGCCAGTGACGATCACACTGCGTCCGTCAAATCGGCTCATGTTTGAATCTCCGGATTCAGGACGCAGATGGGCATCAGACTGTTAGTCGTCATCATCGTTGGCCGGTGGCGGTGGCGGCGGCTTACGCTGGCCAGGTTTCGGCGACACACCGCGTTGATTGCGACGCTGATTGCCGCGTTAGTTTCCGCCGGCAAGCGCACCTTCACTGAACAGAAATGTCTGAATCACGGGGGCTACGTAAGGCAGCTTCTTGATGAATTCGCGTCGACCCGCATCGTCAGACTCAGATTCAGCATCGGCCTCGTTGCGGTCACGCTCTTCTTCAGGTTGTTCGTCGACCATGGTTCCTCACTGTTTGTGCAACGTCTGCACGTTGAGCGTCCGCACGGTGGTGCGTCATCTGCTCCAATATAGCAGGCGCTGCATCGACCCTCCACCGTCTATTCGTAGAGATCGTCCAGATCAGCCTCGGCCAGATCTACGAAGAAATCGGCGATCTGAGCGGTGAGGAGTTCGAAGCATCGTTGTCCCTTCTCGGCACTGGACGGGGCTGGATCACCGACACCCGTGTCACTTGTCGCCTGAACCCAGTCACGTTGAGTCCATGCCCGACCGTCCTTGAGTGCTGGAATACGAAACGTCTTCTCCGCACCATCGCCCGCCTCTGACAGGGGTCTCACAAGACCGGGTGCGAACACCTGCATCAGACTGGTCTCCATCTCGCCGGCGTGATCTCCGGGATCCTCGAAGATCGAGCTGTCGATCCACTTGTACCAGTCGAGGGTGCACAGGAAGACGTCCGACGTGGGCCAAAGTTCACGAACGATCTGACGGAAGTCATTGGCGCCGTGTCCGTTCAGAATGACGAGTTTCTCGATGCCCTGGTGTCCTAGTCCCTCGACGATGTCCTCCAGAACGGCCAGTTGGGTCGACGGATTCATGTTGATGTCGAGTTTGATGTCCACCTGTCCCGTGTTGACCCCAAAGGGGACGGTAGGCAGCACAATCACCTTCGCGCCACGATCCCACGCCTGGCGAGCCGACTCGGCGGCAATGTGATCACACTGCACCACATCGGTGTTGTAGGGAAGGTGATAATTGTGCGCTTCCGTTGCCCCCCACGGCAGAACGGCGACGGAGTAATCGGTCGAAGAAACCTCTCGCCACGTGGTCTCAGCGAGGATATAGGGACGTCCCGGCACGGGGGCCTCCTTGTGAAGGATGGGGTTGATTTCGACTTTGTCGGCGTGAAATGGGTTTCCAGCATATCTCATGAGAAGGACCTCGGCCGCGCGCTGACCGAATTGCGTCGCGATGTCCGTGCCCGTCTCGGTGCTCCGGCGGATCTGCTCATCCTCTTTCTGACGCCTCACTACGAGGCTGACTATGAACGCGTTCCTGAGGCCGTCGCGGGAATTCTGTCACCAGCCCTGTTTGTCGGCTGCACCGGCACCGGCATCATCGGCAACGCACGCGAGATCGAAGACCGACCGTCGGTGAGCGTCATCGCCGCGTCCTTGCCCGGCGTCGATATCACCCCATTCTACGTTACCGAGCCGGACCTGCCCACACTGGATGCCGGGCCTGACCAGTGGCACCGGGCCCTTGATGTCGACCCGGGAGAAACACCCCACTTTCTGTTGTTCGTGGACCCCACCGGCGAGGTCCCCTTCGATCCGCGCCCGCTGCTGATGGGCCTCGACTTCGCCTACCCCGATTCGGCCAAGATCGGCGGGCTCGCCTCTGTCCTGCGCGAAAACTGCATGTTCATGGGTGATCAACTGCTGTCCGGTGGCTGCGCAGGGATCGCCCTGCAGGGGAACATCGGCGTGGATACCGTCGTCGCCCAGGGTTGTCGGCCCGTGGGGTCGCCCATGACGATCACTGATTGCGATGGGTATCTGCTCTCCGGGCTGGACGACCGGCCTGCCGTGGAGGTTCTCGTCGAGTTGTATCACACCCTGATCGAGCAGGACCAGGAGCTTCTCCAGAGATCGCTCCACCTGGGTATTGCATCGACGGGATTGAAAGCCGACTATGGTGCCGGGGACTTTCTGATTCGCAACGTACTGCAACTCAACCATGAGAAGGGTACCATCGCCATCGGCGATCATCTTGAGCGGGGGCAGACGGTCCAATTCCATCTGCGCGACCCGGAATCGGCGCACGATGAACTCGACCTCTTGCTGCGCAGATATCGCGACGGTACTGAGGCAGAAGCGGCGGGAGCCCTGTTGTTCACGTGCACGGGCAGAGGAAAACATCTGTTCGGCGAGGCCCATCACGACAGCGGCCTCTTCCAGAGCATCGTTGGCGAAGTGCCCCTGGCGGGCATGTTCTGCGGTGGTGAGATCGGACCTGTTGGCGACTCGACCTACCTCCACGGCTACACGAGTTCCTTCGCCATCTTCCATCCCCTATACTGAGCCTGACCCGGCCTGAGAGTTTCCCGACAGGCAGCCGGCAGCGACCCCCTGCGGTCACGCGTGCATCGAGTGATTCCCTTTTGGGGAGAGACGAGCCAGTTCCGGACCAACGCATCCGGATCGAAGGGGCCTTCGTCGACTCAGCAGCGCGGCGCGCTTGGAGTCAGCGAGAATCTGGGCAATGGAGAATCGCTCCCCGTTTACAGTGACCTGGTCCCACACCAACCGAACCCCGTGCGAGTAGTCGGCGTAGTCGGCGCTGTGGACGGTGCTCAGTGGCTGAATCGGAATGCCATCGAGTTTGTGCCAGCCGTAGATGGCGATACGACCCGGTTTCTCGGTCAGTCGAGGCGTCAGGACGAGGTCCTTCTTGTGGCCTGCCGTCAGTCGCCATCCTTGTAGGGCACATAGTGCTGGGTGGCTCCGAGGACCTCAGCACAGGCGTCCGCCTCTGCCTTCTTCTGCGACGCATATTCGTCGACGGTCTGTGTAGAAGCACCCTTTTCGCCTATGGTCAGTTTGGTGATGTGGGCCTGCCATCCGGCACGGCACGTGTTTGAGCAGCGTGGCGCCGGCGGTGAACTCCATATCGGCGGCGTGGGCGCCGACAGCAACGATACAGGGCTTGTCTGACATAGATGCTCCTCACTCACCGAATCGGTGACTTCTGGTGCAAATTCACTCTAGTTGCGCCTGGTACAATGTCTGGTAAATCGCTCCCCTCGGCGCGAGTTGACTCTCGATCAGAGACACGGTGTTCACGGAGTAGGAGATTTCCGGCACTTCGGTGTCCACCCAGCTCGTATCCTGCGACCTGGTGGTCTGGCGGAGCCGGCCAATGGTGAGATGTGGGCGGAAAGGCCGTCGCTCGGCGGTCCATCCCAGGTCACAGACGGTGGACTCGATCTGACGTTGAAGGTCAATGAGGGCCTCCGTTTCTTGCTGGAGACCCACCCAGATCACGTTCGGCCGACGAATGTCAGGAAAGGCACCTAACCCCTTCAACATGAGAGAGATCGGCCTGCGCTTCCTGCAGATTACCTGCAAGGCATCGCTCACAGGGCTGATCTGGGGTTGCGGTGTCGCCCCAAGGAATCGGAGCGTCAGATGCAGATTCTCGGGCTTCGACCAGCGCACCTTTCCTTGCGGCCAACAGGGCGACAACTTTGCGATCAACTCTGTAATGACCTCACGAACGGGCACGCTCAGTTCGGCGGCGATGAACGTGCGCAGGTCGCCGCTGCCTCTGGCTGAGTCTGCCATGAAGCGGCGGGTTCGATCAGGCCTGGCAGGCCCGCAGACAGGCGTTGAGGTAGCCGCGACTCTCGGCGGCGATGGTGGTCACCTGCCCCAGATCGTATTCGAGGGCACCGATGACTTCGAGATTGACCGCTACATCCAGCCCCGACTCGTGCAAGACGCGAATGTACCCGAACAGGTCAATCTCACCACGACCGCAGGCCTGCTCCTCGGGCGGGCCCGGCGGACCCGCTGTGGCTCGCAGGTCGCCGCGACAATCGCGGATGTGGATGTGACCGACCCGTGAAATGACACCCGCCAGGGCCTCCACCGGGTTCTCACCACCTGTTGCCCTGAAGATGTGGCTCGGATCCATATCGATGCCGAATCCGGGTGAGGTGATTTTCTCCATCGCCCGCAGAGTCGTCGGTGTATCGTGGATACAGGCACCCACATGGGCTTTCACACACAGCATTACACCGTGGGCGTGTGCCTTGTCCGCTTCGGCTGCCAGCAGATCGGTCTGCCGCTGAAAGTCGTCCTCGTTCCCTGTCTTGCCGCCCGGGCCCACGTTGATCACAGGGATGCCAATCGCTGCCGCCGCCTCGTAGGCCTTGGCCAGCCACTCCGGGTCGAGGCGGGTCGCCTCCATGGCCAGCAGGTCCAGGCCGTATTCTTCGCGCAATCCCTGAATGTCGCCGACCTGGCTCTTCCAGTTGTCCAGTTCGAGGTGCTCACACATTCCCGGAATGGCGGACAGTTCGACGCCGTCGTATCCGGCCCAAGCGATGTGTTTCATGGCCGTGGCCAGATCGAATCCACCGAACAGGACGGTATTGGCACCCAGTTTGATCATTGGAAATGTCTCTTTTTGTCGATCTCAGCGGCTTTGGTGGGTCCGCATCCAACCGTTGGGAGGGGCTCTTTTTCCTACCGCACAGCGGGCGGAAGGATAGCGGTGACCCCCATTGCCGTCAACGTCGATGCCTGCACGTCAGACAACCCTCTCTCCTGCCTTGCCGGGGTCATATCCCTCGAGTAGATTGGCGTGTTCGCTCCGGCCATTCAACTTCCCAATTCCCCATCGGCGACTTCATGGAAAGCGGCACTCTCCGCGTTCGCGGCGCCCGCGTCCACAATCTCAAAAACGTCGATCTCGAACTGCCAAAGAATCGGCTGATTTGCTTTACCGGCGTGTCCGGGTCAGGCAAATCCTCCATGGCCTTCGACACCCTGTATGCCGAGGGCCAGCGGCGCTACGTGGCCTCACTGTCTGCCTACGCAAGACAGTTTATCGGTCAGATGGAGAAACCCGACGTCGATCAGATCGGTGGTCTGGCACCGACGATCTCGATCTCTCAGAAGACGGGCGGGGCCAATCCCCGTTCGACAGTCGGCACCGTCACCGAGATCCACGACTACCTGCGAGTCCTGTTCGCACGCTGCGGCACACCACACTGCACCGAATGTGGGAGCGAGATCGGCGCCCAGACACGGGATCAGATCGTCGGGCGCGTCGCGGCGCTGCCCGCCAACAGCCGCCTGCACCTGCTGGCTCCCGTCGTCGACAATCGACGGGGTGAGTATCACGATCTGTTCGAAGAGATGCACCGCGATGGTTTCCTGCGGGCTCGTGTGGACGGGCAGATCTACAGCCTCGACACCCCACCCGAACTCGATCGGTATGCACGGCACACGATCGAAATCGTCGTAGATCGCCTGGTTCTGCGAGGCGATGTGCAGTCGCGCCTGGAAGAGGCCGTCGACAACGCCCTGCGTCTGGGAGAAGGATCGCTCATCGTCGCCATCGAGGGAGAGGACGACCGTCTTCTGTCGGCGAATTTCGACTGTGTGAAGTGCGGCGTGTCTTTCGTCGAACCCACGCCACAGATGTTCTCTTTCAACAATCCCAGTGGGATGTGCGGCGATTGCAGTGGTCTGGGCACCCGCGTGCTCATGAGCGAAAAGCTTCTCGTCCCTGATTCCGACAAGTCCATCCTGGATGGCGCCGTCGAACCTCTGGGCGACGTGAAGAGCAATCGATGGCGCTACCACTTGTATGAAGGCGTCGCCGAACACCTCGGTTTCGCCCTCGACGCCCCCTGGTCAGACCTGACGGAGAAACAGAAGAAGGGGTTCCTCCATGGGCTCGGCGACAAGAAACTGGATTTCAACTACACCAATCAGAGCGGCAACACGTGGACGCACCGAGACCGCTACGAAGGTGCTCTCGACTCTATCGAAGAGAGACTCCATCAGGGCAATGACAAGGTTCGCCGTGAGTTGGGTCAGTATGTGCGCACCGAGCGCTGCAGCACGTGCGACGGTGGTCGATTGCGTCGCGAGGCCCTCGGTGTACTCATCGACGATCAAACCCTGCCCGAACTGACCTCCCTGCCCATCGAAGAGAGTCGACGGTTCTTTCACGATCTGCGACTGACCGACGAAAAGGCGATCATCGCCGAAGATGCACTGAAGGAGATTCGCGGGCGGCTGGATCTGCTCAACGACATCGGTCTGGGGTATCTGACCCTCGATCGGGGTGCTCATACGCTGTCTGGTGGTGAGTCACAGCGGATTCGTCTCGCCAGCCAGATCGGCTCGGGACTGGTGGGGGTGCTCTACATCCTCGACGAGCCCTCCATCGGACTCCATCACCGCGACAATCAGCGCCTCCTCGACACGCTGCGTCGTCTGCGCGACGTGGGCAACACGGTGATTATCGTCGAGCACGATGAAGACACCATGCGTCAGGCCGACGTGCTCGTCGACTTCGGACCGGGTGCGGGCGATCGAGGCGGCCACATCGTCATCCATGGGGCACCCGACGACGTTGCTGCACAGAAGGAGTCGCTCACGGGGCGTTATCTGGCAGGCGACGATCAGATCGCCATCCCCGCCGCTCGTCGTGAGGCGAAGGATCAGTGGCTGACGGTCAAGGGTGCGCGGCACAACAACCTGCGCAACATCGATGTGCGGATCCCGTTGGGCGTGCTCAGCTGTGTGACCGGCGTCTCGGGCTCAGGGAAGAGTTCGCTCGTCAACGACATTCTGTTCAAGCAACTCGACAATGACCTCCATCGAGCGCAGACCGAACCCGGCGACCACGATGCCATCGAAGGGATCGAGCAGCTCGACAAAGTCATTCGCATCGATCAGCGTCCCATCGGTCGCACGCCGAGGTCCAACCCGGCGACCTACACCGACCTGTTTACGCCGGTGCGCCAACTGTTTGCCCAACTCCCCGAGTCGCGTTTGCGGGGGTATGCGCCGGGAAGATTCAGCTTCAACGTCAAAGGTGGCCGGTGTGAAGCCTGCGACGGCAATGGTTCGATTCTCGTCGAGATGGAATTCCTTGCCGACGTGTGGGTCACCTGCGAGGCCTGCGGCGGCCAGCGATTCGATCGCGAGACGCTGTCGGTGAAGTTTCGTGATCACTCGATCGCCGAGGTCCTCGATCTCGAGGTCGATGAGGCACTCAAACTCTTTGAAAACGTACCTCACATCCATCGGGTTCTCGAGACACTGCACGACGTAGGTCTCGGTTATATCAAGCTCGGCCAACCAGCACCGACGTTGTCGGGTGGCGAAGCGCAGCGCGTCAAATTGTCGAAAGAGCTGTGTCGCAAGAGCACCGGTCGCACCATGTATCTGCTCGACGAACCGACGACGGGGCTGCACTTCGCTGATATCGACAAACTGCTCGCCATCCTCCATCGCCTGGCGGATGGGGGCAACACGGTCGTCGTCATCGAGCACAATATGGATGTCATCAAGACCGCCGATTGGCTCATCGACATGGGCCCCGAGGGGGGCGCCGCGGGGGGCCTTGAGATCGCCAGTGGGACCCCTGAGCAGATGGCCGAGGTCTCGGACTCACATACTGGGCGAATCCTGGCCGAGTTGTTCAGCGGCAAGCGCCGCTCGGAGCGGTCGGGCACGAAGAAGAGCACGAGCAATGGCGATGTGGGCCTGAAAGAGATCGAAATCGTCGGCGCACGAATGCACAACTTGAAGGACGTGGACATCCGAATCCCACGTGACAAGATAACCGTCGTGTCGGGGGTCAGTGGATCGGGCAAGTCGACCCTCGCTTTCGACACGATCTACGCGGAGGGACAACGTCGCTATGTGGAGTCCTTGTCTGCTTACGCTCGTCAGTTTCTCGACCAGATGCAGAAGCCGAAGGTCGAGCGGATCAGCGGGTTGTCACCGGCGATTGCCATCGAGCAGAAAGCACCCAGCAAGAACCCCCGTTCCACAGTCGGCACTGTGACCGAGGTGTACGACTATGTGCGGGCTCTGTTTGCCACCATCGGGACCCAACACTGTCCGCGCTGCGGTGTTCCCGCCGGTGCCCAGACGATCGATCAGATGGTCGACCGGATCCTGGCCATGCCCGAGGATCGCCGAGTCGTGCTGCTGGCGCCCATGGAACCCCATCGAAACGAGGGATACGAAACCCTCCTGCGTCACGCCCGTCAGGATGGGTTCGCGCGGGTCCGTATCGACGGCGACGTTATCGAGCTGAGCGAGGAGATCGACCTCGACAAGCGGATGCGCCACAGTGTGGAGATCGTCGTCGATCGTCTCGCCGTGCGCGCCCGGTCCCGCGGTCGCCTCGCTGAATCGGTCGAACGAGCCGTCGACCTGTCTGGGGGTGAAGTCGTCGTCTGGGGACCGGATGACGGCGAGGAGACTCGATATAGTCGTCGCTTCTCGTGCCCCTCGTGTGCCCGCAGTTTCACTCCTCTCGTCCCGCAGTCTTTTTCCTTCAATCACCACGACGGCATGTGCTCCGTTTGTGAAGGCCTGGGTACGGGAGAAGGCGTCGATCGTGAGCTGCTACTACCCGATCGCCGGCTGTCGGTAAGGCAAGGGGCCGTCTCGGTATGGGACGAGGTCCCTCGGGGGTCGGTCTTTGGCCGGACGCTGCAGGTGGTCGGTGGTGAACTCGGTTTTGACCTGGAAACCCCTGTCGGTGAATTGTCGCCCGAAGCCCGTCGGGCCTTGCTGTACGGCGCCCCGGAGCGCTCGATCGACATTCCCGATCTCGACGTTTCGGTCCGGTATTCCGGCGTCTTGCCCACGGTGGACGAAGTGGCCCGGCATGTTCCTCGCTACAAGAGCCTTCTGCGTGAAGTAGAGTGTTCTGCCTGCGAAGGAAGTCGCCTCAAGACCGACAGTCGTGCGGTTCACCTGCGCAAGGTGACAATCATCGACCTGCAGCGGCGTCCGATCACCGAGTGCCTGGCATTCTTTGATGAGATGGATCTCAGCGACCGCGAGGCCGAGATCGCCGGTGAATTGCTGCAGGAAGTGCAGAGTCGTCTGCGGTTTCTAGAACGTGTCGGGCTTGGTTACGTCACCCTCGACCGCCGGGCTGCGACCCTTTCGGGCGGTGAGGCTCAGAGAATCCGCCTGGCAGGTCAGATCGGTTCGGGGCTCACCGGTGTCCTTTACCTGTTGGATGAACCGACCATCGGTCTCCACCCGAGGGACAACGATCGGCTCCTGGACGCCCTCGGTGATCTTCGAGATCTGGGGAATACCCTCGTCGTCGTTGAGCACGATCGCGACACGATGGCACGGGCGGATTACATCGTCGACATGGGACCGGGCGCTGGTGTAGGTGGCGGGCAGGTGGTGGCCAATGGGACTCCCGCACAACTGTCGCGATACACGGGCAAAGGCAAGCCCAAACCCGTGTCGCCCGACAAGGTTAAGTCGCGCACGAGCGCCTTCCTGCGCGGGCAGTTGGTCATCGGCATCCCAGAGAAGCGACGCAAGGGGCCGGGCAACATGCTGCGCATCGTCGGTGCCCGGCAGAACAACCTGACAGGCATCGACGTGGACTTCCCTCTCGGCACCTTCACCTGTGTCACCGGCGTGTCCGGCTCGGGTAAAAGCTCTCTCGTCGAAGAGATCCTCTATACCAGTCTCGCCGTCGCCCTCAATGGCGCCAGCCGTCAGGTCGGTGAATGTGACGAGATCGAGGGTCTCGAGCATGTGGACAAGGTCATCAACATCGATCAGACACCGATCGGTCATTCGCCTCGCAGTACACCTGCCACGGTGATGGGTGTCTTCGACCATATTCGCCAACTCTACGTCAAGCTCCCAGAGGCCCGGGTCCGCGGATTCACCCCCGGTCGATTCAGCTTCAACCGACCCGGCGGACGCTGTGAGGCGTGTGAAGGGCTGGGCGTCAAGTGTGTGGAAATGCACTTCCTGCCCGATGTATGGGTGCGATGTGACGCCTGTGATGGACGTCGCTACACAAGTGATGTACTGGGAGTGAAGTTCAAGGGATTCACGATCAGCGACGTTCTGGATATGACTGTCTCAAACGCGTTGCCCCTGTTCACCAATGTCACGGCGATCCAGACCAAGCTGCAGATCATGGACGATGTCGGATTGGGATACATGTCCCTCGGCCAGTCCTCAACCACCCTGTCAGGCGGTGAGGCGCAGCGTCTGAAACTGGCGGCGGAACTATCGCGACCCGGGACAGGGCGTACGGTGTATATCATGGATGAGCCCACGACAGGACTGCATTTTGCCGACATTCAGAAACTGTTGCAGGTCATGCAGCGTCTCGTCGAGGCGGGCAATACGCTTGTCGTCGTCGAACACAACCTCGATGTGATCAAAACCGCCGATCACGTGATCGACCTGGGTCCAGAGGGGGGTGCAGAGGGGGGTGAAATCGTCGTCGAGGGCACACCAGAGAAAATCGCCGCTCACAAGTCGTCTCACACGGGACGATTCCTGGCCGAGGTATTGCCCCGGCCGAGGGCTAAGAAGAAGCGCGCATGAACTTTATGGCGACTGATTCGTATACCCCTCAGGACCACCGATGACGCAACGCGCAAGTGCCTCGATCACCGTTGACCCGCGTGCCTATTTCGGCTGCAGCTTCACGTGCCCCGAACGCACCGAGCCACTAAAGATCGACGGCAATCTGAAGGAATGGGGTGAAGCATGCCACATTCCCGACCTGGTCGGTCTCACAGCGGTCGATGCTTTCGGAGAAGTCTCGATGGCGTGGGGTGATGCGGGATTGTGGCTGGCCGTCGAAGTGAAAGGGAAATCTACCTTCAAGGTAGACCCACGAAACTTCTGGCAGGCCGACTGTTTTGAGATCTGGGTTGATACACGTGACGTGAAGGACACTCATAGGGCCAATCGTTACTGCCATCACTTCTTCTTCCTTCCTGGAGGCAGTGGGCGCGATGGAAAAGGGCCGATTGGTCGACAGACGACGATCGATCGTGCTCGTGAGCAATCGCCGCCGTGCCCCGAAGAAACGATCAAGGTGGGCCTGCGGCGCCTGAAGCGAAGCTACTCGATGGAGATCTTTCTGCCTGCGGAAGGGCTCAATGGGTATCGTCCACGAGAGTTCGACCGGATCGGCTTCAACTATGTCCTCCACGATGTCGACCATGGGGCGCAGTCCTGGTCGGTAGGCCGGACGCCTCCCTTTGACGCCGATCCGAGTCGCTGGGGTACTGCTGTCCTGGTCCCCTGACCGTGTCGACACCTTACACTGCCGGTGAGCGATCCAGCGTCCAGTGGGCCGCTTTCCGTAACTATATCGCTTCGTTAGATTTGGGGGTCTTGGCCTGATCGGTTTGCTGGTCTATCCCAACCGGTTTTCAACGGCCTCGTTGCCGTGTACCGGCCCTCGTTACCGCTATTCGGAAATATGCACTCACTTCTGACGCTCCACCGGGTCGTCGGCGCAGGGGTCTTCCTCGTCACGCTCGGTCTCTACACAAAGACGATGGCACCCACGGTCTCCTTCTGGGACGCGGGTGAATTCATCAGCTGTTCCTATATCCTCGGTGTGCCCCATCCTCCCGGCTCACCGCTGTATGTGTTGCTCGGTCGAATCTTTTCGCTGATTCCGATCGGCTCAGTCGCGTCACGGGTCATTTTCATGTCCGCCCTGTCGTCGGCCATCGCCGTCCTGTTCACCTACCTCAGCGCCGTGGTCCTCGCTCGTCGAGCCATGGGCGGCGAGGCGCTGCGGACCTTTGGCGACTCCCGTGACTGGGCAACCACCATGGGGGCCGCTGTGGCCGCCATGTGCCTGGCCACCTCCTACACCTTCTGGTTCAATGGGACCGAAGCCGAGGTATACGCCTATTCGTTGTTCTTCGTGTGTGGAGGCATGTGGTCGATGTTCTACTGGGAAGGCACGCGACACGGCACAGGAAATGATCGTTGGTTGTTCTTTATTGCCTACTTCTTCGGTCTGGGCGGTGGGCTTCACCTTCTCTGCCTGCTGACGATCCCTGCCCTGATCATCCTCGCCTGGTTTGGTGACAAGGACCTGCGGCGTCTGATCCTGGTCATGGCCGGGGCGGGGATTCAGGGACTGATCGTTCTGACCGCCTTCGCGGAGAATCCCGCGTCAGCGCGTCTCATCGCCCTGCTGGCAGCGGCGGCGGCGGCCATCTTCTACACCTACATCTGGAACAGTCACAGCCACTATCGGCAAACGCTGCAGTATCTGGTAGGTGCCGGTCTGGCCGTTCTTGTTGCGCGCCTCGTCTTCGGCCCGGGAACACAGATGAAGGTGGTTGTCGCTCTCTGCGCAGCGGGCATCCTTTACCACCTGTTCAAGACCGATCGCCGAGCTCTGGGCCTGATGGTGGGCACGGTCATTCTCTTTGGTATTGGCTACTCGACCTATGTGGCTTTGTTGATCCGCTCGGGCCTCGATCCCGGGATCGACATGAACAATCCGGAGAATCTGACCAACTTCTTCGCCTTCCTGAATCGTGAGCAATACGGGACGGACAGTCAGTTGCTCGGCATGTTGACGGAGCGCTCTTCGCGCTCGTATCAACTCTGGCATCAGCAGATGAAGTATTTCTTCCAGCAGTGGCCCTTCCCCTTCCTTGAGCGGGACCACATCTTCCGCTGGGCAACAGAAGACGCCCCCCACGTGATCTCGATTTCGCTCGTGCCCATGGTCGTCGGACTCGGTGGACTGTTGTGGCACGGCAAGCGGGATTGGCGACGGTTCCTTGCAGTGCTCACCATGTTCGTCATCATGGGTCTGGGACTGTCCCTCTATCTGAACATGCCCGATCCACAGCCGCGCGAACGGCACTATGTCTTCGGCGGAATGTTCCTCGCGTGGACATTGTGGATGGGCCTGGGTTGGACGGCACTGGTCGACACGATACGCCGACAGTTCTCGCTGCCCACAAACGCCATCGCCGCGATCTCGGTCGTCGGTTTGCTGCTGCCCCTGGGCGTGGGCGCCAAGTTGTACCATGAGATGGATCGCACCGACGATTTCATCGCCTACGACTACGCCTACAACCTGCTTCAATCCTGTGATCCGAATTCCCTGCTCTTCACCAACGGCGACAACGACACCTTTCCCCTCTGGTACATGCAAGAGGTCGAAGGCATCCGCACCGACGTGCGGGTCGTCAATCTGAGCCTGCTCAACACGAGTTGGTATATCAAGCAACTGCGAGACCGCGAGCCCAAGGTCGCCATGGCGCGCCCCGGCCAACCGGAACTGACCGACATCTACATCGACTCGACCTTGTGCGACACACAACTGGTCGACCTTTACAAACGCGTATGGCGTGAACCGAAAACTCCATACGAGTACGAACAGATGGGCATCGACGTGCAGGTCAGTCCACAACCGGGCCATGACCTGCTGCGCATCCAGGACATCATGTCCATCGGCATCGTCTATTGGAACAACCGGGAACGACCGATTCACTTTGCCATCACCGTCGCCTCGGGGAACAGGGTCGGTCTCGATCCCTATCTCGAGATGCAGGGCATGACGATGAAACTCATGCCCGAGAAGGTATCTGGCCCGGGCAGCATTGAGGCCCTCTCGCACAATCTCTACGAGGTCTACCGATTCAGGTCGATCAACGATCCCGACGTATTCAAGGACGTGAATACGAGTCGTCTCTTGGGGAACTATCGCGCCTGTGTGATGACGCTTGCGGAAGCGTATAGAAACGAAGATCGCCTCGACGAACTCGCAGAGCTCCTCCGTTGGGCAGAGGAGACCGTCGACCTGGGATGGCAGGGCCTCTACAGCGCGTCCGAACACTATCGCACGGCAGGTCGTTCAGACCTTGCAGTCGAATTCCTGCATCAAGCCGGACTGGAGTTGGTGGAGGAGTATGGGAAACATCCATCCGCCACGTACGAGAACGGACTCGCTCTCGGCAGCATCCTGCTGAACAACCACCGTGCGATCGCTCAGGCAGAAGAGGTTTACACCAAGACGATCGCTCTGGAACCCGCACGTTACGATGGCGTTCATGAATTGGCGGCCACGTTGCAGGCTGGCGGTCGTACTGAGGATGCGATGAAGGTGGTGATGGACTACATGGCCAGCTATGGTGAGGCCCCCGAAGCCGTGACGGATCAGCAGGTCTTGCTGAATGCACTTGAGAAGAGTGCGGCGCGCGCGGCGGCGCTCGGCGACAGCACAGACGCCGGCACCAACGACGGTGGAGAGGCAGAGACCGGCGGGTCGTAATGCGCCTGACGGTCATCATCCCCCACTATCGCTCTCAGACTCTTGACGCCTGCTTGAGTTCGCTCGAGCAGCATACGGCGTCGGATGGGATCCACGTCATCGTCGTGGACGATGGCAATGAGGGGGAGGCACTTCAAGAGGCTCGGACAAAGCACCCTAGCGCCGAGGTTCTGCACAACACCCAGCGTCTCGGTTTCACCGGGTCCTGCAATGCAGGGCTGGCGGCGACATCGACGCCCTTCGCGCTGCTGCTCAATGACGACACAGAGGTGACCGAGGGGTGGCTGCCCCCCCTGTTGGCGGCGATGGACGCTGATCCGACCGTCGCCGTGTGTCAGCCGAAGCTCCGCTCCGCATCCCGGCCAACCTTCTTCGACTACAGCGGTGGCGCAGGTGGGTATATCGACAGCCTGGGGTTCACCTTCTGTCGTGGCCGATTGTTCGATGTCGTCGAGGAAGACGAAGGCCAATATGATGAGCAGGTACCTCTATTCTGGGTCTGCGGGTCGGCTATGCTCCTACGCATGGAGGCCGTACACCAGGTTGGACCTCTCGATCTCGACTACTTCATGCACTTCGAAGAGATTGACCTGTGCTGGCGACTCCGCCTGGCCGGCTGGCGGGCTCTGGCGGTGCCAAAGTCGACCATTTACCATCACGCCGCCCAGTCGCTACCACCTGATACCTTCCTCAAGGTTTATCTCAATCACCGCAACAATCTCGTGGCCCTGCTGAAGAATCTTCCCTTCCCCCGGCTTCTGTGGCTTGTGCCCGTGCGTGCGGCCCTCGACGTGCTGGCAAGTATCAGCTACGTGACCGGAGGACGGTGGCGTTCGACGGTGGCCCCTCTGGCCGGTTGGCTTTGGATTCTCACCCACCCCGTTAACCTTTGGCGGCGGCGGCGCCAGAGTCAGCGATTGGTGCAGGCCGGCAGCCAACCTACAGAGGGGGTTTTCGGGGGAAGTGCTCTGTGGCACTTCTATGCCCGTCGTCGTCGAGCCGCCAGCGATTTGATGCCGGAGAGGCCGTGAGCTCGCCCGAATCACCCCCGTCTCGAATTTCGGGCATACTCAATCTGCTGCTGAAACTCATCGTCAGTGGTGGTCTGCTGGCATACCTTGTCATTCAAACAGACCTCAGCACCTTCACCGCCGCCGTCCGTGACGCAGACATTCGACTATTCGCCGTCGCCACAGGCTTTTTTGTGCTGAGCAACGTCCTCGGTGCCGGTCAGTGGTATCTGTTGCTTCGCGCACAGAATCTGGCTGTCAGTGTGGGGCAAGCTGTGGTGTTCTATTGGGTCGGCGTCTTCTTCAACAATGTGCTGCTGGGCAACATCGGTGGCGACGCGTTGCGGATCTACAACATCCGACGCCTTACGGGCAGCACCGGCGGTGGCGCCGCTGCGACCGTCATGGATCGCTTCATCGGCTTGTTTTCCACCTGTCTTCTCGCCCTGTCCGCCTGGGCTCTGATTGCCGAGGTCCGCTTCGTGGGCCTCATCACGGTGCTGGGCCCTGTGTGGCTTGCCCTGGCCATCGTTATGGCGGCCGGTCTAAGCCGGCGTTTTGGACGCAACCTGCAGAGACTTGCCGATCGGCTTCTTCCCGAACGGGGCGCAAGGATCTTTGCGGACATGCACGAGAGCGTCTTTGTCTATCGTGAGAAGAAGCACCTGCTGGCCCTGGCGTGGGTGGTCTCTCTCGGAGTGCAATTCAGTCGCATCCTCGTCTATTTCACGGCCGGTCTGGCCGTCGGACTCGAGATGTCCACCTTGCCCTATTTCATCGGCTTCCAGCCTCTGGCGGCCGTCATTGCCTCCCTTCCCATCTCCATTGGTGGCCTGGGTGTTCGCGAGGGTGTCCTGGTCGAACTATTCGGCCGAGTGGGAATCATCGAGTCTCAGGCATTCGCCTTGTCCCTTCTGGGTTATGCGGCGGGGATCGCTGCGAGTCTGTTCGGTGGAATCGCCTTCATCTTTCGACGAGTGCAACCCGCATCTGAAGGCGACTGATGAGCGTCAGACTCGGCTGCGAACGCCTGCTCCGTGAAGAGCTCGACCTGGTGCGAGGCCGGCGTGTCGGCCTGATCACGAATCACTCGGGCATCGACAGTCAGTTGCGAGCGACGGCTGACAATCTGCATGCCCACGCCGACATCGATCTGCGTTTTCTCTTCGGGCCCGAGCACGGGATCCGTGGTGATGCCGAGGACGGCGTGCGCGTCGAAGATGGCGTCGATACGCAGACGCAGGTTCCTGCAGTCTCGCTCTACGGAAAGCGCCGGCAGCCTTCGCCCGACGAGTTGGGACAGATCGAGGTTCTGCTGTTCGACATTCAGGATGTAGGCGTACGCTTCTACACGTATCTGTATACGATGAGCCTGGGGATGGAAGCGTGCGCGGCGGCGGGGGTGCCCTTTGTGGTCCTCGATCGTCCCAACCCGATCGGCGGACTCATGGTAGAGGGCAATCTCCTTGAATCCGCGTTCGCCTCCTTTGTTGGCCTCTATCCCATTCCGATCCGGTATGGTTTGACCATCGGCGAACTCGCCCATCTGTTCAACGTTGAATTTGAAATCGGGGCCGATCTCCACGTCGTCAATCTCGATGGCTGGCACCGATCGATGCGTTGGCACGACACGGGACTCCCGTGGGTTGCGCCCTCGCCGAATATGCCGAGCCTCGAGACAGCAGCGGTGTATCCGGGGATGTGTTTCTTCGAAGGCACGAATGTCTCTGAAGGAAGAGGCACGACACGCCCCTTCGAGCAGGTGGGCGCTCCCTTCGTCGATGGTTTTGCCGTGGCCGAAGCCCTTGAGGCACGGCAGATCCCCGGTGCCGGGTGGCGCCCGGTGAGCTTTCGCCCGGCCTTCAGCAAACACATTGATCACGTGTGTCGGGGCGTGCAACTGCACGTGATGGACGAGGAGGCCTTCGAACCGGTCCGTGCCGGTTTCGAAGCGCTGTCGACGATTCGCCGGCTGAGTTCGGACTTCGAGTGGCGCGCCAATCACGAGGGGATTCACAACTTCGACAAACTCGCCGGGTCGGATCGTGTTCGCCAAGCCATCGACGACGGAATCGATGTCGTAGATCTGATGGAGGAATGGGCGAGAGAACGTCGCCCCTTTGAAGACATCCGTCAGCGCTACCTGCGCTACGACTAAAGTACCCTCCTCAGTCGAAAAAACCACCCACTTCGTCAGCCGTTGCCTCGCGCACCACCGACTCATCGAGGCGCACTCCGAGACCAGCCTCACGCGGCACGTTGATGCGGCCATTCTGGATCAGGTCTCGCTCCACGGTCATCGAGTTCCATAGCTCATTGTCGAGATGGTGGAACTCCAACACATGGAAATTCGGCATCGCCGCGCAGGCATGGCACGAGGCGATTGTGCCGATGGGGCCGCAGATATTGTGCGGCGCCACGGGGATGTAATAGGTGTCTGCGAGATCTGCGATCCGGCGACCTTCCGACAGACCGCCTGCCTTGGCCAGGTCGGGAGAGATGATGTCTGCGGCCTGGTGTTCCACCAGTTCACGAAAACCGTGGCGCGTATAGAGATTCTCACCCGTGCAGATGGGGGTGCGTGTCGCGGTCTTCACCTCACGGAGAGCGGCCACGTTCTCCGGTGGAATCGGATCTTCCAGCCACAGTAGATCAAGGGCCTCGAACGCGTACGCCACCTTAAGAATATCTGCGGGCGCATAGCGCCAATGTGCATCGATGGCCAGATCTGTATCGGGATGAAGTGACTCACGAATGGCAGTGACCACGTCGATGAAGAATGCGACATCGGCATTTCGAATGGTCCGATTGTAGCGATCACGTTGTGTCGGTCGCGGATCGATATCGAACTTCAATGCGTCAAAGCCGCGTGCTTCTACGTGCTTTGCCTTTTCCACCCACGAAGCGGGATCATCTGCGTCTTCGCCTTCGTTGCAGTCATTGTAGACGCGAATCTGGTCGCGGAAAGAGCCTCCGAGCAATTGCCAGATCGGAACATTCATCGCTTGCCCGGCGATATCCCATAGAGCCGTCTCAATCCCACTGATGGCGCTCATCACAGCGCCCTGGTAGAAGCCACTGGCAGACATGGAATTCTTCATGTCGCGAAACAGTTTGTCCACATTGCGCGGATCCTGTCCGATCAGGGCACGTTCAGTGAGACGGGGATCGATGACAATGTTGTGCACACCCGCGCCGTGATAGGCCTCGCCAATGCCGGTGAACCCCGCATCGGTACGCACCTTGACCAATACCCAGGGCCAGGGCTTCAGCAATACGGCTGCAACGCTGGTGATCTTCATCTGGATCTCGCCCGTGTTATCGCTGGTTGGCTTTGCCCGTGGACGGGCCATTGGGAGGAGCGGTGGAGGAACGGATCATGAGTTCTGTAGGAACACGGATCTCGGTGCGCTCCGCCCTGCTCAGCGTCGTGCTCTTCCAGCCCCGCAGCTGCTGGCCGTGCACATTCGGACTGTATCCCAACTCGCGCGCCACGCGCAGGAT
>PATE01000136.1 GCA_002712305.1 Gemmatimonadota bacterium | reverse complement strand
CCTCGGCATGCTCGAAGAGCGCCTTGGAAGTCATTTCGTTCCCGTCCAACTGCCCATCGGCACAGGCGAGACGTTCACGGGGCTGATCGATCTCATCGATATGCAGGCCGTGACCTACGAAGAGACCTCACTCGGGGCCAAGTTCCACGTCGACGAGATTCCAGAGGATCTCATGGAGCGGGCTCTCGAGTATCGCGAAAAACTGCTCGAGTCTGTTGCCGAGTTTGATGATCATCTGCTGGAGAAGTTCCTCGAAGGTGGTAAAATCGCCCCTGAGGAGATCATCGCCGCCCTGCGCAAAGCCACTGTCGCGTTGAAGGCGGTACCCGTCACCTGCGGCAGCGCGTTCAAGCACAAGGGTGTGCAGCGTCTGCTCGATGCTGTCTTACGCTTCTTGCCCGCCCCGTCAGACGTGGCCGCCGTCACGGGTCACAAGCCTGACAGCGAAGAAGAGGCGGTGCGCGAAGCCAAAGACGACGCACCTTTCTCGGCGTTGGCTTTCAAGATCATGACCGACCCCTTTGTCGGTCGACTTTCCTTCATCCGCGTCTATTCCGGTTCGCTGTCCGCCGGTTCCTACATCTACAACGTCAGCACTGGAAAGCGAGAGCGTGTTTCTCGATTGCTCGAGATGCACGCCAACGATCGTACCGAGCTGAAGGAAGTGCACGCAGGTGATATCGTCGCTGTGGTGGGTCTGAAGGACACCACGACAGGAGACACCCTGTGCGACGAAGATTCGCCGGTCGTGCTCGAGAAGATCGAGTTTGCCGAGCCGGTCGTGCATGTCGCCATTGAGCCCAAGACGCGAGCCGACCAGGAATCGCTACAGACGGCCCTGCACAAGTTGGCAGAAGAAGATCCCACCTTCCGGGTTCGAGTCGATTCCGACACGGGCCAGACGGTGATTTCGGGCATGGGGGAGCTTCATCTCGAGATTCTCTGCGACCGTCTTTTTCGCGAGTTCAAGGTCGAGGCGACAGTGGGTCGTCCGCAGGTGGCCTACAAAGAAGGGCTGCGCGACGCAGTTCACGGAACGGGTCGTTTCGTTCGGCAATCCGGTGGGCGTGGGCAGTTTGGGCACGTCGAGCTGGAGATCGAGCCGGGAGAACCTGGAACCGGGCTTGTCTTCGAGAACGAGATTGTGGGCGGTTCAGTGCCCCGCGAATACGTGAATCCCGCGCGCGACGGCATTGCCGAGGCCATGCTCAACGGCCCTGTTGCCGGATATCCTATCGAAGATGCGAAGGTTCGTCTTGTCGACGGCTCCTATCACGACGTCGACTCGTCCGAGATGGCCTTCAAGGTCGCCGGATCTATGGGTTTCAAGGATGGCGCGCAGAAATCGCGACCGTTTCTGATGGAGCCCATCATGGCTCTCGAAGTTGTTGTCCCGGAGCAGTATCTCGGTGACGTCATCGGCGATCTCAACTCGCATCGCGCCGATGTGGAAGGCATCAATCCTCGTACCGACGCGCAGGTGATCGGTGCGAAGATCCCGCTGGCAGAGACCTTCGGGTACGCCACGCGCTTGCGCTCCCTGACTCAGGGGCGCGCCGTATTTCATCTGCAGTTTGCTCAGTTCCGCGAAGTACCCAAGTCGGTCATGGAAGAGATCGTGGCCAGTGTCCGGGGCACCGAAGAAGCGAAAAAAGCTTAAGCAGGCCGATTCGGCTACCAACAGGTTCCAAAGAAGACCGCAAGGGAGGATGACCCACCATGGGTAAGGACAAGTTCGAGCGTAATAAGCCTCACGTGAACATCGGTACGATCGGTCACGTTGACCACGGCAAGACCACGCTGACCGCTGCGATCACGCTGCGTTTGGCCGCCAGAGGGCTCGCCGAGGCAAAGTCGGTCGACGATATCGACAATGCTCCGGAAGAGAAGGCCCGAGGAGTGACGATCAATGTTTCTCACCAGGAGTACGAGACCGATTCGCGGCACTACGCCCACGTCGACTGCCCTGGTCACGCTGACTATGTGAAGAACATGATCACCGGTGCCGCTCAGATGGATGGAGCCATTCTCGTCGTGAGCGCTGCCGATGGTCCGATGATCCAGACTCGCGAGCACATTCTGTTGGCCCGTCAGGTGAATGTTCCGCGTATCGTCGTGTTCATGAACAAGGTCGATCAGGTCGATGATCCTGAGTTGCTCGACCTGGTCGAGCTCGAGACGCGCGAGTTGCTCTCCGAGTACGATTTCCCGGGTGATGATCTTCCGGTCATTCGCGGCTCGGCTCTCAAGGCCGTCGAGGGTGATGACGGTGAGATCGGCAATGTCGCCATCGACGAGTTGATGAATGCCGTCGATGAGTATGTGCCGCTGCCAGAGCGTCCTGTAGACCAGCCTTTCCTGATGCCTGTCGAGGACGTCTTCTCGATCACAGGACGCGGCACGGTGGGAACGGGTCGTATCGAGCGTGGTATTGTCAACGTGGGCGAGGAAATTGAGATCGTCGGTATTCGCGAGACCCGCAAGACGACCTGTACGGGTGTTGAGATGTTCCGCAAGCTGCTCGACACGGGCGAGGCGGGCGACAACGTCGGTATCCTGTTGCGGGGCGTGGACAAGGACGATCTGACTCGTGGAATGGTGTTGTGCAAGCCAGGCAGCATCACACCCCACACCAAATTCAAGGCTGAGGTTTATGTGTTGACGGCCAAGGAGGGGGGGCGTGAGAAGCCCTTCTTCAATGGTTACCGTCCGCAGTTTTACTTCCGCACGACAGACGTGACCGGCAACATCGCCCTGCCTGAGGGCACGGAGATGGTGATGCCCGGCGACAACGTGACGATCGATGTCGATCTGATTCAGCCGATCGCCGTCGAGCCGGGGCTTCGTTTCGCCATCCGCGAGGGTGGTCGCACGATTGGTTCCGGCGTCGTCACCGAGATCACCGAGTAACACTGCCGGTTGGCAGGGAATCTAGGAGAGGGAAGAGCCCGTGGCTGTTGATAGAATTCGCATTCGGTTGAAGGCATACGATCACGCGGCGCTGGACCGGTCGGTGGACGAGATCGTCCAGACGGTTCGACGCAGCGGAGCGCGGATTGCCGGGCCTGTCCCTCTGCCGACGGATCGCACGATCTACACGGTTCTACGTGGACCGCATGTTGACAAGAAGTCTCGTGAACAGTTTGAAACCCGTGTGCACAAGCGGTTGATCGATATCTATGAATCTACACCCCAAACGGTGGATTCATTGATGAAGCTTGATCTACCTGCCGGCATCGGAATCGACATCAAGGTCTGAGACAAGAGATGGCGTCCGTCGATATTCTCAGTGCTGCAGGCCAAAAGTCTGGCAGCGTTGACCTCCCAGCCCAGCTATTCGAGGCGGAGGTGTCTGAGCAGGCAATTCACCGTGCCGTAGTTGTGTACGAGGCCAATCAGCGTCAAGGCAATGCGTCTGTGAAGGGGCGCTCAGAGGTTGCATACTCCAAGCGCAAGCACCACCGGCAGAAGGGTACCGGCAGCGCACGCCGGGGCACAGTTGGTTCACCGATCCTGCGGGGCGGTGGCTCGGCATTCAGTCTGCCGAAGCCCAGGTCCTACTCGAGTCGCCTTACTCGGTCGATGCGCAAGCGGGCGATCTCTTCAGCACTGAGCCTGAAGGCTAGCGAGGGCAAGGTGCTCGTCGTAGATGACGTGCAGCTCAGCGAACCCAGCACAAAGACGTTTGCCTCGTTGTTGAATGCATGTGGCGCCAGTGGCAAGGTGTTGTTCGTCCAGGCCGATGCAAATCCGGCTGTTGTGAAGTCAGGGCGCAATATCGCGGGCGTGACGATGAGCACAGCTGGCACCGTGGGTACGTATGAAATCATTGCGCACGATATCCTGGTGCTGACCTCAGCCAGCGTGGAAGCGCTGAGCAAGGTTCACGGGGGCTGAGGGAAGAGAAGATGGCAGTGGAGCGTACAGTACTGCGGTCGCCGGTGATCACCGAAAAGGCGACCATCCTGCGTGACGGGAATACATACACCTTCCGCGTCGACCCACGGGCGAACAAGATTCAGATTCGTCAGGCCGTGGAATCGATCTTCGAGGTGAAGGTGGAGTCGGTGAGAACCGTGCCTGTCCCGCGCAAGAAAAAGCGCCAAGGCGTCGCCGTCGGAATGACGTCAAAAGGCAAGAAGGCCTACGTGAAACTGCGGGCCGGTGATTCGATCGAACTGGTGGAGAGCTAGACAGAATGCCGATCAAACGCTTTCGGCCCGTTACGCCGATTCAGCGCTACCGAACAGTCAACACCTTCGAAGAGGTGTCCAGCGATGCCCCGCACAAGGCGCTGACGGACACCATCACCAAATCGGGTGGGCGCAACAATCGGGGGCGCATCACCTCACGTCGACGCGGTGGTGGCCACAAGCGTCGATATCGAATCGTCGATTTTCGCCGAGATAACGTGGGGATCCCTGGCCGCGTTGCCACCATCGAGTACGATCCGAATCGGTCCGCCTTCATCGCCCTCATCTTCTACAAGAATGGTGACAAGCGATACATCCTGGCGCCGAATCGGTTGGGCATCGGCGACGAGGTCATGTCTGGTCCCGATGCACCGATCTCGGTAGGCAACACCCTCCCGCTCGGGAGAATTCCCGTAGGGACACTCGTCCACAACATCGAGTTGAACCCCGGGCAGGGCGGAAGAATGGCCCGGAGCGCCGGCGCCGAGGTTCAGATCATGGGTCGGGATGAGGAGGAGGGGGGGCGCGTGCAACTGCGCATACCTTCTGGTGAGATTCGCGAAGTATTGAAGACCTGCTGCGCCACGATCGGGCAGGTGGGGAATACGGATCACGCCAACGTTGTCGGCGGCAAGGCGGGACGGTCCCGCTGGCTTGGACGGCGCCCCAAGGTTCGTGGTGTTGTGATGAATCCGGTCGACCACCCGCATGGCGGTGGCGAGGGCAAATCCTCCGGTGGCCGTCATCCGGTCACCCCCTGGGGCAAGCCGACCAAGGGATACAAGACACGCAGACGCAAGAAGGCATCGAATGCCTGGATCTTGCGTCGACGAAGCCGCAAGTAGGCGATCGCACGCAACAACACGCTCGCAATCAGGTATAAACGAGGACGGCAGGAGAGAACTTGGCAAGGTCAATCAAGAAGGGCCCCTTCATCGACGAGCATTTGGCCGAGAAGGTTGAAGCCTTGAACAAATCGGGCGACAAGAAAGTCGTTCGAACGTGGTCCAGGCGATCGACGATCACCCCAGATTTCGTCGGGCACACACTGGCCGTCCACAACGGCAACAAGTTCATCCCCGTCTACATCACCGAGAATATGGTGGGCCACAAGCTTGGCGAGTTTGCGCCGACGCGGACGTTTCGCAGTCATGCGGGACGCTCCACTGAGCGTAGCGCCGCGCTAAGTTAGGGTGAACATGGAAGCGCGAGCCGTACAACGGCACATTGGCATTCCCGCCACCAAGGTCCGACAGGTCATCGATCTGATCCGCGGCAAGTCGGTGGAAGAAGCACTGGCGATTCTGCAACACTCGCCCCGTTTTTCTGCTCGGATCATCGAGAAGACACTGCGCTCGGCAATCGCCAACGCCGTGAACCGTGACGATGAAGTCACCATCGATGCAGACGAGTTGTTCGTCAGTCGGGTTTTTGCTGACGAAGGTCGTACGCTGAAGCGTCTGCGTCCCAGAGCACGCGGTTCGGCCAATCGTATCAACAAGCGGCAGAGCCATGTGACGATCATCGTCTCCGATGGGCGAGCCACCGTGAATCAGACCGCAGTCGACCAGACTGACGAGGCGCCGGCCGAGGCCGTCGTCGACACCGAAGAATAACGAAGGATACCCACGTGGGTCAGAAGACACATCCATACGGCTTCCGTCTCGGCGTCATCAAGGGCTGGAGTTCGAATTGGTTTGCCGAGAAGGACTTTGCCGAGTTGCTGGCCGAGGATATCACGCTCCGGCGATATATCGGTCAGCGTTTGCAGCGAGCCGGTGTGGCAAAGGTGCACATCGAGCGGCAACCCAAGCGTGTGACCATCGAAGTGCATTGCGCCCGACCGGGAATCGCAATCGGTCGCCGGGGTGCCGAGGTGGACAAACTGCGTGAGGAGCTCAAGACGCTGACGCAGAAGGATGTGTCACTCAACATTCAGGAAGTGAAGAAGCCTGAGCTCGATGCCCAACTCGTAGCAGACAATCTGGCTCGTCAGTTGGAACAGCGTGTCGCATTCCGCCGGGCGATCAAGCGATCTGTCGCCTCCGCCATGCGGATGGGAGCCGAAGGAATTCGTATCGAGTGCGCAGGGCGGATCGGTGGATCCGAAATGTCACGGCGTGAACGATCCGAACCCGCCGGTCGCGTGCCTTTGCACACCTTGCGCGCCGATATCGATTTTGCGCATTCGACAGCATACACGATCTCAGGCACGGTAGGGGTCAAATGCTGGATCTGCCACGGTGAGGTGGTGGATGAAGTCGAAGAAGAACAGCAGCCGCAGCAGTCTTAAGGACAATAGAGGAAAGAAACCAGCACCATGTTGATGCCCAAGAAGGTCGAGTGGCGCAAGCAGTCGCGCGGTCGAATGCGCGGACAGGCCAAGGGAGGCGCTCTCGTTTCCTTCGGGGAGTTCGGTCTGAAGGCCATGGAGCCGGGCTGGATCTCCAGCCGTCAGATCGAAGCCGCCCGTATCGCCATCAGTCGCGCAATGAGTCGGAGTGGCAAGATGTGGATACGCATCTTTCCGGATAAACCGCGGACGAAGAAGCCGGCAGAAACGCGCATGGGGAAGGGCAAGGGAGCCCCAGAGGATTGGGTTGCCGTCGTTAAACCCGGACGAATCATGTTTGAGTTATCGGGTGTTGAGTTGGAGGTCGCGAAAGAGGCCCTGCGACTTGCGGGTCACAAGTTGCCCATCAAGACAAAGTTCGTCGAGAGATTGGGCTAGGAGCGATCATGAAAGCCAGCGAGATGAGAGAACAAAGCGTCGACGAGCTCAAAGGGCGCCTTGATGAGTTGGGAGAGGAGAGCTTCAACCTCCGATTCCAGAATACACTAGGGCAATTGAGCAGCCCGATTCGCATGCGGGACGTGCGGCGAGACATTGCCCGGGTCCGAACTCTGCTCAAAGAGCATGAGCAGGGTCTTCGCACCCTACCTGGTGGCGATGCCACCGCGAAGGACGAATAGTCAATGGCACAGAACGATGGCTTTGGCGGCCGACTGATCGAAGGCCGAGTGATCAAAGCTGGAAGTGAAAAGACCCGGGTTGTCGCGATCGAGTCTCGCACGGCGCACCGCCTGTATGGCCGTCAGATTGCCCGGACGACGAAGGCCGTCACTCACGATGAAGGCAATCAGTCCGCCGTTGGCGACCTGGTTCGCATCCGGGAGTGCCGCCCGATGAGCAAGACCAAGCGCTGGCGCCTCGTCGAGGTTGTCGCCCGAGCTACCGAGTAGTGTGAGAGCAGACCAGAGAGCATAAAGAGCAGATGATTCACGAATATTCAATCCTGCGGATGGCGGACAATGCGGGTGCCCGCAGCGCCAAGTGCATCCGTGTCCTAGGGGGAACAAAGCGGCGTTACGCTGGCGTCGGCGACCTCATCGTTGTCGCCGTGCACGACGTGTTGCCCAACGGCCCTCTGAAGGAGGGCGAGGTGGCGCGCGCCGTCGTGGTGCGGACGAAGAAGGAGTTTCGTCGAACCGACGGATCCTATATCCGCTTCGACGAGAATGCTGCGGTCCTGCTCGACGCAAACAACGAGCCGCGCGGTTCACGCATCTTCGGACCTGTGGCACGAGAGCTCCGAGATCGACAGTTCATGCGCATCGTCTCCCTCGCACCGGAAGTCGTTTAGGAGATCATGGCATGAAGATCAGACGCGATGACACTGTGCTTGTGATCAGTGGCAATGACAAGGGTAAGCGCGGGCGGGTCCTGCGAGTGATTCCAGAACAAGATCGCCTGATTGTCGAGGGAATCCGAATGATGAAGAAGCACACAAAGCCGACGCAGCGTGACCCTCAAGGGGGGATCGTGGAGCGAGAGGCGCCGATTCATGTTTCCAATGTGATGGTCATCGATCCCCACAATGACGAGCCGACACGGGTCGGCAAGAAACGCCTCGATGATGGCCGGAACGTTCGAGTCGCCGCGCGAAGCGGCGAGATGATCGACTCGGAGTAGGTGATGACAACCAGCAGACTCAAAGACACGTACGTCGCCGAGGTGGCACCTGCCCTGCGCGAGCGGTTCCAGTACAGCAATACCATGCAGGTGCCAAAGCTCGAGAAGATCGTCGTTAACGCGGGCGTTGGCGAAGCGGTGCAGGAGCCCAAAGCCCTTGAGAACGTCTTGGCTGAACTGACAGCCATCACCGGCCAGAAGCCGAGTGTGCGCAGGTCCAAGAAGGCGATTTCGAACTTCAAGTTGCGCGAGGGAATGCCCATCGGCGCGAAGGTCACCCTCCGCAAAGAGCGGATGTATGAGTTCCTGGACAGATTGGTGAACTTTACCCTGCCCCAGGTGCGAGATTTCCGTGGTGTCCCGTCCCGCGGCTTCGATGGCCAGGGAAACTACAATCTCGGCATCAGGGAGCAGATCATTTTCCCTGAGATCGAGTACGACCGAATAGACAAGATTCGGGGGATGAACATCACCTTCGTCACCTCAGCGAAGACCGACGAAGAAGCCAAGGAGTTGCTGAGACTCTTTGGGGTGCCTTTCAGCAACTGACGCTGTTACAACGACGAGAGACCGGCGAATGCCAAAGAAGTGCCTGATCATCAAGGCTGCACGCAAGCCGAAATTCAACGTGCGCAAGTATACCCGCTGCCAACGATGTGGTCGTCCTCGAGCGGTCTACCGCAAGTTTGGTCTGTGCCGGATCTGCTTCCGCGAGTTGGCCCTGCGCGGCGAAATCCCTGGCGTCACCAAGGCGAGTTGGTAAGGAACCTACTATGAGCATGACCGACCCCATCGCCGATATGCTGACGCGTATTCGTAACGCCAGCAGCGCCCAGCACCGCAGTGTGGATGTTCCTGCTTCCGGTATCAAGCGCGAGATTTCGCGTGTGCTGGCAGAGGAGCGATTCATTGACAATTTCGCTTTCTACGAAGACGGCAAGCAAGGCCAGTTGCGTCTTTACCTGAGATACGACGACAAGAGTCGGGGCATCATTCAGGGGATTCGTCGGGCCAGCAGACCTGGACTACGGCGCTACGCTGCTAAAACCGAATTGCCGCGGGTCCGACGTGGCCTCGGTATTGCCATTGTAACTACCTCACGCGGTGTGATGACCGACCGTGATGCCCGCAAGGTGGGTGTCGGCGGCGAAGTCCTCTGCAGCGTCTGGTAGTCAAGGAGCCTTCGAACGTGTCTCGAGTTGGAAAACAGCCTGTTCCGATCCCTCAGGGGGTAGAGGTCACCGTATCCTCGCCGGATGTCCATGTGAAGGGGCCCAAGGGCGAACTCGACCTAAGATACAGGGACGATCATGTCGATGTCCGCATCGCCGAAGGCGAAGTGGTCGTCGAGCGCAAGGGCGACATCAAGGAGGCGATGGCACTGCACGGGCTCACGCGGTCGCTGGTGGCCAACGCAGTCCAAGGCGTAACGGAAGGTTTCAGCAAGGTGCTTGAGGTTCACGGTGTCGGATATCGCGCCGAGGCCCAGGGCAGCAAGCTGACCCTCCACATTGGCTACTCGCACCCCGTGCTTTACGAAGCACCGCAGGGAATTGCTCTCGACGTTTCCGACGGCACCGGTGGAGTGCAGGCGCGAATCGTTGTACAGGGTATCGACAAGCAGCAGGTTGGTCAGGTGGCCGCCGAAATCCGCCAAACACGGAAACCCGACCCCTACAAGGGCAAGGGGATTCGTTACGTGGACGAAGTGATTCACTGGAAGGCCGGCAAGACGGCCGCCGTCGCCTAAGACAACTGCGATTCCTGCAGGCATCGACTCGAACAGACTTCGACATCCAACGGGACTAACTGGACGTGCAAAACAGGCAGCAGAAGCAGAAGGCCATCGCGCAGCGACGGCGTCGCCACCGAATTCGAAAGCGGATCTCTGGAACCGCCGAGCGACCTCGCTTGGTGGTGCGGCGTTCCTTGCGCAATATCGAGGCACAACTCGTCGATGACGTGGCCGGCCATTCGATCATCGGTCTGTCGACGTTGGCCAAGGGGTTCGACAAGCAGATTCCGCGAACGCAGCAAGGCCACGAACTCGGCAAGTTGATCGCGTCGAAGGCCAAAGAGCAGGGTGTAGAGAAGGTCGTCTTTGATCGTGCTGGGTTGATCTACCACGGCGTCATTCGCGCCGTCGCCGAGGGTGCCCGCGAGGGCGGCCTCCAGTTCTGAGTCATAGAAGCGTCAGGAACAGGAAACAGGTTTGGCAAAAACGGATTCAAATTCCTCCGAACTAACTGAGGTCGTCGTTCAGAACAGCGTCCGCCGCGTGTCTCATGTGCGCAAGGGTGGACGCAATTTCTCCTTCACGGCAATGGTGGTGGTCGGTGACCGCGCGGGCAATGTGGGCGTTGGGTCCGGCAAGGCTGGAGAAGTTGCTGAGGCCATTCGCAAAGCAACAGAGGACGCCAAGAAGCAGGTGTTCAGCGTGCCTGTTGTCGACGGAACGATCCCGCACGAGATCATCGGACGTTTCGGTGCAGCGCGTGTTCTGCTGAAACCAGCGTCGCCCGGAACTGGGGTGATCGCCAGTGGTGGTATCCGGATCGTGCTTGATCTTGCCGGAATCCACGATATTCTGACCAAGTCACTGGGGTCTGCCAACTCGCAGAACACGATCAAGGCAACGTTAGATGGTCTGCGTGAACTGCGTGATGCTGAGACGACCTCGCGCGTTCGCGGTGTGCCTATGGAGAGTCTCCGATGAAATTGTCCATCACACAGGTGCGCAGTGCCATTGGGCGCAGCCAGAAACAACAAGGCACGGTCCGGGCTCTCGGCATCCGACGACTCCATCATACCGTCGTCCACAACGACACGCCGCAGATTCGCGGCATGATCGCCAAGGTCGTCCACCTCGTAAGCGTTTCGGAAGAGGCATAAGGAATATGAAGCTGGGAGACTTGAGTCCGGCGCCTGGGTCACGGCGTACGGCCAAGCGTAAGGGCAAAGGACCCGGAACGGGTAACGGCAAGACGGCTGGACGTGGTCACAAAGGGCAGCGTTCTCGCTCGGGCGGCATGCGTGGTTCGCGCCGGGGCTTTGAGGGCGGCCAGATGCCCTTGCATCGTCGTTTGCCCAAGATCGGATTCTCAAACGCCAAGTTCCGTACCACCTTCCAAGTCGTCAACGTTGGCGAGATTCAGAAGGCTGGTCTCGAAGGTGACGTAGGTCCTGCCGAACTTGCCAAGGCCGGACTGGTTCGCAAGGCGACAGATACGATCAAGATTCTTGGGGACGGCGATCTGAGTGCAACACTGAACGTTCGCGCGCACGCATTCTCCAAGTCCGCACGTGCAAAGATTGAACAAGCGGGTGGTTCGGCGCAGGGCGTCGAGGGCTAAAGCGGAAAAACGTGCTTCAGAGCATCCAAAATTGCTTCAAGATCCCGGACCTGCGCCGGAAAATCCTGTATACGATTGGCATTCTGATCGTTTACCGAATCGGTGGACAGATCACCGTCCCGGGCATCCGATCGATCATTCTACAGGAATGGTTCGCCAGCGCCGGTAGCACGATCTTCGGACTCTATGACATGTTCGTCGGTGGCGCGTTCACAAGAGCTACGGTTTTCGCCCTTGGGATCATGCCCTATATCTCGGCCTCCATTATTCTCCAGTTGATGGGCGCCGTGGTTCCTTTCTTCCAGAAGTTGCAGCGCGAAGGGGAGGAAGGCCGTAAGAAGATTAACCAGTACACGCGTTATGGGACGGTGTTCCTGGCGGCGGCGCAGTCACTGGGTGTCAGCTACTTCCTTGAAAGTATCCGTGGCCAGACCTCTGGTATCGAGGCGGTCATCGACCCGGGTTGGGGGTTCCGGCTCCTGACGATGGTGACGATCACAACGGGTACGATCTTCATCATGTGGCTTGGCGAGCAGATCACAGAGCGTGGAATCGGCAACGGTATTTCACTGATCATCTTCATCGGCATCATCGCAGAATTGCCTTTCGCCGTGAAGAGTGAGTGGAATCACTACCTCATCAACCGGGGCTTCAGCAAGAGTCTGATCGAAGAGATCTTCCTCCTCGCCCTCATTGTCATCGTCGTTGCTTTTGTCGTGTTGCTCACACAGGGGCAGCGACGGATACCGGTGCAATACGCGAAACGCGTCGTGGGGCGACGTGTCTATGGTGGGCAGTCTACGCACATTCCCATGCGAATCAATGCGGCTGGCGTGATTCCCATCATCTTCGCCCAATCGATCATGTTTCTTCCGGGCACGCTGACGCAATTCTGGCCCCAGAGTGAACTGATGCAGAGCATGGGGACATACTTCTCCACGAACTCGCTCTTCTACTGGTTCTTCTACGGGATGATGATCATTTTCTTTACGTACTTTTATACCGCCATCGTCATGGATCCGAATCAATTGTCGGACAATATGAAGCGTCACGGTGGCTTCATTCCGGGTGTGCGGCCAGGGAAGCGCACGGCCGCCTACATCGACAGTATTCTGACGCGGATTACCCTTCCGGGGTCCTTTGCGTTGGCTGCCGTCGCCGTGTTTCCCTTTTTCGTGATCGAGCAATTCAATGTGACGCCGTCCTATAGCCAGTTCTTCGGTGGTACTGGATTGCTCATCATTGTCGGTGTGGCTCTCGACACACTCCAACAGATCGAGTCCCAACTGATGACCCGTCACTATGAGGGATTCATGAAGAAGGGCCGTATTCAGGGCCGGCGTTAGAGGCTACAGTGGACATAGCAGGAGACAAGGGACGTGAAAGTCAAAGCATCTGTCGGCAAGCGTTGTGCCGACTGCAAGATCATCCGGCGCCACGGGGTAGTGCGCGTCATCTGTAAGCGGAACCCACGGCACAAGCAGCGCCAGGGCTAAACGCTACAGCGAAAAACTATAGAAGGCTTAGGAGCAAATACATGGCACGTATCGCCGGGGTAGATCTTCCCCGCGACAAGAGCATCCGCATCGGCCTGACCTACATCTACGGTATTGGGCGGACATCGGCCGAAGCGATTCTCGCCGAATCGAAGCTCGATCCAATGGCGAAGGTGCACACCCTCACCGAGGAGCAGGTCACGCAGTTGCGCGGCATCATCGAACGCAACTATCGCGTGGAAGGAACTCTGCGCGGAGAGGTGAACATGAACATCAAACGTCTGATGGATATCGGCTGCTATCGTGGCCTTCGCCATCGACGTGGACTGCCGGTTCGTGGGCAGCGCACGCAGACAAATGCGCGCACACGGAAGGGTCCGAGACGATCGATCGCCGGCAAGAAGAAGGCGCCTACCAAGTAGGCGACAGAGCGCCTCGAGCAGAGGTGCTGCGGAGACTCGGCCCAGCTGATTCTCCGGACCTGTAAGAAACACATGTGCGTCGCAGTCGGTGCCGCACATTCATGTAGACTTTAGCAGGACGTTAGAAGAGTTGCCAGCAGAGAGAGGCCGTCGCCGTCGCAAGAAGTCTAAGAAGGTAGAAGCACTGGGTGTGGCGCACATCTTATCCACCTTCAACAACACGATTATCACCCTCACCGATGTTGAGGGCAACGTGCTTTCCTGGGCGACTCCGGGCAAGGTCGGAATCGTCGGAAGCCGAAAGTCGACGCCCTTCGCGGGGCAGCTGGCTGCAGAACGGGCTGCCCAGGAAGCGGTGAGCATGGGGCTGCGTCGGGTCGAAGTCTGGGTCAAGGGCCCGGGCGTTGGCCGCGATTCCGCGATCCGTGCTCTACAGAACGCCGGTCTGGAGATTTCGGCGATCCGTGATGTTACGCCGGTGCCGCACAACGGCTGCCGTCCTCCCAAGCGTCGCCGTGTGTAAGCGACGGTATTCACCAGCCGAGACGACTCGACCATGAGCAGATATACAGGACCTAATTGCCGCCAGTGCCGCCGCGAGGGAGCAAAGCTCTTCCTCAAGGGAGAGCGCTGCAATCTTGAGAAGTGTGCCTTTGAGCGCAGGTCTTATGCGCCAGGGCAGCACGGGCAAGGCATGCGCCGCAAGCAATCGGAATACAGCGTTCAGTTGCGTGCCAAGCAGAAGATGGCTCGGATCTACGGCATCCGAGAGGGCCAGTTCCGCAAATACTACAAAGAATCAACTCGAGTTCCGGGTGTCAGCGGTGAGAACTTGCTGCGTCTGCTTGAGGGCAGGTTAGACAATGTTGTGTTCCGACTTGGGATGGCTCCCTCACGCAAAGGAGCCAGGCAGTTGGTGCGTCACAATCACTTCACCGTGAATGGGCGACGTGTGAACGTTCCGTCCTATTTGACGGAGCCGGGTGATGTCATCTCCGTCGCCGAGAGCAGTCGCAAGTTGGAGGTCATTCAGGAATCGATGCGTCGTTCGCGTGAACTGGTCGCTTGGCTGACAGTAGACAAGGCAAACCTTGTGGGTACCGTGTCCGAGCGCCCGAATCGTGGCGACATCCCAACGCCGGTCGAGGAACAGCTCGTTATCGAGTTCTATAGCCGCGTGTAGGGAAAACAGTACACACATTACTTCCGGACCGTTCATCGGGCCGGCTGCCGCGGGCTGGTCCCGCGAGGTGGCGCCGAGGGCGCTTAGAAACGGGTGGCGCGAGTCGTCGCGATTCATCCGAATCCGAATCACATTTCACGTTCCCAGCTCATGGGGGATAGAGATCCATATGGCCCTTGAAGGTCTGCAGATGCCCAGGTTGCTCGAGATCGACCAGGACAGCCTCACCGATACCTACGGACGCTTCGTCATGCAGCCGCTCGAGCGCGGTTTCGGCGTTACTGTCGGTCATGCCCTACGTCGTGTACTCGTCTCCTCAATTCAGGGAGCCGCGATCAAGTCCCTGAATATCGAAGGTGTGCAGCACGAATTTTCTGTCGTAAAAGGTGTCCGAGAGGATATCCCCGAGATCGTTCTCAATCTCAAGGAAGTCGCCCTGCGCTATCACGGAGAAGAAGACCGTACGATCCGTGTGCATGCGAAGGGGCCGAGCGAAGTGAAAGCAAAGGATCTGGCCGTCGATGCCTCGGTGGACGTCATGAACCCAGATCTCCATATCGCCACGCTCGGCAAAGACGCAGAGCTCAAGATGGATCTCATGATCGGCACAGGTCGCGGATACGTGTTCGCTGAAGACAACAAGGTTGCGGACCAACCGATCGGCACGGTCCCACTGGATGCGAATTTCTCGCCCGTGCTGAAAGTAAACTATGAGATCGAGAATGCTCGTGTCGGTCGCCGAACGGACTACGACCGCCTCACTCTAGAGGTGACGACCGATGGTGCCCTGTCGCCACAGGATGCCGTTGCTCAGGCGGCACGAGTTCTCATCGACCACTTCGGTCTGATCGCAAACTACGAGCAGGAGCCCGCCCCTGCCGAAGAGAAGGAAGTCGATGAGGAGACCAAGCGTGTCGCACGCATGCTGGCCATGCCCGTCGAGGAACTAGAATTATCCGTGCGTTCGGCAAACTGCCTGCGGGCGGCTGGTATTTCGACCCTGCATGAATTGGTTTCAAAGAGTGAAGCGGAGATGTTGAAGTTCCGGAACTTCGGCCGCAAGTCACTCAATGAGTTGGGAGACATTCTGACGTCGCTTGACTTGGCGTGGGGGATGGACATCTCCAAATACGACGATGTTGAGGTCGAAGACGAGCCCGCGAGCTCCTTGGCCGAGGACTTCTAGAAAGACTGATCGGAATCTATCATGCGACACGGTAAAAAGACGGCCAAACTCGGTCGCGGCAGATCCCATCGCAAAGCGATGATGGGGAACATGGCCGCGTCTCTGTTTGAGCACGAGATCATCTCCACGACGAGTGCCAGGGCAAAGGCTCTGCGGAGCACTGCGGAAAGCCTGATTACGTTTGCCAAGCGTGGTGATCTTCACGCACGACGCCAGGTCTTGAGGGTTATCGCCAGCAAGACCGTCGTGGCTAAACTCTTCGACGACATTGGACCACGGTTTTCTGAACGGCCCGGTGGGTATACTCGCGTCATCAAGACGGGACCAAGACGTGGTGATGGAGCGGAGATGTGCTTGATTGAACTCGTTGATCGCTCTGGCGACTCGGCGCTGAGCGAAGATCTTCCCGAGGCAGAGGAAGAGAATCAGGGCGACGAGTAGTCGTCGAGGCGAGCTAGCTTGCTAGCCTCACGGCCGGTGTAGCATCCCGAAATCTGATCAAACCTTCTGTGACGAGACGGAGGCCCGTTGCCTCCGTCTCGTTTTCTTTTTTCGCCAGAGTGACGGGGGTGAGCATGAAACGTGGTGAGCACATCACCCTCGATATCGAGCGGCTCAATGCCAAAGGAGACGGTGTCGGTGTCTGCGATGGCCGAGAGGTGGTCGTCCCCCGCGCCGTTCCGGGAGACCGTGCGCTCGTTTACCTGAGAAGAAAGCGAAAGGGGCGCTTCGAGGGCGTTGTCGATGATCTGATCGAACCTGGCGTGGAGCGCATCGACCCAGCTTGTGTTCACTTCGGGGTGTGCGGCGGCTGTCGCTGGCAGGACATTGAATACGATGATCAACTGAAGATCAAGGAGAGTCTAGTCCACCGCCTCGTGGCAGAGCAGGACCTGACCGCAGGTTCGTGGCGACCGATTCTGCCAAGTCCCCAGCAAAACTTCTATCGAAACAAGATGGAATTCTCTTTTGGCAGCGGCCCCGACGGCGTCCCCCAACTTGGGCTACACATGCGCGGGCGCTACAATCGCGTCTTTGATCTGGAGACGTGTTGGCTTCAGTCAGAGGTTTCGAACCGAATCGTAGACAGCGTACGCTCCCACGCGACACGACTGAAACTGCCGGTCTACGACCTACGCAGCCATGAGGGGTTGCTTCGCTTTCTCGTCGTACGAGATGCGAAGCGAACAGGGGAGGTCATGGTGAATCTCGTCGTCTCTTCGTATCCGCACGATGGCGTCGATGATCTACTCGCATCCGTGTTCGAAGATCTTGGCAGACAGATCACAAGCTGCATCGTAACGAAACATTCAGGCCTCGCCCAGGTCGCAATCGGCGAAGAAGAGTTTCACATCCGTGGTGACGGGCACATGTGGGAACGTTGTGGCGACATTGAGTATGCGATCTCTTCGCGCTCCTTCTTCCAAACGAACACGTTAGCCGCTGAGCGATTGTACGAGACTGTCTGTGAGCTTGCCGGCGATCTTACACAGAGCGATGTCCTGGATCTCTACGCCGGAACGGGCGGCATGTCTTTGCACCTGGCACAACATGCACGAAGCGTGATCGGCGTCGAATCTGTCTCTGAGGCTGTTGTGGACGCTCGGCGCAACGCCGAACGCAACGAGATTGGAAACTGCAGGTTCGTCAGCGCCCTGGCCGAGGACCTGCTGGCCGACGCGACCGCAGAGGAACGACGCTACGACCTGGTTGTGGTGGATCCGCCACGGGCAGGACTACACAAGAAGGTGATCCAGGGCATTCTCGACCTGGGTCCTGACCGATTCCTCTATGTATCCTGTAATGCGGAGTCCCTGGCGCAGGATCTGGCCGAATTCGTCAGTGGGGGATATGAGATCCAGGTAGCTCAGCCTGTAGATCTGTTCCCACATACACCCCACTGTGAGGTCATCACATCTCTGATTCGGACACCTTCATGGCAGCGGTAACGACGTTTCTCGCACCAATATCTTCGGATTGACCATCGGCTACGATATCTCTATCATAAGTGGAATCAACAAGTTCCGCGATTTCGACGCTGCCGTTCCTCGAGAGAGGTGTTTTTGTGGGTAAGGTCAAAGAAGAAAAGAAAAAGGTCGTCAAGAAGAAGAAGGCGGCAGGCGAAAAGGCCTCTGATGGCGCCAAGGCACCGGCGGAAAAACAGCCGCCCAAGCCCTTTTCCCGGCCAGAGATGTTCTCAAAAGCCAAAGAGCTACAGACGCTGTTTGCTCCATTTCGCGAAGCGGAGGTCAACGCAGAGATTCTGCGACCTCGGATGCAGACAGAATCTGTTGAGAACGGCCGAGGTCAGGGTCTGCTGTGCGGGTTTTCCTTCCGCAAGTTCAAGGAGGTTCCCAAGGCCGTCGTGTTCATGAACGCACCGCGCTCCAAAGGGGGCGGTGCGTTTGAACCGACCGATCGATTTCTCACGGCCGGCGAGCAGGTCAGACTGACCTATACCACAACCGTCGACGACTCAGAAGGCCCTGTGTATTTCCTGGCCAAGGGTTTCTTTCTGCGCAAGTCCTTCTACATCAAGGAGGACCCGAACAATGCCGGCAAACATTGGGCAGGCCCGCGAGAGGAAGCAGAGAAGAAGTTCTCCAAGGATGTACTTGTCCGCGGCGAGGACATCATCGAGATCCGCATCGATACGGTAAACTCTTTTCCGGGTGGTCCCGGCAGAACGGACGGCCAGGTATTGGAGCGCTACTTGTCCGGCGCAAAGCTACTGATCTTCCCCGGTGGGGGAGGATGGAATCAGAAGAGCACGCAGGGGAACTTCTTCGACGCGATTCGAGACCCCCTCGACAAGTATGTCGAACGTGAAGATCTGAAGGTGATCGATAACATTGTCATCGACATGTTTGAGACCACGGGCGATATCACCTTGATGATCAAGGAGCGTCTCGTGGAAGGCATCGATCACGAGGTCGCACGTCCATCGGTCATTAAGAAGCCGAACGAGAATATTGGCGAGATCAACATCAAACTCGGTTTCCTTCTGTACTTCCGAATGGATGAAGGGATCGCTGAATCGCTGGCTCGAGGGTTCCCAAAAAAGGCGGGCAAAGAGGTGGATGCCTATCTACCCTTGCTGCTTGAGCGTGTAGAGGATGCCCGTGAGCAATTCCGAGTCACCTTCCGCGTCTTTCCACGTGATCTGATTGAGGAGCGAGGGCGCAATTCGATGGAGCGTGGTTTGAAGTTTATGCCACCCTACGCCCTGCATCAGGGCGCCGAAAACCAGAATACCTTCAGTAAGCTGCTCATCCTTCTCAATCAGCGTTTCCGTGAAGATGAGAAGCCGGAAGAGGACAAGCTGAAGAGTGAAAAGCTGAAGGCTTCGGTGGACAAGCGAATCGAAGAACGCAGAGGACATCATACCGACGAGAAGCTGAAGTCCGCGTTTCAGGATCGAGTTTCGGCGAAGAAGCGCAAAGAAGAAGAGGGCTGATTCTCGTGAGAGAGCCGCTCGTCCTCAAGTAGCGGTCGAGCACGACGAACGGGGAACCAGCGCAAAAAAATAGAGGGGTAGCGGAATTCTCGATCCGCTACCCTCGTTTTTTTGCCCGAGTGTGTCACTCAGCTGCGGCGTAACTAACCGGCGGCGTTGCTCCCCTCCGCACCGCGTGGTTGGGATCGTTGAAGATCCTTTGCACGGTTTTCCAGATAGCCGATCAGCTGGCTCAGGTGCATATGGCATTCGCGCAGATGGATGTTGTCCTTCATGGAGCGCGTGTAGCGCCAATTGATGATCTCATCCTCCTCCATTGGTACGCCCTGAGCATCGTAGGCGAACTGGATTCCGTGTTGGAGAACTCGACGTTCGTCGTGATGTGCCATATGTGTGCGAACGACCTGACCCACAATGGAGAATTTTGACGGGAGCTCGGGCTCGAACTTCTTCACCGTCTCAGGGAATTCCATTTGGGGGTAGAGGGTGAGATGCAGCATGGGCACCTTCAACTCCTCGAACGCCTTCTGCCAATAGTCACCGTCGAAGTTAGCTTCGTCCTCGACATTCGGAGGACACTTGTCCCCCAAGACGAGCTTCAGAAAACTCGAGCTGGACTCGATGAGGACACCCCCAATCGAGTAATCGATCAGAGAGATCGAAAGGCCGTTTTCCTTCCGCGCAAACTCTAACGGACGCACGACCTCATTCTGGGTTCGCGGTTCCAAGACCTCAAACAACATCTCATACTGCTTGTCATCGTGAGAGAAGCGCGTGATGATTCGCTCTCCCTCATGAAGGTTGTATGGGTTGTCCTGTCCCTTCTTGATCCCCGCCTTCTGCGATTTCTTCAAGTAGAGCACATCACGCAGAGATTCCATGTCAAGACCGAGGATGTTGATGTCACCCAGGAGCAACTCCTCGTCGTTTTTTTTCACCATGCTCGAGGAAGCATCTCTAATCACCTTGGTCACGTTTACACGGCGATCGTTGGGCTCCTTCGTCAGCATCTGATCGCGGAACTCGTTGATGCTATCGCGGGTCGTAAAAGCCCGATGCGGCGGCGGATCGTGATAGGGGGCCGCCTGCAGATCGCTGATCAGAACCGATGGAGCACCCTCTGATTTGAATTTGTGGTTTGTGCTCTTCAGATACGTATCGAAGGTGATATGTGTCGTGACGGGGATCCGTGGGTCACCGTAGTTCTGCGATGTATATCGGTAATACCCGCGCTTTTCTTTCTTCGAGATCTTGCCGACAGGCAACAGCTTGTAGGCCGATTTGGCGTTGAAGTCGAGGGATTCGACAACCTCAGGCAGCAACCGGAAGCGCCCGATGATGCGACAGTCGAGAGTATGAGGGACACGACGATTGGAGAACTGCAGTCGAATCACCTTGCTGCTTATGCTGTTGTCGGTGTTGGTGCTCTTCAGATTGTCCGGCGAGGTGATGTAGATGTTCGCACCTTCGGCGTAGATCTTCTTGTTCCGTCGAAGAAAGAAGGACTTCCCCAGATCTTCCATCTCCTCCTCGTCGCCAGGTGTAGGCATACAGACGAGGGTAGATGGGGGACTCATCTGCCCCAATTGTTCGATCTCGACGTGCGGGTCGAAGGACGGGCCCTTGTGTTTCTTACGAGTCAGGAAGTCAAACATATTCTAAGGCCACCATGGCGGGCGAAAGCAGGGAGTCGGCGCAGGAAATTCACCAAAAGCCCCGTGTGAGTTTCGACACGGGGCCGGAGCCGCAAAACTGCCGGAAGTTAATATGTTTAATATACTTAGACCATATTGACTGTCAAGAACTGCCTCGTGGCGTTGACGGGAGCTGAGCGGAGTATTGGGCGTCCATCCTGCTCGCCGTCATAGGCGGTTGCATGCCTCGAATCCGTCTAGAAACCTTCACCGACATCGGTGTCGTCGAGGCAACAACAGAGCACAGATCGAGATCGTATGCCATCTGGCAGTGCCACGGCGCTGCCAGCTTGGCATAGCCGACGTTTGCAGTCGCGTTTTTACAGAGAGACCAAGGGTTGGTACGGCAATTGCCATGGGGCAGGGGCCATCGATTCATCCCGGAATCCCAGCCACGGAGAGTACCATGGTTGCCACTGAAACGTCCAGCATCCCCTTGCCAACACATGTGCTGGCGGTCCCACTATCGGAGCCGGTGCCCTTTCCGACGCAGCAGCTGCGCCCCCTGACCGTCACCGATCCAGTCCTGGCACGTGTCTTGGAGACAAAACTTGCCTCTGGGGAGCGGCTCGCCGTTCTGGTCGACGATGCAGCCCTCGCCCATGAGGATCCCACAAGTGAATCGGTCGGGGTGCTGTCCGCGGTACACCAGGCCCTGCGGACCCCCGATCAGCATCTACAGATTCTGATCCGTCCGCTACAGCGTGTACGGGTAGAGGACCT